>CAIZLM010000104.1 GCA_903933805.1 uncultured Bacteroidota bacterium | reverse complement strand
TACAATATCCCGTATTGAGCCCTCCTCACGCCTTGATGAAGGAAAAAATTTGCCTCCCCAATTCAGGGGCCATTCACTGGACGCGGCACTAGGTCCAAATTAGTCACGCTATATTTAATTAGTCATGCTATTAAATTTTTGGGGTGTACTTCACTATCATATTTGATTGCAACTCTTTTTCTGGTAAAAATGGAAACATATCTTCCAACGGTGCAGAGACCATTTTTCCATCGGATAGTTTTTTAGAACTCAATTTCGGCTCAAACATTTGAAGCGGATCAAGTTTAACGTTGATAAGAATAGGGCCATTAACAGCAATTAACTTTGATAATTCATCTTTGAAATCAAACTTAACTATATTATGAGACGGTATATCAAATCCGTTTCCAACTTTAACCATATCTGGAAAACTAATCCCATTTTCACTTGAACTTCCAATTTCTAAACCAAAAAAGTTTTTTTGAGTTGACTTTATTGAAAGATATCCATTGTTATCCAGCACTATAATTTTAATATTTAAATTATAGTGCTTTATTGTTTGTAACTCTTGAATATTCATTAGTATACTTCCATCACCAGCAAAACATATTATTCTCCTGTTTGGATCTGCAATTGCAGCTCCAATGGCTGCGGGCAGGTCATACCCCATAGAAGCCGATCCTGAATTACTAAATAATTGCTGTCCTTTCTTGATATTTGATGTTTGGAAGGGCACTATACACGCTGTAGCATTACCACATACTATCACATCATTTTCAGCCAGCATTGACTGAAGAGTTGAGATAAAATAATATGGATTGATCGGCCTTGATGGGTCTTGATGATGTGCTAGTAGCACAGGATATTTAATCCTTCTCTCGATACACCAGTTTAACCAATTTTTAAAATCGAATTTTATATTTGATTTTTCAATATTTTCATTTAAAGCGCTTAAAATAAATTTAGCATCATATATAAGGGGAAAATCCGCTTTCAAAAAAGGTTTTTTTAATTCCGCCGGATCGATATCAATGTGAATAATAAATGCCTCGCGCGCAAAATTTTCCCAATTATAACTAATCTGTCTAATTGGCATTCGACTGCCAATAAT
The DNA here is from genome assembly GCA_903933805.1 of uncultured Bacteroidota bacterium. GTDB lineage: Bacteria > Bacteroidota > Bacteroidia > Chitinophagales > Saprospiraceae > M3007. The sequence continues at coordinate 25,694 of CAIZLM010000104.1, read as the reverse complement.
AATTACTAAGTCAGAATTTTGTACCGCAAAATTTCCCGCTCTATCTCCAATTGAACCTTGCTTACCGATATAATGCGGATGATTATGATGAATTATATCATGTGACCATGCCGTTACTACAGGTATTCCTGTCAAATCTGTAAAATGCTCAAATTCGTCCAAGGCGTCCGCAATTCTAATGCCTGTACTGCCGATAATTATTGGCCTCTTTGCTTCTAATATTTTTCCAACAATAGTATCAATGTCTTCTGCAACTTTTATGGGGTTTTGGATTGATGTTACTGGTTCAAAACCTTTGCAGTGATTGATTTCAATTTCTGCCGCCTGTACATCAACGGGGATACTCAACCACACCGGCCCGGGCCTTCCATGGGTTGACAAATATATTGCTTTCTCTAAATGAAATCTGATTGTATTTGGGTCCGTAATTTCTACTGAGTACTTTGTAATACCCTTTACCATATCAATGATATCCACTTCTTGGTCCCCTAACTGTCTTAGCCCTTCAATATTATATGTAGTCATCAAAGTTTCTCTCTTTACTTGTCCGGAAATCACAATCATTGGAATAGAATCCGTAAATGCACCATGAACACCATTCAAAGAATTAATTGACCCAGGTCCAGTGGTTACATTTACAATCGCTGGTTTGTTTTTCACCCGAGCATAACCTTCAGCAGCTATTGCAGATGCCTGTTCATTATGATTACAAACAAAATTAATTCCTGGAGTTCTAGCAATAGAATCATTTAAGTGCATTGCCCCACCACCAGTAACTAGGAAAACCGTATCTATAGTAGAAGTAACAAGTTTATAGAAAATATAATCAGAAAGTTTCATGTGCCAGTAAGTCTCGATATGTTAGTTGTTGAGGTGATAATTTTTTTGCTGTATTAACTGTAATTGGTTAGGTGGCACGCTGACTGGACCAAAAGTAGCCATCTTTTGTCATACAAAGCGACCACTAATCAGTTACAAAAGCTACATACCTTTAACTCACGGAGTTCTACTGGGTATCGCATACATAACCAGTTCAAACCCACTAAAATAATGACACCTTAAGTAAAATGTGTAATCCAAATTCCAACTTTTTATCAAAAGTGGTATTTGCCAAATGTGCTCTGGATTGTGGTATAAACAAATCGCAAGCCCCGGTTTATGCGAAATTATTGTATTTTTTGCACCTATCAATGCTGCAAATTCGGCTCCTTCAATATCCATTTTAATTAAATTCGGCTTAAAATTTATTAGGCATTCATCAATGCTGACACATTGAATTACAGTATTGCCGTTAGTATTCAACGCACTCCCTGATCCACCGCCTGAATTAAATTTTAACTGTGTAGAACTACTCCAAACACCACATGGGAATAAACTAATTTCTTGCTCTAACATACTACATTCAGCTACCAGTAATTTATAATTGTATAAATCAGGTTCAAATGCTGCGATCTTATTTGTTCGAAGCTTATTTTTTTTCATGTAACGCAATGTATCGCCATCAAATGCTCCGCAGTCAACAAAATTTAAAGGATACTCCCAAGCAGGTACGTCTTCTGGAAAATATTGTTTATCGAGCTCAGGATCAGGTAATTTACTATAATCCATTGTTAGCCTAAAGTTAATAATAGAATCATACAAATTTTTACTTTTACTATCAGCCCACAACGCTGATCCGTATTCAATTAATTTTATTTTATCTGTATAATAATCAATACGAGTTAGCCAAAATCGGTTTCCCAATTCGTATGAAAATTCGTTGTGAAATTCTAAAAATGTGACTATATTAGTCCAACCTATATTTTTTAAATAATTAATAATATCAACAACAGAAACATAAGCATTGAAAAAAGATAAAATAACCAGTGAATTTTCTTTTTCTTGAGTTGAAATAGTTTCATCATCTGGTTTCAGCACTGAAATACCTTCGACGCTTGTTCTAGGCATTTTTTTATCAATAAAACTCTTAACTACTAATCCTTGATCTGTCAATATGTTTACAACTTCTTTGCCAATAGTTCCTGCTCCATAAAGGTAGATAGACTTTGTTTCAAACAACTGACGTGTAATAGAGGATGTTTGATTTGTTTTCATGTGTAGTATTGTAAAATTAAGTTACTGGTTAGCAGAGTTCTGCTCTGATAGGTTCAATACCGCCTGAGCGTAAGGACGCCTTTAACACGCGGAAAAGCTGGTTTTTGACGGTACATGTCCGAAGAAAGCAGACGACTAGAAATACGGCTATTGCGCTTTATTTGCGATGCCAATTCTTTCAGGCGTGGCTACAATAGGTCAATTTTACCACGTTGTGCTTCGAATTGTTGAACATAACCTGCAAGTTGAGGTGTAATCGCCTCAGTTGTCGAAGCCAATTCCAAGACGATCCGGTGGCAACTTGATATGTCGTTGGGTAGCTCCATTGCAGTGGAAATTTATCTTTTTTTCAGCAGTTCTAAATTAAAAAAAATCGTGATAACTAGTTTTAATTCATTACGTTTTCTTTTAATTCTTCAGGATCTAAAAAAGGCCACATGTCTTCAAGGGAAGACGTAACCATGGAACCATTCGGTAAAATTCTGGAGGATAATTTAGGGCTAAAGTGTTGATTTAAGTCTATTTTGATTTCACAAATAAACCTACCCGGTTGATTTAAAATATTGGGCAAATGCTCTAATAATTCCTGATGATTGTTTATCCTAAAATATTTAAAATCAAATGCGAGCGCAATTTTTTCAAAGCTGGGAAATGTCAATCCTGAATCTATGCCACATCCTACGATATTATCTTTAAAGAAATTTCTTTGCGTTTGTCGAATGGAATGGTAGCCATCATTGTTTAAAAGAAATATTTGAACGGGTAAATTATTGCCACTGATGGTCTGTAATTCCTGAATATTCATCATGATACTCCCATCTCCAGCAAGACAGACAACCCTGTCTCCGCGCCCAACTTTACAGGCGCCTATTGCCGCAGGCAATTCATACCCCATGGAAGCACAACCGTTGTTGTGAAAAATTCGCTGATTTTTCTTTACTTTCATTGCCTGAAAAGTTACTACGCAAGCTGTTCCATCAGCGCAAACAACGGTCTCTCCTTCATTCAAATTATCAAATAATGCGTCAATAAAACAATATGGATTTACCGAGGTAGTTGACGCCCAATATTCTTCTAGGCAAACTGGATATTTAGCGAGTCGTTGCTTTGACCAAATCAACCATTCAATGAAAGAAGTACCTTGTAAATCACCAATTTTATTTTTAATTATTTTAAAAAAATAACTCAAAGAACTGTGTATTTTAACATCAAAATTACAGGTAGGTTTATTCAGCTCCAAAGCATCAATATCAACACCAACCTTTTTTGCGTTTGGCGCAAACGAATTCCAATTATAGCTCACAATCCGAATAGTAAGTCGAGACCCCAAAACTATAACCAAATCTGAGGAATGCAAAACAAAATTACCACTTCGATTTCCAATTGTTCCACCCCGGCCCACATAAGATGGGTGCTCATCATGGATTATATCATTGGAATTGAACGTTGTAACCACAGGAATGTTAAATAATTCAGCAAATTCCAATAACGCAGCTTGTGTATTGGAAGCCCAAATTCCAAAACCTACATATAATACAGGTCGCTTACTTTGTTTTAACATTGAAATCAACTCCTCCACTTGATAGGACACAAGTTCTGTGTCAAATAAGCCATCTTCATCCAGTGTTGAATCAAAGCCGGATAAGGTATCTATATCAAGATCCATTGCTTGGATATCAATGGGAACATCAATCCAAACGGGGCCTGGACGGCCATTGGTAGCTAAAAATATCGCCTTCTGGAGGTGATATTTGATGGTATTTGGGTCCATAATACAAATAGCATATTTGGTAACCCCCTCCACCATTTTAACGATATCTACTTCTTGGTCTCCAAGTTGCCGCCATTGATGGCTATAAGAACGCGTCAACGTTTCTCTTTTTACTTGGCCGCTTACTATTATCATAGGAATAGAATCTACGTAAGCCCCAAATACACCGTTGATGGCATTGATACCTCCAGGACCTGTTGTGACATTCACAACTGCTGGTATGCGAGTCAATCGTGCTTCTGCTTCTGCGGCAATTGCGCAGGCTTGCTCTTGGTGGCAAAAGGTTATTTGAAAATCCTGTTTTCCAAATGCATCGTTTAAATGCATTGCACCTCCTCCTGTCACCATGTAACAGCTCTTCGTAATTTTTAACAACTCCGAAGCTATGTAATCAGCAATTCTCATAAGGAAACAAATTTAAGTAAGACAAAAGATTTTTGTATCTGGTTAGCAGATTTCTGCTCTGATAGGTTTCGATACCGCCTGAGTCTAAGGACGCCTTTAACACGCGGAAAAGCTGGTTCTTGACGGTACATGTCCGAAGAAAGCAGACGACAAGAAATACGGCTATTGCGCTTTATTTGCGATGCCAATTCTTTCAGGCGTGGCTACTATAGGTCAATTTGACCACGTTGTGCTTCGAATTGTTGAACATAACCTGCAAGTTGAGGCGTAATCGCCTCAGTCGTCGAAGCCAATTCCAAGACGATCCGGTGGCAACTTGATATGTCGTTGGGTAGTTCCATTGCAGTGGAAATTTATCTTTTTTTCAGCAGTTAAATATTGAAAAACTCGAGCTAACCAGTTACAAAACGCGTTAATTGTTCATTCATATATGAGTAATGGTCTTCATTCAATCCCGGCCACACGCCCAGCCAAAAAGAATTGTTCATAATCAGATCGCAATTATCCAAAGTTCCAACAACCCTGTGATTGATATTCAGGTATGCCGGTTGTTTCAGCATATTACCACCAAAAAACAATCGTGTGCCAATTTTATTGTTTTCCAAATACTGCACCAGCTCATTTCGATTGAGTTTGCTCTCAGGGCGAACGGTGAGCATAAAGCCGAACCAACTTGGGTCAGCATTGGGGGTGGGCTCCGGCAAAATGAAATGCTCCTCCAATGGCTTCATCAGTTCATACAACAACCGGTGATTTTCTCTTCTTTTAGCAACAAATTGGTCTGCTTTTCTGAGCTGATTCAATCCAATGGCCGCTTGAGTGTCAGTTACTTTTAAATTAAATCCAATGTGGCTGTAGGTGTATTTGTGATCATAACCACAGGGCAAATCGCCCAGTTGCCAATCAAATCGCTTCCTGCAAGTATTGTCTTTGCCTGTTTCACAGTAACAATCTCTGCCCCAATCGCGAAAGCTCCAAGCAGCTCTGAGCAATTGAACATTGTTTACCAGTACGGCCCCTCCCTCACCCATGGTAATATGGTGTGCCGGATAAAAGGAAACCGTCGCCAAATCACCAAAGGTGCCAGTTTTTTGGCCGTTATACGTTGCTCCCAGCGAGTCACAGTCATCCTCAATCAGCCATAAATTATAACGCGCTGCAATTTCTGTCACCACTGCCAAGTTGAAAGGATTTCCCAAAGCATGGGCCATCATAATGGCTTTTGTTTTTGGGGTAATGGCTTCCTCTAGCAATGCCACATTGATGTTGTAAGTGGGTATGTCCACATCTACAAAGACAGGGACGCAACCAAACTGAATCATAGGGTTAATCGTCGTTGGGAAGCCCGCGGCCACAGTAATGATCTCATCGCCTGGTTTAATGGCTCTATCACCCAATTTGGGTGAAGTAAGCGAGTAAAATGCAACCAAATTTGCAGAAGAACCTGAATTGACCAATACAGCCGCTTTGCTTCCAAAGTACGCAGCGAAATCTTTCTCAAAAGCTTTTGCATAGCGCCCGGTGGTCAACCACGCATCCAGTGTAGCATCCACACCATGCAAAATATCATCCACGTCCAACACTTTCCCGGTTACAGGGATGTAATCTCTACCAGGAATAATCTCTTGATGGATATTTTTTTGAATAACAGCTGTCAATGCTTCAAGTAAGCTGTTCGATTCGATATTCTTATAATCAAAGTTAGTCATTGTTTCAAAATTACATTAAATCTTGAATAGATATGAAATTTGGCGCTACTTTTTTGGAATCGTTAAAAAAAGTAATTAAACTATTTTTTATAGAAGTGAATGATATTATCGAGCAAATTAAAATTACATCATCAGCTTCAAAATTTTCAAACACAATGTCATTTCCATATTGAACAACATAATTACCGATCTTTTTTCCTTTATTTCGAGTATCACCATCATATAAAATTAAATTACAATTCATGGACTCTAACATAGCAATCAACTTAAATGATAATTGGCCAATACCATACATGAATATTCTATTTCCTCTGTTAAATTCGCTACAATTTAATAAATTTACCATGGCCATAAAAGATGATTTCAAATAATCTTTTATGGCATGATCAGTTGTTGAATCTCGCCTAAATTTATCATTTGAATGATCCACTTTTCTTTTTCGTAAAACCCCAAAACTTGCAAAATATTCATTATTGGTTTCTGTGGAAAATGAAATCGAACCAGAATCAATATACTCGACATCCAATATAAATGCTAAATTATAATAATCACTTGAATCAAAGTGGTTTATGTGTTCTGTGTTAAATTCCTGATTGGGGGAATGTATCACTTTATTATAACTGTTAGCATCAGGACACTCTAAATAGATAATCCCATCCTCATTCAATATACTGAGTATTTTACGCATAAAACCCAAAACATCTATCACGTGTTCCAAAACATGCGTCACGGTAACTAAATCAAATGTCCTTTCAAAATCAACTTTAAAAAAAGAGCCTTCGTAAACGATACAGCCCAAATTCTGTTTTGTCCTCAACGCGCAAATACGTGATGGGTCATTACCATGGATATTCAAATACCCATTGGATTGAAAAACATGCAATAAGCCACCATTGGCACAACCAACGTCCAAAATCGATATTGCTTTATCGTTAATGTATTTTAAAACATTTCTAAATGTCTTTTGTAATCTCATTTGATCTAATGGGGTTATCCCACCACTTCCCATAGCAATAGTGTCAATATTCTCATACTTTGAAAGATTTATGTAATAGTTATCAAGATCAGTTTGAGAAGCAGAAACATTGCCATAATAAAATCCACAATCACCGCATTGGGAAAGTATATACGGGCCATTTATGGGGTAATCATTATAGCCCAACAGTGGAATAATTTCAATCAATAATACATTACCTTTGGAACAAATTGGGCAAGGTCGCATAATAATTATTTTAGTAAATATTCTTTTATATCTTCTGCCACTAACTTAACTGCCGGTATACCTTTTTGAAATTGGTTATACCAATTGGCTGCTAAAATGATTGAATCATCGGAGTTGAATTTTGGCCGCCATGTTAAACGAGCAATAGATTTTGAAATATCTAACTTCAAAGTATTGGCTTCGTGTGGATTATTGTTAGAGTCTTTGATAAAGACCGGATTTGATAAGTTAACTTCACAAAATTTATTTACAACTTCGCTAACTGATTTTACGTCATGATTGGCTGGCCCAAAATTCCATGATTCACAAAATTCATGTTCACTTTCATCCATTTTTTTTGCAAGCAGCAGATAACCAAAAATGGGGTCTAAAACGTGTTGCCATGGACGTACGGCATGGGGGTTTCTCAGCACAACTGCTTCACCACGAGCAATACTTCTCACAATATCCGGGATCAAGCGATCTTCCGACCAATCGCCACCGCCAATAACATTTCCCGCACGTGCCGAAGCGATTGAAATCGAACCCGCACTAAAAAATGACTTTCTATACGAATCAATCACAATTTCAGCCGCCGCTTTACTGGCACTGTAGGGATCATGTCCCCCCAACGTATCCGTTTCCCGATAAGGATAAACCCATTCTCGGTTTTGATACACCTTATCTGTGGTGACGCATACCACGGAGCATTTTTTACGCAGGGACTTACACGCCTCTAATAGATTTGCAGTCCCCATGACATTGGTAGCAAACGTTTCTATCGGATTTTGATACGAATATCGAACCAAAGGCTGTGCCGCCAAGTGAAAAATATAATCTGGTTGAGCTTTTACAATCGCCTTTGTGAGTTCAGTCAGATGGTTGATATCTTGGATGATGGACTCACATGAATGACTTAAATTTAATTGATCAAACAAATTGGGGGTTGTGTTGGGTGAAAGTGCATATCCCACGACTCGAACACCATGGGATGCCAACAAGTAGGTCATCCAAGACCCCTTAAATCCAGTATGTCCTGTGATAAAAACAGTTTTCCCTTGAAAGTGTGCAAGCGTCTTTCTTATGTCCATATTTTCCACGGTGCGTTATCTGAATCCCAAAGGGTGTTCAGGTCATTTTTGTCTTTCAACGAATCCATGGGTTTCCAAAAACCATGGTGCTTGAAACCCAATAATTCACCTTTCAGCGCAAGGCTTTCCAAGGGCGTTCGTTCCCAAATTGTTTGATCATTTTCAATAAGGTCAAACACGTTGGGTTCGCAGACAAAAAAACCTCCGTTGATCCAAGAAACATCGTCGGCACTTTTTTCATTGAAATGGTACACTTGATGGTTGTCATCGATACCCAAAACGCCAAAACGCCCATCAGGCTTAACGCTGGTAACCGTACAGGCTTTCCCATGTGATTCGTGAAATTCAATCAGTGAACTCAATGCAATATTGCTCAAACCATCACCGTACGTAAGCATGAATCGTTCCTGTCCGATATACTTTTGAATCCGTTTGATGCGACCGCCAGTCATCGTATCTCGTCCCGTATCAACCAACGTTATTTTCCAATTGTCGGTGTCTCGATTGTGCACTTCAATCTTATTGTTCTCCAAATCTATGGTGATGTCACTTTGATGCAGAAACAGGTTGGCAAAGTACTCCTTGATCACATAACCTCTGTAACCCAAGCACACAACAAATTCATTGAATCCTTGTGAGGCATATATTTTCATAATATGCCACAAAATCGGCTTTCCACCAATCTCCACCATCGGTTTGGGTCGTATATCTGTTTCCTCAGAAATTCTTGTGCCGAGTCCGCCGGCCAGTATTACGACTTTCATACTTAATATCCACTTGATTTAGAACGTCTAAAAAGAATAAAAAGCACAATATTCTAAAAAAAAACCCCCCAAAACAAATCTCGCGGATATTTTTTTCACCACCCTTCGAGAATTTACCATTGTCTTCATGTTGTGGAAAAAGGGTACATTCATACCGGTGTCAAAGGGGATTATGTATGATGGTCGGATCTGTAAGTATGTCAATCCAATTTCCGAACAAGCTCTCTAAAGGCTCGATTTTTTGTAACTGGTTAGCGTGCCACCTAACCAGTTGCGATTTTTTAAATATATTTAGCATATCCCAACAGCAAAACAATTGTTTGGTACTGCAAAACCAAAATTATTAGCCTAAAATAGTGTTTATTGCTGCAATAATTACACTCAAAGTCATGGGCAAAACGACATGTTTCCCACCTCTTAACCCGTACATTACGCCTCCGCGCCCGAAGTCAGTATGCGCCGCAGATAATTCATTTGCCCAAGGTGACGGGAGGTATGGCAGCAAAGTTGTATTAGGAAAAAACCAATCGTCCGACCCTTGTGTTGAGGTGGTGTATCTGGCATGGGCTCTTGCAGGTTGACAGGGTCAAAACCATCGAGGGCTTCCATTACTGCGGTCTGTGTTGCGGCGATTTTTTCCAACAAGGTTACTTTGGGGATGTCTCGGAGGCTAAATTCAGCTTCCCGGTCCCGCAAATAGCCATCATGCCCCAAAATGCTGCCAATGAAATGGTGCAAATTTCCGCAAATATGCAATGCAAGGGTACCAACGGAATTGGTCACACCCGGTACTGCCAGCCAAAGTTGTGCATCAATTGTGGCACGCACTTCGTCGGCGATGATGCCAAGGTCGCGGGTTAATATTTCAGCCACATTGTCTGTTGGGTTGTATGCCATGATGGTTTTGTATTGATTTAGGTGAATTCATCGGATAAAAATAACGGCTTTAATGGGCCAAAAATTCGTCGATCAACGTGTTACGTTGCATCTAGGGTTGGGTACGTCAGGCTTGCTCCACCCCACACTGCACGGGTTTTGTTATCTATCGCTTCGACAGCAGCGGAAGAAAGGTGGTTTTCCCAATCAGTAGTCTGACCAGAACGGAAAAAAGTGTTCGGGTTGAAATGAAAACTTCCGGGATTATCGACGATAGCATTTTTCATGGTCTGAAATTCAGTGCTGTTGGCAACTTGGAGTAGTTGTGCAGCCGTCAGGTTGTGCCCGGGAACCAAAAAAGTGGCCAATACACTGGCGACTTCCATTTTTTTCTCTACAAGATCTTCATACTGGAGCACCAACAGGTTTTCTTTGGCAATTGGCAGGCCTTTGTTCTCAATCCAACCCAATGCATGCAGATGGTAATCGCCGAAATAAAGATCACCTGCTACAAACATATCTACAAACAAATCCATACTCAAATTTGGGGAAACTGCCAGTAGCGGGTGGGACTTGTAAAAAAAGTACTGCGAAACTGCGGCACCCCGAGGGTCTCTGATGACCACGATAAATTTTGACTTCGGGTGTATTTGTCGGGAGGGTAGATCCTCCAAAAAACAATGGGTGTACCAAACCCGCGGATAACCGGCAGTACGTGTCAAAAATTCGTGGAAACTATCGATTCCGTGTTGTGAAACCATTACTTCGGGCCAGGGCACTGTGTGATGGCCAATATCACCGGTGGCCATCGGGTTGCCTGGCGGGTATTCCAGCGCCAAGCGCAGTATTTCTACCACGAATTTCTTGGTCAGGTGGGTACCAACTTTTTGATGTGTGCTGATGAACACGTCGTGTTCGTCTGTATCCCAGGAATTTGTTAGACCTTCAATAGCCCTAGGATCAATGAATGGTGGATACATTTTCCCCTTCCACCGGTGGTGTAAAAACCCCTGTTCGCCCAACAGTTCCAAGGGTTGGAAAATTTTTAGTTGACTTTGTTGATGGCTATTATTCATCTCATTCCTACAATCTTGCAACGAGTAATCCGCATTCCGTGGGAATAATTTCATGGTTGATGCCTTCGTCAACAAACCAGTCGAGGAACGATTGGCATTCAACTTGTCTGTCTACAACATTGTCTGCCAAGATTACCGTACCGGCACCGATCAGGTTACGTGCCATCAAGGCCAATAAATGAGACAGGTACATATTTTTTTGTGCATCCAAAAAAACGAGGTCGAAATACCCTTCCAACTGTGCAATTACGTCTAGTGCGTCTCCCGTGTGTACCGTGACGGGGGCCTTACAGTCGTTCATGCGCGCTTGGGTGCTGGCCGCTACCCCCGGGTCAAATTCTATGGAATCAATGGTTGCAGCGTACGGCACCTCTAAACCGCTTGCGAGGTACAGTGTTGACAATCCATGTCCGGTACCGATTTCGAGGATGTGTTTCGGCGCGGTGGAGATAACGAGCCCGGTGAGCAAACTTCCAGTGTCTGTCCGAATGGGATTTCGCCACCCGTATCGGCCATTGTTGTCGGTGTAGCTATCACCTTGTTTACTGTAAGTTTCTAATTGCTGAATTTCACTTGATATTACTGTTGTTTTCATGCCGATTTGTTTTGTTATTGTGGGCATAAAAGTAATGTAACAAACAACTATTCTGAAATAAAAGCTACGGCAACTGTAAATTTTGTGTGACGCAATCTTGGTCTTGGCCGGCGAAAAAACACGCCACAATAGGTCGGGAATATCCTTTTGGGACGTTTTCTGCGGTTAAAATCCTATGTTACACCGAAAACGCAACAATAGCACACGTAAATAGTGTGCAGGGCCATTTGTCGGGCGCGGCAACACTACTTTTGGTTGTCGTGGGGTGTTTGCTGGTGGGATGCCGAGTTGTAAACAGCAGTGTTTTCGCTCAATGGGGCAGTTGTTCCCGAAAATACCCATATACCCATGTCCCGCCAATGGCGCTCAACAGTACAACGCCAACAATGAATGCACCGGTACCCATTTGGGCAAACAGCGGGCCGGGGCAAGCACCGGTCATGGCCCAACCGAGGCCAAAGAGGGTGCCGCCAATGATATGACCTTTGTTGAAGCGGTTGCTGTGAAATTGTATTTGTTCTCCGTGGACAGTCTTGATTTTATATTTTTTGATGAGCCAAACAGAGATCATACCCAATATCACACCGGTTCCAATGACCCCATACATGTGAAAGGACTCAAGCCGGAACATTTCTTGAATGCGAAACCATGAGATAATCTCGGCTTTCACGAAAGCAATGCCGAAAATAACCCCTACAGCGGTGTATTTAAGGTTATACCACCATGGGTGTACGAGTTGCGATTCGTTGATGCACATGGTGTCGAGCGAGCGCACTTCAAAATCGGTATGGGGTTCCAGTGTTGTTTTTTTTGCTGTCATGACTTTTCGTTAAAGCGAGAATGGGTTGTCGTTGGTCTGTGTCAGAGTGCCAGTAGGTGGGGCATGATCAGGTTGGCCATGATAAATCCACCGACCATGAAGAAAATGGTGGCGATCAGGGACGGTACTTGCAGATTGGAAAGGCCCATGATGGCATGACCACTCGTACAGCCTCCGGCGTACCGGGAACCAAAACCAACCAGAAAACCACCCAAAACAAGCATGATAAAACCTCGCAATGAAAGTAGGCTTTCCCAAGAAAACAACTGGGATGGTACGGTGCCGCTGAAATCAGTAATACCATACTGCTGTAGATCAGCTGCCAGTGCAGGAGCGATTTTTACGGGTGCTGGATTGGCCAATAGGGTAGAGGCAATGACGGCGCCACCGATAATCCCACCCACGAAAAACAAGTTCCATATCTCTTTTTTCCAGTCGTACTTAAAAAATTTGATGTTGGCAGGAAGACATGCAGCGCAAAGATGCCGCAGATTGGCCGACAGTCCAAAGTGCTTGTTTCCCAGTACCAGCAGGGCAGGAACGGTAAGGCCAATGACAATACCTGCGGCCCACCAAGGCCATGGCTGAATCAGTATATCCATTTGTTTAAGAAAGTTAGAGGAGGCAAAGATGGTGATTCCGTGCTTTTCAAACTTATTTTTTAGTAACTGGTTAGCATGGCACGCTGAATGGAGGGGTTTATGGCACGGGGTGGCATGAAAAAAGGGTTGCCGGTTTCGCCGGCAACCCTTATAAAAAAAGCATGTTGTGTGGAGAGGATTAGGTTGGTGGCTGTGCCATCAATTACAACATGGTACTCGGACAAACGTAGTCTGTTACCGTGAATTTATGGCTTGTTTTGAGTGCATCAAAACCACCCACTACATCCATCAGGTTGTGATAGCCGCGAGCACGCAGGATACTGACAAAAATCATGGATCGATAACCAGCGGCGCAGTGGACATACACTGTTTTATCTTTTGGGATCTTCAGCATGGATTCGTTGATAAAATCCAGCGGCGCGTTTTCCGCTACGGTCACGTGTTCGCTGAAGTACTCACTTTCTTTGCGGACATCGAACAACGGTGTTTCTGGCGTTTCGGCAATAATTTCCGCCAGTTTGGCTGCGGTAACGCGCCCAACATGGTCTATTTCCATGTCGGCAGTTTTCCAAGCATCAAAACCGCCCTCGAGGTAACCGATGCAGTAATCATATCCGACCCTTGCCAAGCGTGTGATTACTTCTTCTTCACGACCAGGCTGGGTGACCAAGAGAATTTGTTGTTTAATATCCGGAATAAGCGCACCCACCCAAGGTGCAAAATTGCCATCAATGCCGATGTTGATGGCGTTGGGAATGAATCCCCTGGCAAATATTTTCGCATCGCGGGTGTCCAGCACCAGCGCCCCTGTTTCCGTTGCAGCAACGGCAAAAGCACGGGGAGACAGCGCGCGCTTACCGCGTGAGATGACGGTGTCTATGCTGTCATATCCTTGTTTGTTCATCGCAACATTCAGGGGGAAATAACCGGGAGGGGCAACAAGACCCGTGGTTACCTCCTTGACGAACGCTCCTTTGGTCATGTTGGCGCGGAGGGCGTAGTTGGTCAGTTTTTGATGGCCCAAGGTGTCAACGGTTTCTTTGGACATATTTTTGCCGCAAGCCGAACCTGCACCATGGGCAGGGTACACGGTGACATCGTCCGGCAGTGTCATAATCTTGTTCCGGAGCGAATCAAAAAGCGTTTCAGTTAATTGTTGTAGGGTCATGTCAGCGGCTTTCTGCGCGAGGTCAGGTCGTCCGACATCGCCGATGAAAAGCGTATCGCCGGAGAAGAGTGCTTTTTCACGACCATTTTCGTCGAGCAGTAAAAAACATGTGCTTTCCATGGTATGCCCGGGTGTGTGTAACACCCTGAAGGTGAGTTTACCCACCTTGAATTCTTCCAAGTCTTTGGCCACGTATGCTTCGAAGCCGGGCTTGGCCGTTGGTCCGTACACAATGGTTGCGCCTGTTTTACGGCTCAGGTCAAGATGGCCGCTCACAAAATCAGCGTGAAAGTGTGTTTCAAACACGTACTTAATGGTGGCAGCGTCTTTTTTAGCTTTTTCCAGGTATGGCTCCACTTCGCGGAGTGGGTCGATGATCACAGCTTCGCCTTCACTTTCGATATAATAGGCGCCTTGTGCCAAACAACCGGTATAAATTTGTTCGATTTTCATGGTTTACTGTCTTTAAATTGGTTCTACACGAATATAATTACAGCATATTTCATACGCATCGTTGTTTGTCTGTTGCAATGTCCTGCATTTCAACTGTCATACAACCTGATACGGAAATACAATGTGATTACTGACCGCGGTCACTTGGGTGGCAAAATATTGATGCAAAGTGGGTGTTGCCTAAGCGCGGACAAAGATAAATAAGGAGAAATCCCAATAAAAGTGATGAAAATCAGGTAAAGGACTGTTTTTGGTCGTAACAGGTTGGGTGGTCGTGTCTAAGACAAACAAATCTGCGAAGTATGGCGGGAAATAGGGCTTTTTGGGCCAGACAGGGTACCACTCAACCGGTTACCCCAAAGGATTGAACAGCATCGCGGATCAATGTCCAAGCGCTGCAGCTGCCGGATTCAAGTACAGTTCTTTGATCAGGATGTAAACACCCATTGCTAGTACAAACCAGCCGAAGCCTTTTTTTAGTTTGTCTCCATCCATGCTCCTACTGAGGTGGTTGCCTACAAAAGTGCCGCCAATTGCAAGGGTTGTGACGATACCCAGCAGTGCCCAATCTAAGTGGTAGTGGGAGAGGTCGCCTAAGAAACCGAAAAGGGATTTTGCGGCGATGATCAGCAGGGATGTTCCCACGGCTTTTTTCATCGGGAGTTTGCTGAACAGCACCAAGGCAGGTATGATGAGGAATCCTCCGCCGGCGCCTACCAAGCCGGTCAGTAATCCGACGAGTGTACCCTCCAGCAAGATCATCGGATAATTGAATGTTTGTATGTTGTCGGTAGTTGCTTCAGCGGTGCGCACCTTTTTAGGCTGAATCATCGAAATGGACGCAAATACCATTAGGATGGCAAACAAACCCATCATCAGCATGGCCTTGGAAACGACAAAACTTCCGATGACAAATACCGGGTTGGGAATAATGGGCACCAAAAAAGCCCGGGTAGCAAAAACAGCCAAAATAGAAGGAATTCCAAAAATAACGGCTGTTTTCAAGTTGACCATACCTTCCCGGTATTTGGTGATGGAACCGATTAGGCTTGTAGTGCCAACAATAAACAGGGAATATGCTGTGGCCAATACCGGGTCAACGCCAAAAAGATAGACCAACACAGGGACGGTTAATATGCTCCCGCCACCCCCAATCAATCCAAGAGATACGCCAATGAGTACGGAGGTAATGTAACCTAGGATTTCCATGCGGTAAAGATAGTGCTTGGTTGTTGTGTTTCTTTCGAGGCCGTGCCACAAAGATGGGGTATTGAGGGCGTTTCAGGGCAATATTGGTCGTTCCAAAACACCTCCAAACATTTGGTTTGTTGCGAAATATCTCAGCCAAAGGCCGTCGGCGTCAGCTAAGTCTTTGCGATCAATGGATACTTTAGCTGCCTTCTTTGTGTTCAAATGGCTTGACGAGTTGTTTGAAAAACTGATGTGGATAGGTATCTACGTCATCAAAACCGAGTTTGATGTCGCGGCCATCACGGGGAATCCAAGCGGTACCGAACAGGTAGTCCCAAATGGACAGTGAAATGCCATAATTTATGCCTTTGATACCTTTTGGCAAATCCTTTGCGTGGTGCCAGATGTGCATCTGTGGGTTGTTGAGCAAATATTTAATTGGTCCGAGTGGCAGGTAGAGGTTTGCATGGTTGAGGTGACCAATCATGATGGTGAACAAGTGCACCAACAAAAAATCCTGTATTCCAAAACCGATCATCGCCAGGGGCAAATATTCGATGCTGCGGTACACCATCGTTTCTCCAAAATGGTATCGCAAATGGGCGGCAAAGCCCATTTCACGCACGGAGTGGTGTACTTTGTGCACTTCCCACAAAAAGGGCACATGGTGGAGCAGTCGGTGAATATTCCACTGGATGAAGTCGCGCACCAGAAACAGTAGCAGCAATTGCGACCAACGTGGCAGCTCGGCAACGTTTATGGCCACGAGGTTTCTAATGCCAAAGACGTCGGCAAGCAGGTTGTTAAACGCCAAAGAAACAACATGGGAGATGGCGGCATAGCCCACCAATCCAAACAAGAAAAAATTGAAAAACATGTAAAACAAGTCGAGCCAAAAATCCTCCCGGATGGCAGCTTGCTTTTTTCGCCACGGGAACAGTAGCTCTAGGGCGTACACCAGCAGGGAGATCGCGATGAGCCAGTAAAAATAATTGCCCCAGTGGGGGTGTAGTACTTCGCTGGCCAGGTAGGTGGCGTAGCCTGCGAAGCTTTCTCGGAATGATTGTCCGTAGGATTCCATAGTATCTTGGTTCAACGAAAATTATAGGCAACGCCGCTCACCTGCGACAACAAGGTAGCAGGGGCGTCTAGTATGTTGGCTGCGCCGTGTGGCAAAGGCGTCACGGGCGAGTATTTTGACAAGTATTCCTTCAATACACGGTGCAATGTGAAGGGCATATTTTTGCCTTCGGTCACATTGGGAATTCGGCAAAGCGTTGTTTCGGGATCGCCATCGCGCTCACACGCGCAGGCGGAGTAGGTGCGCGTGGGGTCGAGGGGTTGACCACCGACAGTGACTTTTTGCACCCGTTTCCCTTGTTCTCCGAACGCGTTAAAGGCAACTTCCATCCCTTTAAACTTCACCAGCCAGCCGCCAAAACGTTTGGAAGCGTCTTTGGCAAATACGTTGTGCAGTTCTTTTTCGAGCCAAGTCAAGAGTTGTGCACCGGTTACTTTCGCGGTGCGCACCGTGGCATCCACCGGGAGCATGTCAAATAGGTAGCCCTCGGTGATGGGAATATTACCGGAACCATCGGGGGTACTGCGTGGGGGGCAGAATCGAAAGCCGTTGGACAGTGCGATATCGGTACCAACTTTCCAGGCAAGGGCGTCAAGAATGAGTGTGTCTATGGTGTTTTCCACCACGAAGTAGCGGTAGAGGGGCACTGTGCTGTAGCCCACTACTTTTTCAATTTCGGAGGTGAATGGGGTTTCAATTTTTTCCAGTAGGCTGGATATTTCTTTTTTTGCTTTGTATTGATGGGGGTCAACTTCCAGGAGTTCGTACCGATGGCTGGTGATTTTTCCTGCTTTTACGGTTAAATCGAGCCTTCCGACAAAGGAACCGAAGGCGCCGGGCTCAACGACTTTGGCGTATTGGCAGACAATGGGTTCGCGTACGCGCTCGTGGGTGTCGCCACCAAAAATATAATCCACGCCGGAACATTCCGACATATTGGCGAGGGCGATTTGCTGTGACAACCCCAAGTGGGCTAATATTATTACCAGGTCGCATTGCTCCTGCTCGCGCATGATATTGACGTAATAGGCGAGGTTTTCCTCCGGTTTGGTATAGATGATACCTTTGGAATAGTTGGGCGATTGACGAAGGGGCACCAATGGGTCGGTGTAGCCTAGGAACCCGATTTTTATACCCAGTCGTGACCAGGTATAATAGGGTGGGAAAATGAGCTCACCTTTTTTACCCTCTCCGGTATCGTGGTACATATTGGCGCAAACTTTTGGGGCATGAAGGCCTCCCAGCAAGGTTTGCATGGCTTTTTTGTAGTACACAACCTCCCAGTTGCCCGGCAAATAGAGGTCATAACCCAACGCATTGAGGATGGGTGTGATTGCTTTTCCTGTTGTTTTTACGGAGAGTTCGCTGCCCTGAAACATGTCGCCGGTATCCAGGATGAAGGTGTTGGGGTTGTGTTTCCGAACTTGGTCGAACAGGGTTGCCAGGTGTGCATATCCGGCGGTTTTGCGAAAAACCGCTTGGTTGTTTTCCCAAAACAATTCGTCGTGGGGGTGTATTTGACAGTGGACATCCGTAGTTTGCAGGAGCGTAATCGTTCCGTTTGTCCCGTCGCTTGGATTTGTATCTTCCGGCATGACTGGATCGCCAGTTTCCGAAACGGTGGTGTTATTCCCCGGTAAAGCCAGCGGTGCTATTCCTGCACCGAGGCCGGTGAGCAGGGTATTGCGCAGGAATTTCCGGCGGCCGGTGCTGGAGGGGGGATGGTCATGTTGCTGTTCCATACGTGTGCGGGTACTACTTTTTCTGCTGTGAGGCGTTAAATGCTACGATTGGTCCGAAGGGTCCGTACTTGTGTTGAAATTCCGGGAAAGTATCCGCGAACGGTCCGAAGGGGTGATCGAATGGTTTTTTCTCAATTTTCGGCCAATCAGTCTCTAGAAAAGGGTGTTTGGGTCGGGGCTGTGCGTTCACAAATGCTGCAACATCCCAAGCTTCATCGTCGCGCAGTTGCGGATTTTGGTAAGTGGCTCCGAAAGGCATATTTGCTTTTACATAGCCGGCAAAACGTGACATTCGGAAAAGTCCTGCGCCTTCATTGTAACTTTCATCGCCCCAGAGGGGAGGATACCGACGCGGGCTGTCCGGCATAGGAAGTCCCGCGCCGTTGTTTCCGTGACAGGTGGCACATTTTGCGCGGTATATTTGTTCGCCATTAACGGGGTCTGCAGCCCTGTCGAGGAAGGGCACTTCCACCAGTCCGGCTCCCTTCGGTTTTTCTCCTTTGGGAACCCCCGTGCCCAGCCACCGCAGATAAGCTTTGATGGCGGTCATCTCGCAACTGTTGGTGTCAATGGGTTGTCCATTGAGGCTTCGCTGGAAGCAGTCATTCACCCTTTTTGCCATGGTTTCAAGCGCTCCGGAGCGAGCCCTCATTTGAGGATACGTGCTCTCAACGGCAAAGTAGTTGTTGCCAAAAGGTTTTGTTCCAGCCTCAAGGTGGCAGTTTTGGCAGTTCATCCCATTGATCGAATTTGCCCTGACCAATCCATTTTGCCCAAAGTAGTCTTGGGTATGGACAATCAGATCACGACCGTATGCGATGCGTTTTGCCTCGGCGTCAGTTTCTGCCAAATAGGCATTGGGAGCGTTCCAGATTTTTTGTTTGTCGAAAACTGGCCAGACGTTGTTGCGTGCGGCAACCAACGCTTGGTGTTCCGTTGTGTAGTGCAGGTACATAGTCGCCAAACCGCCGATAAAAAAAACGGCGATAAAGATCCACAACATCCGCTGCGCTGCTCCCACAACATACAATTGACGCTGATCTTGGCTGGGTATTTGCTGGTTTTCCGACAGTTTTTTACGAACAAAAGCCATGCGATTTCCCGCAAAAAACAAGCCTAAAATCACACAACCAACGACGAGCCAAACAGCAGGGTAGTAGTAGAAACCCATGTATTATTGCACTGTTTTTTTGCCTTTTGCTTTCCAGTCGTTCATGCCACCGGCATAATTATACACGTTATTAAATCCCATTTTTGTCATTGCGGCGGCAGCTTTTGGGCTGCGTCCTCCTGCTGCACAGTACACAATGACGGGTTTGTTTTTGTCCAATTGAGCGACTTGTTCCTGGAAGTCCGAACCATTGAAATTGATCCGCTTAGCACCTTCAATCACACCGGTTTGTTGCCATTCGGAAGGCGTTCGCACGTCCACCAGTTGGACAGTACCGTCTGATTTTAGCATGTTTTCGGTTTGTGCAGCATCCAATACGTTTTGCGTCTGGGCGCTTTGACTGCAAGAGAAAAGGGTAACGAGCAACAGAAATAGCAATTTTTGCATAGAATGGTTGTTTTATTGTAGCGTAACTGGTTACAAAAAATTTGTAAACGGGTTGGTACAATTTTTGACTGGACGATGGAATAAACTTATGAGAACAAAAATACGAAAATTAGTGGTGATGTTCGTGGGTTGGCAATGAAAAAGGGAAAGGGAATTATGGGCAATATAAAGTGCTGGAACGGGTTTAGTGGTCGCGTCTGAGACCAAAAAGTGGCCGCACCGTTATTCAATGGCCACCAGTTCCCGCAGTTCGGCCGTACTCAGTTCGCCGATCCATTTTTCTCCCGAGGCAACAGCCAAGTTAGCGAGTTCTTTTTTCGTTTGCAACATGGCGTCAATTTTCTCTTCGAAGGTGCCTTGTGTGATGAAGCGGTGAACTTGTACATTTCGTTGTTGTCCGATTCGAAAAGCGCGGTCGGTTGCTTGTGCTTCCACGGCGGGATTCCACCACAGATCGTAGTGAATCACGTTGGAAGCTGCGGTGAGGTTGAGGCCTGTTCCACCTGCTTTGAGGGAGAGGAGGAGTACCTTTGCTTGGCGGTTGTGTTGGAAGTTTTGGACCATCATGTCGCGTTCTTTGCGCGACACGCCTCCATGCAGGAATGCTGCTTTTTCGCCCAGTGTTTTTTCAAGCATGGGCATCAGCAAGTCGCCCATTTCACGGTATTGGGTAAAAATGAGGGTTTTTTCTCCGCTTTCGAGTATTTGTGTCAGGAGTTCTAGTAGGCGTTGGCTTTTACCCGAAAACTGAGGATCAGCTTCTTTGCGTTTGAGGAATTGACTCGGGTGGTTGCACACTTGTTTCAGGGAAGTGAGCATTTTGAGCACCAGCCCATGGCGTTGAATGCCTTCTTCCTTGGATTCCTCGATGGCGTTGAGGGAATCAGCGACCACATTTTGGTACAATGCTGCTTGTTCCGGCGTGAGGGTACAGAACTGATTGGTTTCTACCTTGTCGGGCAGGTCGCCGATGATATTTTTATCTGTTTTTAAGCGGCGCATAATAAACGGTGCCGTGATGCGCTGAAAACGGTGAAGCGCGGCGTGATTTCGGTCCACTTCAATAGGTTTGGCAAAGGTATCGGTGAATTCTTTCACAGAACCCAAGTAGCCCCGATTGGCAAACTCAAGTACGGAATAGTACTCACTGAGTCGATTTTCCACAGGCGTGCCGCTCATGGCAATGTTTACGCCTGACTTGAGTTTTTTTACGGCTTTTGTTTGTTCGGTTTCCAGATTTTTGATGTTTTGGGCTTCGTCAATGATTGTTATGAGCCATTCTATTTTCTGAAAACCAGTTGCTTCTGAACGCACCACGCCGTAGGTTGTCAGCAACACATCGGCTTGTTCCAAGGGTTTCAGGCTTCTACCCGGACCGTGGTAGATATGTGTTTGGAGGGAAGGCGTAAAGCGTTCAGCTTCTTTTTGCCAGTTGGTTAGCAAGGAAGTGGGTGCCACCACCAAAACTTTTTTACCACCAGAGAGTGTGCCGTCTTCTTTCAGCCGGAGGAGGGTGGTCAGTACCTGAAGGGTTTTGCCCAAGCCCATATCATCGGCCAACAGGCTTCCAATACCCAATTTCGTATTTTTATACAGCCACTCAAAGCCACGGAGTTGGTAGGGGCGAAGGGTGGCGTGGAGGCCATTGGGGAGGGTGACGGCATCGGGTTGCATCAGCGTATCCATCAATTTTCTGGCTGCGGCATGGAGTTTCACCGGAGCGCCTTGGTATTCACCGGATAGGGCAATTTGTAGGAGTTTGGGACCTGAGGGCGCCGAATTTTTTTGAATATTTCCCAGCAGTGCTGATATTTCTTTTTCTTCAATAAAGGCGTATCCATCTGTCAAGCGGACAATTCCCCGCATTTTTTGCACCATTTTACCGAATTCATCCGGGGTGTAAAGCCGGTCGCCGAGTGCGATTTCCCATTTAAAATCCAAGAGATTCGACAGTGAGAGCAAGCCTGTTCCAGGAAGTTTGCCGGTTGAATCTGCGGTTAGAGACATGGACGTTGCCGGGCGAAATATTTTTTGTAAAGCTTTGGGCAGCATCACCCGGATACCAAAAAGCCGGATAATGGGGAGGGCTTTGTAAAACACCGCTACAAATGCTTGTTCGTCGTAACGCAGTTTTTGGGTGCCCTGGGAGGCAATCAGAGCGTTCAGCGGTTCAAAAAACGATGCTACCATACTTAAGTCGCGCAGGGCATCCAACCTCAAACTGGTGTATTTTTTGTTTGAAAAGAGCTCACTGAGCGGTATGGGCATTGAAAATGGCGACTTTTTATCTTCAATACTCACCGTTAGTTCAAATGCTTTGCCATCATCATGGACCTCAAACACAGGCACAAAGTCTTTTTCAGCAATAAAAAAACGACTCAACCAAAGTTGTATGTTCTTCGGATACGTCTGGATTTCAAAGCGGTGAAATACTTTTGGCTGGCCTGAAAAAAACCATTGCTCCATTTCGCTTGCGGATGCTTTGCCGGCGTTGCACACGAGGTGGTTGATGAACAGGGAAATTAGGGCAGTTGACTTATCGGCAGGAAGGGGTTCACATTCTTGTTTGGCATCCACATAAAGTAGCATACCCGGGGCAAATAGTTTTTCTGCTTGCTGGCAAATAGCACGAACCTCTTCATTGAGCAAGGCAGGTATGAAGCGGATAATAAAAGATTCGGTGTCGGAGTACGTATTTGCACGCAGGATTTGCGGTAAAAACGCACTTTTAGCAACCAAATGGTTGGAGAGATTGTATGCCAGATGGAGTGATCGCAGCTCTAACGCCGCTTGATCCAATTGAGCCGCAGACAGCGATTCTAGGAAGCCACAAAGCTCGTCCATTGATTCAAAGTCGTGCTCGCTTTCATCATCGGCGTTCATAAACGAGGCGCCAACAAAAAGGTTGTCAGCAGCGTCCAACACCAGCAGGACGTGCTCGGTTGCGCGAATCAAACGCACATTGCCTGTGGCGATTTTACTTGTTTGGTAGGTGGTAGCGGCCTTTTTGTAGATACTGGATAGTATTTTTTTAAAATCTCCTTGCGGGAAGAACACAGGTTTTTCCGTCAGCAGATGCAAGAGATTGTCTTGACATTCCGGGATAAGAGAGAAGTCGATGGCTGCCAGGTCGTCTTCAGAAAGCAAAAAATCAGGTTGGCTTGTTGTAACGGGTTGTTGTAAACCAGACAGCGCGGTAATTTTGAAGCCATCTTCTGTGGAATTTTGGGCGTAACCACTTTTTTCCAGGGCTTGTAACAAGTTGAAATCGTGGAGGTCGAACACCACGAAAGGGTTTTTATCAATTTCATTGGCCAGCAGGTAGATGACGGCTGCCATGTGTTTGCAGGGAACAGCGCTGTCGTAACAAGTGCAGGATCCACGCATTTCACGCCAACTTTTAGGGAAAATATGTATGTTTTCCCGTTCACAGGCGTCGTTTAATTCAGGTGGAATTTCTCTGTTCAGCAGTTTGGCTAGGAACAGTGGGTTGCTGGTGACCAATTTCAGCAGTTTGGACTGCGACACTGCTGAAAAAGTTGGTACCTTAATGATTACCTGGTAGGGTTGGTACATAGAACCTTCCACCAAGGCGGTGATGGCGTTACCCACGATCGCCAAATTGTACACCAAGCCGTTGTTTGCGTAAGTCTTACCCCTGGGTAGTCGGTTGCTATAATCTATTTTTTCAAAAATTTGGAGCCATTCTTTACCCCACCAAGTTGTACCATAATTTTTTCTGGTGGCTTCGGGAGCCGCTTGTGGCGTTCTTCTCTTTCTGTTGTACCAAGACATAATTAATTCGAACTGGACAGATCAACAGGAGGCGCAAAACCTTGCTGGCCCACCCCCAATATCAATGACAAAATCGATGTTGGGTTGATGCTGATCTCTTTGAAACAATTGTTTTAATGTACAACGAAACGAATTAAATTCGATCAATACGTTGTAGCGATGCAAATGTACCAATGTTCGTTCGTAACTGGTTAGGCAGCACGCTGTCTGGCCCAAAAAAGCCCATTTCCCGCCATACTTCGCGTATTTTTTTGATCGTAGCGCTGCCACGGCCTGCAAAAATCTGCTTCCTCTGGCAAAAAATGGTCACTTTTTTGTCTCAGACGCGACCAGCATAACCAGTTACGTTTGTTCAATGTTTGAGCAGGGGGAATAAATAGCCAATATACACTTTGGCTTGTGTGCCAAGCAGACTGAAAAACAGAGGCTGAATAGTCAATCAGGCAATACAACCTTAAAACAAAAAAATACGGTTGGATACTGAACTAGTATCGTAAGAATCTTGTTTTTTCTGTAGGAAGGTATTTTGGCGGCTGTAGCGGTGATCAAAACGGACGGCGAGGTTTTGTAACCATTCGAGTGGGCCTGCGCCGCCTGCAAGGCTCGTTGATTTGACTTTTCTGGAACCCTTTTTAAGTTGTTCCTCCACGGTACGGAGTAAGTGGATTACGTCAAATGGTTTGGTGATAAAATCACTCGCGCCCATGTCGAGTCCTTTGGCCATATCATTTTTCTCTGCCATGGCGGTGAGAAAAACAAAGGGAATATTGGCTGTCCGATGGTTGTTTCGAATAATATCCAGTACGTCAAAGCCGTCTAGTTCAGGCATTCTTACATCGCAGAGAATCAGATCAGGGATTTCTTGAAGCGCAAGTTCAACGCCAATGCGACCATTGCTGGCGGTAGAAACGGTATAGTTGTTCAGCTGAAGAATTTCAGAGATATTATCTCTGTGGTCGTTCGTGTCGTCAATAATCAGAATCTGAGCCATACAAAAACAAATTACAGGGTTATTAAAGCGGTCATATCATTGTAAATCGGCATTTTTGCCGTGTTGTGTGTATCTCAACAAAAGAAAAAAACACACGGTGTAGTAATGGAGAACGGGTTGACAGCTTAAAAAAAGTGGCGTGGTGACCAAGTGGGGGGCTACTCGAGCTAAGTAGTCCCCCCTTAAACAATTATACGTGTTAAAATGACCCTTTATTGAAACTGAATTACACTATCATGCGTATAAAATTGCGGTGAATGCGCGTCGTGAAAAATTAATTGAAATATGATTTTTTACGGGCGTTTTGTAAGCGAAAGTCTCATTGATGGGTGCAAAAAAAAGGTTGGGGGGGGGCTTAATAATGAAAAATGATCGGATTTGAATATTGATGATATGAATTAGGTTGTGTTTGGATTAAAAAAAGTGGGCAATGAAGCGTATTTTGTTTTGTCTGGATTAGGTATTGATGTTGAGAAGCGAGTTTTATTTGGATTATAACAGTAAGGGCGATGAAACGTGTTGTCTTTGGATTAAAGTGAAGTGAGCTGAGAAACGTGTTGTGATTGGATTAAGATGAAGTGAGCTGAGAAACGTGTTGTGATTGGATTAAGATGAAGTGAGCGATGAAACGTGTTGTGTTTGGATTAAAGTGAAGTGAGCGATGAAACGTGTTGTGTTTGGATTAAAGTGAAGTGAGCGATGAAACGTGTT
>CAIZLM010000103.1 GCA_903933805.1 uncultured Bacteroidota bacterium | reverse complement strand
GTCAATGGCGAAGCCTATGTGCTGTCTTATGGCGGTTGGCAGGAACGTTGGAAAATCTCCTTGCCCAACCACGGGAAACTGGTGTGGACTACCCACGCCACGGCTTGTTGCTCCGACCTAGATGCAGGCGGCGGCAATGAAGTGGTGCCCGGCGTATGGAAACACATGGTTTTCGTACACGATGGCACCAACGACATTATTTACGCCAATGGGGTACAAGTTGCTTCAAAAGCATCTGCTGGCGCGCTGAGCAACACCGTTTACCCATTGGGTATCGGTTTTGATCCGATCGACAACGGCAACTACTTCAATGGTTCCTTGGACGAGGTACAGCTTTTTGACACTGCGCTCAGCGCGGGAGAAATTGCTGCGCTCTTTGCTGCACAAAGTATTGCACCCAGCGTAGCACCCGGGAAAGTTGCTTCCTATTCTTTTAGCAACAATGCCAAGGATGCAACGTCGTTTGGCAACAACGGAACAACCAAGGACGTAAAAACGGCCACCGATCGCTTTGGATACGGCGCCAGTGCTTACGTATTCAATGGTACCACGTCAGAAGTAACCGCCAGCAATTCAGCACAACTGAATTCAGACTTCACGTCGGTCAGCTTTTGGGTAAAACCCAATACCTTGCCCGTAAGTGGAGAGGTTTACCTGCTATCTTTCGGCGGTTGGCAGCAGCGCTTTAAAATTTCACTGCCAGGCCACGGCAAAGTCGTTTGGACCACCAACGCCCTAACTTGCTGCTCCGATCTGGATGCAGGTGGTGGCAACGAATTGGTTCCCGGCACGTGGACCCATGTGGTGGTGACCCACGACGGTACCGAAGACAAAATCTTCATCAATGGCGCAATGGTGAATTCCAAATCGTCAGCTGGAGCGCTCAAGAGCACAACTTACCCATTGGGAATCGGCTACAACGCCGTTGACGGTGGCAATTGGTTTGATGGCACCCTGGATGAAGTGGACGTGTACAACTACGCTTTGAGCAACGCTGAAGTAGCCGATCTTTACACGGCAACTGCAACTTTTCCCGGTACACCCACCAATTTGGTTGCGGATTACCAATTTTCTGGAAATGGTGACGACCATACACAATTTGGCAACAACGCAGGTGTTGGTGGCGCAGCTCCCACCACCGACCGTTTTGGATACGCTTCCAACGCCTATCAGTTTGCTGGCGTTGACTCCGTACTTGCAGCCAATTCCATCCAACTGAATTCCGATTTTACCACCGTCAGTTTTTGGGTAAAAGTGGACGAACTACCTGTGTCTGGTGAGGCTTACCTGCTGTCTTATGGCGGTTGGCAAGAGCGCTGGAAAATTTCACTGCCCAGCCACGGAAAGCCTGTATGGACCACCAACGCCCTGACATGCTGCTCAGATTTGGATTCCGGCAACGGAAACGAACTGCCCGTTGGCGTGTGGAAACACGTGGTGATGGTGCACAATGGCACCAAAGACAAAATTTACATCAATGGCGCCCTGAAAAACGAAAAAGATGCCGCAGGAGCGCTCAAACGCACCAAATTCCCACTGGGCATTGGCAACAATCCGATCGATGCCGGCAACTACTTCAAAGGTAGCCTTGATGATATTCAAATTTACAATGTAGCCTTGGACGATGCTGCCATTGCAGCGTTGTTTGCGGCCCAAAATGCAGCGCCTACCATCACGGACGACTTGGTTGCCAATTACACCTTTACGGGTGATGCAAATGACGAAACGCCATTTCACAACAACGCTCAAGTGATTGGTGCGCAATTGTCGAACGACCGCTTTGGAAAAGCCAACCACGCTTACACCCTCAGCGGAACCGGAAATACCATCAAAGCAGCCAACTCTCCCCAACAAAACCATGACTATACTACCGTGAGTTTTTGGGTGAATGTGAACGAACTCCCTGTTTCTGGCGAATCCTACCTGCTGTCAAATGGCGGCTGGCAACAGCGCTGGAAAATTTCGCTGCCATCGCACGGCAAAGTTGTCTGGTCAACCAAAAACAGTGTTTCCGGCAACTCCGACATGGACGCAGGCGGCGGCAATGAGTTGCCCATCGGCGAATGGAAACACGTGGTGATGATCCACGATGGTACAAACGACAAGATTTTCATTGATGGCGCCCTGGTGGCTTCCAAAGCAGTCGGCGGCGCAATGTTGAGCACCACCTACCCCTTGGGCATTGGCCACGACCCCATCGATGGCGGATCATTCTTCAATGGCTCACTAGACGACATTCAGATTTACAACCGTGCCCTCACCGATGCGGAAGTAGCAGGCTTGTTCACAAACCAGTCGGCGCCACCAGCGGTGACCGACACACAAGCCCCAGACGCACCACTCAACCTGGCAGCGTCTGTTGCCTACACCAACGTATCCCTTACCTGGTGGCCTGCCAACGATAATGTGGCGGTTACCAGTTACAACCTGTACCAAAACGGCGCCAAGATCCTCACAACTTCCGGCACTGCCACCGATCTTTCCGGACTGCCACAGCTGACAACATTCGCTTTTGGCGTAACAGCCGTGGATGCAGCAGGCAATGAATCCCTCCCTTCCACCCTCCAGGTGACCACCGGGGAAGAGGAATCTCCTGATGTAACACCGCCTTCACAACCCGGAAACTTGGTTGCAGCCACCGGCGCGCACTCTGTGCTCCTCGCTTGGGACGCTTCCACTGACGACCGCGGTGTAAAAGGTTATGTAATCTTCGTGGATGGAACCTACGTTGATACCATCAACACAACCTCGATATTGGTCGGCGGCCTGGACGCTGAAACGCCTTATTCCTTTGAAGTATATGCTTTTGACAACGCCGGAAACAACTCCACCGTGGCAGAACTGACGGTTTCCACCGACATGGAAATCGACGCAGGAGAGCCGGGACTGGTGGCCTGGTACCCGTTTGAAGGAAATGCAAACGATGCTACGCCCTACCTCAACCACGGCGCCATTGGTGGAAATCCAATTTTCGAATCGGTGACACACCCCAACGGTGGTGCTAAGAACATCAAATTTGACGGAACTGGTGATTCTGTACTCGTTCCCAATGCGGTGCAGTTGATTTCAGATTATACTACGGTAGGGTTTTGGATTCGTGTGGACAGCACCAACATCGCTGATGCCGAAGCTTATGTCCTTGATTTCGGTCACTGGAGCCAACGGTGGAAAATATCCCTGCCACAACACTTGAAAATTGTCTGGACCACCAACAGCAACACCACCCAGTTCCCTACCCTGATCCACGATATGGACTCCAAGGACGGCAACGAGATGATCAAAGGTTATTGGTGGTATGTGACCATGGTACACGATGGCACCTCAGATATCATTTACGTGAACGGCGAAGAAGTGAACAAACTTCCCGCACCTGGCAAGCTCAACACCACCGGTTTATCCTTGGGAATGGGCAACAACCCCATCGAGGGAAAACAGTATTTCATCGGCGGACTCGACGAAGTTAAAATATACAACAAGGCACTTACCGGAGGGGAAATCAAGCAGCTTTTCAACAGCGGAACCACCAGTACAGATGACCTGAGCCTGGAACTCTTGCGGATGATTCAAGGCGTTTACCCCAACCCAGCCACCGATGTGCTGTGGGTAAAGCATGCCTTTGACGGCAAACAACCCCTGCTGGTGCGCATCATGGACGTACAAGGGCGCCAAGTGGGCGACCTCCGTTTTGACAAAAATGAAATACCTGCGGGTGAGTTCTCCGTCAATGTAAAAAACTACCCTACAGGCACCTATTTCCTCAACGTAGTGGTTGATGGAAAGAGTATTGGTTCGGTGAAGTTCGAAAAACAGTAATGTAGGATGTATTCCACAAGCCATGCAGCGTGCAAGGCAACCAGTTACTACAGCTTTACACAAGCGACTGACAGTACTGGCAAGTTGTGCTGACCGCGTGCGTGTTTGAAAACACAGCGTACACGGGTTTTCCAAAACCCTGTGTGCGCTGTGTTTATCAGCTTTGACACCCTGTGGCAATGATATCCAAATCCGTTTATACACCTACTCATGACCCATAGATTTACGCAAAACCCCTTACTCACCACCAAAGACATTCAACCAAGTCATCCTGACTTGGTGGTAGAATGCGTCCTGAATCCGGGTGTTTTTACCTTCGACGACAAAATTTGGTTGTTGCTGCGTGTGGCAGAACGCCCGCCGCAAAAAGAAGATTTCGTTTCTTTTCCTGTCATGCAACCTGACGGAAGCTTAAAAATATTGGCATTTGAAAAAAACGATCCAAACCTGGATCTTTCCGATGCCCGTATGATACACTACCTCGGAAAGACCTATCTTTCTACCATTTCCCACCTTCGATTGGTTTGCAGCGACGATGGCATTCACTTTCATGAGCCCAAAGATTTTCCAACAAAAATATATGGGCAGGGTAATTTAGAGACCTTTGGCATTGAAGATTGCAGGGTGAGCGTAATAGATGGTGTGTACCACCTTACCTACACGCAAGTATCCGAAAATGGTGTCGGTGTCGGACTGATACGTACCCGAGACTGGCATGCACTAGACCGAGTGGGCATGATTTTACCGCCACACAACAAAGACTGTTGTTTGTTTGAAGAAAAAATTGATGGAAAATATTTCTGTTTGCACCGCCCTTCAGGAGTAGCACTGGGTGGAAACTTCATCTGGCTTGCGCACTCGTATGATCTGGAGCATTGGGGCGGGCACCAGTGTATTTTGCGTACACGAAAGGGTATGTGGGATGCGGCCAGGGTTGGTGCAGGGGCGGCCCCCATTAAAACAAGTGCTGGCTGGCTGGAAATTTATCACGGTGCTGATGAGCAGAACCGCTATAGTTTGGGCGCAATATTGTTGGATATTAACGATCCTTCCATTGTGCTAGCCCGTTCAGAAAAACCACTCTTTGAACCGTTGGCGGCGTATGAGCAAACAGGTTTTTTTGGCAACGTCGTATTCACCAACGGCCATATCCTCAACGGCGACCAAATAACCATGTACTATGGCGCATCCGATGAGGTCATCTGTGGGGCAACATTCACTATCAACGAGATAATGGCCAATTTGGGGGTTGAAAACGCCGTAATAGAACACTTATCTCTGGAGCACACTACCTAAAGCTTTCCACCATGTTGAAGAAACTGACCAACGAAATTGCCTTTTTTCAATCGCATCCGCTTGGTATGCGAACACTCCTGCTGACCAATCTCATTTACGGATTGGTGATGCCCATTATCGAACTTTTCGTAGGTGCGTACATCATGCGGAACTCCTCCGACATCAGCCTCGTCGTCATTTTTCAGTTGGCGGTCTATACCGGTATTCCCACCACCTTCATGATCAATGGTTTCCTGCTAAACCGTGTTCCCATTTCCAAGCTCTATTCCCTGGGTATGCTGCTCAGCGGCGTTTCCATGGCAGCAATGATGTCTTTGCAGGAACTGAACACCCTAGGGGTATTTATTGCCGGCCTCATCATGGGACTTTCCTATGGTTTTTTCTGGGCCAACCGCGACTTTCTGGCCTTAAACACCACCAAAGACAAGAACAGAAACTATTATTACGGCATTGAGACGTTCTTTTATACGATGACCGGGATCGTTGTGCCGGCTGCGGCGGGTGCTTTCATCGCTGCTACACAGTCGAACGGTTGGTTTGCAGGCAATGTCAACTTCGCTTATTACATCCTGACGGTCTTTGTTTTTTGTATGACCGTACTTGCTTCGATCTTGGTACATCGGGGCAATTTTCAGAACCCGAAAAAAGCGCCATTTCTTTTTTTCAATTTCGACCGGTTGTGGAACAAGATGCTGGGGATGGCGGCGCTCAAGGGCGTTGCGCAGGGCTATATCGTTACAGCCCCAACGATGTTGGTGCTGCGTTTGGTGGGCAAAGAAGGCTCTTTGGGCGCGATTCAGTCAATTGTAGCCCTTCTGTCGGCCATTTTACTCTACGTGCTTGGCCGTTGGGCCAAACCCCAACACCGACTCACGATCTATACGATTGGGTTAACACTTTTTGTGCTGGGTGCGCTGTTCAATGCCACTTTGTTTTCGGCCACGGGGGTCATCCTTTTCGGTTTGTGCCTGGCTTTTGCCCGCCCACTGCTTGACATCGCCTATTTCCCCATCCAGATGAAAGTGATTGACTACGTTGCTGCGCTTGAAAAACGCAATGAATTCACCTATATTTTCAACCACGAACTGGGTTTGTACATCGGGAGATTGTTTGGGTGTGGCTTGTTTATTTTGCTCGCCAGGTATGTCAATGAATACATTGCGCTGCGTTATGCACTGCTTGTCATTGCCTTGGTTCATTTTCTCGGCATCTTTATGGCCAAATCTATTCTGAATGATCGCTCCTGGGACAACAGCACGGCAACCGAAGACGATCCAGGATTGGTGCGGGAACCGATTTAACCAGTGGCCCGTGATTTAGTAAACAGGCCGTTGATCGGATCACCTAAATAGTTACTTTTCATACACTTTCAACAATCGACACCATGTTCAAATATTCACTTTTCCTAGTGTCCTTGCTGGGTATCTGTTGGTCCTGCAAATCAACCCATGTTCCTTTTGAACCTGTAGCATCACCCGTAAAGCAATTGTCTGTCGCTCGGGTGGAGTCTATGCCCAATATTCCACAACCCTATTTCCTGAAGGACTGGCGGAAAACTACGCTCGAGTTTGACCGTTATGCCTACGATTTTGGCACCAAAGGGGATTTTTTACCACTTATTTGGCTGGATACCCAAGAACGCAACTTTAAAGGCCCAACCTTTGGCCTCTTCACCGCCATCGGAGATGTACGGGAAGGCGCCGCCATCAACCACGGTGAAAACCATGAAGCATTGGGGGCCGTGGGCTCTCTTCTAGGAGCAACCCTCGTGGGTATTGACAAGAGCAAACAAGATGGGCGCAACTACGTCGGCATGATGCGCAACTATTTCAACCGCGAAAATGGCTGGAATGTGATCATGAATTTCACCAACAAAGGCGCACACATCGGTGGTGGATACGGCAATGATTATTGGTATGAAGTGTACAACAACGTTCTTTTTTATGCGTTGGGAAATTATTACCCGAAAGAACCCGGTTACAGCGACATTATGCACACCATAGCCGAGCAGTTCTATCAATCAAGCAACGTGCTGGGCAACAATTACAGCTGTTCTTTTTTTGATTTTAAAACCATGCAGCCCGGTAAAAACCACGTCCCGCCCCAAGAAGATGTGGCCGCCGGTTATGCTTTTATTCTGTACGCAGCGTACGTGAAATTTGGGGATGAAAAATACCTTGTAGCGGCCCAAAAAGCGTTGGATGCCCTCTCAAGCCAGAAAGAAAACCGCTTTTACGAAGCACTTATGCCCTTTGGCGCCTACATCGGCGCACGTTTGAATGCTGAAAAGGGCGCACACTACGACGTGCAAAAATTCCTAGACTGGACGTTCGACGGTACCGCAACCAACCGCGAAGGATGGGGGGTGATCGTCGGCAATTGGGGTGGATACGACGTCAGCGGCATGGTGGGTAGCACCATTGACCGGGGAGGGTACGGTTTCGCCATGAACACGTTCGATCTGGCTTGGCCCCTCACCGCCACGGTGCGATATGATCAACGATACGCACGCGCCGTAGGAAAATGGATGCTCAATGCAACCAATACAGCGCGCCTTTTCTACCCATACGACATTCCGGACTCCCTGCAGGCGCTACCAGGCAAAAAAGCCATCACCAAAAATGTGATCGCCTACGAAGGACTGACCAAAGAATCGGGATACCCCGAACACAAGGGTATTACACCATTTGCCCAAGGTGATGGCCCACAATGGGCTCCCGGAATGCCACAGGAAACAATGTTTTCTGTGTACGGTAGCGGACACGTTGGTTTTTTTGGCGGACTCGTGCAGTCAACCAATGTGGAAAAAATCATTCAGATCGATTGCCGGGCCACCGATATGTTTCGCCGCACGGATGCTTTTCCAACCTTCCTCTATTACAATCCTTTCTCCATGGCAAAGAGCGTTGCAATCAACCTCGGCGACAAGCCGGTGGATCTGTATGATGCCGTCAGCAGAAAATTTCTTTTACGCCATGCGAAGGGTACTGTTGACTTTGATATTCCAGCAGACGCTGCACGCCTGTTGGTGTTGGTTCCAGCCGGAAGTCGTTGTGTGGTGAAGGATGGAAAATTACTGGCCAATGGAACGCCCGTAGATTATATGTACGAAAATAAGTAACGGTTTAGGCGGTCGCGCCTGAGACAAAAAAATGGCCATTTTTTGCCAGAATAAAAGTCCATATTTTTTGACTCCCATCAAAAAATATGGACTTTTATGGTAAAAAATGGCCACTTTTTAAGCTCGACCGTACACCACTTGCACAGTTGCGAAACACAAAAGGTTATTGGGGACAGCCCGAAAATTGCCATACCAAACCGACGTTTTCACCACTTCCAAACAGGGATAAACCCTTTTTGCCGAGCCCATTTTTTTTGTGTAGCGCGGGCACCAACCAACCCACGGCTCCTCCAACAAGATACCCAGCAGCAACATCGGTGAAAAAATGCTGTCCGGCCCGCATGCGAAGATAACCCGTAACAGCCGGAATGGCCGCTGCTGCCGTCCAAACAACTGGTCTCCACCGGCTCTCCGGATGAAAATCTGACCAGACTTTAGCAGCAAAGAAACAGGATACTGCCGTTGACGATGTATGCCCAGAAAAAAAACTCTTTCTTGCGTCAGTCGCTTCTTTTTTTCCCAGCGCAAACGCCGAGTTGTACGTGTACGGTCGCGACCGCAACACCATGTTTTTTGTACATTGCGTCAGTCCGGCCGTGAGGGCAATGGCTTCCGCGTATAAGACTGAAACAACCACCACCTCCTGCCTGACATGTTGGTTGATGAGCATTATCAGCGGCGCTGCAGTAGCGGCGTAAAACAAATAATCACTGGCTTTTTCGGCTCTCTTTGAAGCCCAATACGTCGCTTGTCTGTCTATCCGAAAGACTTGGTTTCTATTCAACAACAAAATATCTGATGGCGTCAGTGGCGATAAATGCCGTCCCAAAACGACTCCAATTCCCCCGGAAGCGATGCCAAAACCCGACAACAATGTCTCTGTTTGCCACCGCAGGTTGTACACCCTTTGGCCGTACACCTCAGGCCCGAAAACCATCAGGATCAGGTAAAAAAAAATACTCTTGCCACAAAAAAACCTGTTTTTAAACTGCATCATGCCATGATTTCTTGGTAACCAGTTACATTACTGCTTCATGACCGCCTCTATAATTTGGCCCGTTGTGCCATTGGGTTCCATGATGCGAAGCATGGCCGCCAATGTGGGTGCAATATCTGTGATACTCACTGGTTTGAAAGATTCTCCCGGCTGAATGTGCCACCCGTACCAAAGCAACGGAACATGCGTATCGTATGGGTAGGAAGAGCCGTGTGTTGTGCCTCCTTCCTTGACATATTTGTCATCAGCATGCCAGGCAGGATCAAGCTGATACAATACATCCCCGGAAAGTCTGGGGTGAACACCCCGGCGAAGATCTGCAACGAATGGATAATCAGTAGGCAACTGTTCCAACTGATCTCTGGTGAAAACATCATATACACCGGGCTGCTCCCGAATGACGGCTGTGATTACTTGGTCAACATCCAAAGGCTCTAGGTCGAAATCCGCAACCGCGTCCCAGTTGATCCATACCTGTTGGTTGTTGACAGCTAGAATAAAATTGGCTGGCATACCAAATCTTTCGGCGAGCGCTTTTTCCAATTTATCCTCCAATTGACTTTCTTCAGAGATGCCCGTGGGAATGCGCAACTCTTTCAGGTGTTCGGGCGTCTCTGCGCCGCCATGATCAGCCGTGAGAAACACCAACGCGTTATTTTTTCCAAATTTCTGGTCCAGATATTCCAGCAAACGGGCAATTTCTCGGTCGAGTCGCAGATAGGCATCTTGGGTTTCTTCTGCATGGATACCAAATTGATGGCCGATATAGTCTGTACAGGAGAAACTCAAGCAAAGAAAATCGGGCCATTCATCGGTCCCAAGTTCCATTTTTTCGATGGCTTCCAGGGCGAAATCGAGGGTGAGGGTATTGCCAAAAGGCGTGAAACGAATCAACCCAACATTGCCGGTTTTCTGACGCACTGCTGCCAGATCATAGGGCATATCACCCGTAAACTGGGTAAAATAATTTCCATCCTCGTGGCCTTTCCAGTTGGCGTAACTTTGCGAGAAATCGCGCCCGGGCAACTTTTCCCACTTCCCCGTCAAATAGGATTCCGGCACTTTCCGGGCATTGAAATTTTGCACCCAAGTTGGAAGTTGTACAGAATCAGGATAATACGTGGACGTTATCCAATTGCCGCTGTTATCATCAAACCAAAAACAAGCGTTGGGGATGTGACCGGCGGGCAAAATACTGCCGCGGTCTTTCAAACATACACCCACCACCTTTGAGCGAAAATTATTGCTCAACCGCAACTCGTCGGTAATGGTGGACGAAAGGAGAACCGAAGGTGAATGTTGGCCCACTTTACCCGGCGTACCACCCACGGTTTTGTAGCGTGCATCGGCAGTTACATAGCGGTTAGTCCGAAGTTGTGCGTCCCACCAGTCATTGGCGATAACGCCATTGACTGCCGGCGTTGTACCTGAATATATGGCCGCATGGCCCGGACCGGTAAAAGTTGGCACATAGTTGAAGTGGGTGTTTTCACAGGAAAATCCTTCCCCCAGCAGGCGCTTAAACCCTCCCTTGCCATAGCTTGATTCATAGCGATACAGAAAATCATACCGCATTTGATCAACGACA
This sequence comes from uncultured Bacteroidota bacterium, assembly GCA_903933805.1. GTDB lineage: Bacteria > Bacteroidota > Bacteroidia > Chitinophagales > Saprospiraceae > M3007. The sequence goes on along the minus strand of CAIZLM010000103.1, from coordinate 1,952 downwards.
ATGCCTATAACAATACGGGGTTTGTCACTGGGTGTATTTTGAGCAACAGCGCCGCACAACGCAACACCAAAAAACAGGATAAATGTCTGGATAAATTTCATGGATAACTGCATTTTTGAGGTTTGTAAAATGGTCACTGGTTGGGTAAAATAGTATCAGGCGTCCAACACTTTTCGTCTTAATTCAAAATTCTTACCCAAGTAAACCTTGCGTACCATCTCATCGGAAGCAAGCTCTTCAGCGGTTCCTGCTTTGAGAATACTGCCTTCAAACATCAAATAAGCCCTGTCTGTAATGCTCAGGGTTTCCTGTACATTGTGGTCGGTGATCAGAATACCGATGTTTTTGGTTTTCAGTTTGGCAACGATGTATTGGATATCTTCCACAGCAATGGGGTCTATACCAGCAAAGGGCTCATCCAGTAGAATAAATTTGGGGTCAGAAGCGAGGGAACGCGCTATTTCAGTACGCCTGCGTTCACCGCCGGAAAGGGTGTCACCCATACCCTTCCTGACGCGGTTGAGGTTAAACTCTTCGAGCAGTGATTCCAGTTTTTCTGTCTGTTGAGCAGGAGACAGCTTGGTCATTTCCAACACCAGGCGGATGTTGTCTTCCACCGATAGTTTTCGAAAAACACTGGGCTCCTGTGGCAGGTAGCCGATGCCTTTTTGTGCCCTGCGGTACATCGGCAATGCGGTGATATCTTCTGCATCGAGGTACACATTTCCTTGTGAGGGTTGGATAAAACCAACCGTCATATAAAACGACGTGGTTTTGCCAGCACCGTTGGGACCCAAAAGCCCAACAATTTCACCCTGTTTGACTTCAAAGGAAACATCCTTCACGACCGTACGTCGACCGTACGTTTTGAAGATATTTTTGGCACTCAACCGCATGGTATGTGTTTGTTTAGGTGCGTTTTTGGGTACTATTGCTGCGTCGATGAAAAATGATCACCCCGTTGGATAAGATAGCGCAAACCGATTGGAAGGATCAGGCCTCTGCCGTCAAGAGCCTTTTAACGATATCAGAAATTGCGCGGCCATCGGCTTTACCAGCGAGCTGTTTGTTGGCAGCACCCATGACCTTTCCCATATCCTTGGCAGAAGTTGCGCCAGTTTCTGTCACAATTTGCAGGATGATCGCTTCCAATTCAGGACCTTCGAGCATGGCTGGGAGATAGCGTTTGATGACGTCAATTTCCTCCCGTTCTTTTTCCGCCAGCAGGGGTCGATCATTTTTTACGTAAATTTCCAAGGATTCCTGCCGGGTTTTGACGAGTTTTTGAAGCAGTTGTACCTCACGTGCTTCATCAATACCCACGCCAGATCCATCTGTTTTTATCAAAAGAATGGCACTTTTTATGGCGCGAATGCCGCGCAATGACACCTCATCTTTGGCTTTCATGGCCGTTACGAGGTCTTTGGTGATTTTTTCTTCCAGCGTCATAAAGGTATCATTGACAGGGTTAGACTGTGATTAAAGTGATTTTGATGATTTGTAACTGGTTAGGTGGCAAGCCGTCTGGCCCAAGAAAGGGCCGCTTTTTTGTCTCAGACGCAACCATGCTAACCAATTACGATGATTTAGATTGCTTGCAAACAATAATTGGTTGCTATAGCGCTTAAAAAAGCAGCCGCCCGAAAGGCAATGAGCATTCCGGGCGGCTACAATATCTTAGCTTAAATCGCCGAATTATTTAAGCATCTTCCTTGGTTGTACCCTTCTCCTCTATTGCGGCTTCTACAGGAGCAGCTGTATCTTCGTGTACGACAGGCGCAGTAGTATCTGCTGTTTCAACGGGAGTTTCAACGGGAGTTTCAACGGGAGTTTCCACGGGAGTTTCCACGGGAGTTTCCACGGGAGGCTCAGGCGATGCTTCGTGTGATTTGAAGGATTCGATGACCGCTTCGGCTTTGTCCATGGCTTTGTCCATGGCTTTGTCGAAGGCT
>CAIZLM010000102.1 GCA_903933805.1 uncultured Bacteroidota bacterium | reverse complement strand
AATGTCTCCCCAACGCTGAAGCGTTGTTGGGTCTTCTTTCACGCAACAATTGCGATGTAGTGCGCCTTTATCGGGCAATACAGCAATACAATTTCCGGACAGAAGCGGAAGCCATTCAGAAATCCAACGTAGGGGAGCGGACAAAATTCCGGCAGGTTGCGAAGGAGTTGCTGTGTTGTTTGGAGCAAATGGTATTGCATCTTGGTCCACAAAAGTTAGCGCCTCCTTTGCAGAGTCGTCTCCAGGGCTTTCAGTTAACGGCCAAGGTGAAGTCTATGGTGGCGCTTTCCTGTAAAAACAGTGCCAAGCGGTCGGCTGAGGCGTTGTTGCGCATTGGTTTGGAGACTGCCCGACCAGAATTTGTGGTAGAGGCTGCCAAGGCTTTGATGGATTATGTGGCTGTAGCGGGCGATGATCCCAAGGCGTTTGACACCTATTATGCGTTGTACCGGGAGCACAGCGAGTGGCGAGCGGTGGAGGAGCGTGCCCAAATATACCTAGAGCGCATTCGGCTGCCGTATATTCGGAAGAAGGCCTTTCAGAAGGAAGTGGGCGTGTTGGCGCAGCAGTATGTAGAGGAACTTCAGCCCTATGTATTAAACATAGTGTCGCACCAGTTCCATTTGTCGTTTTTTTCCTTACAATCGTACCGCTACACGGCGGAGGGGATGTATTCGGAGGCTTCTCGGGTGCACGAAGAGGCCATTCGGTATTTTTCGCAATGTGCGTATCCCTGCGAAGGCGCCCTCAACATTTTCAACTATCTTGAGATTGTGAATTGTTTGTATTCCGGCAATTACCGGCGGGGCGGGGAGCATTTTGACCGTTCGCTACAGTTTTCAACGGTTGGCAGCATCAATTGGTTTGGCACCCTTGAGTTGGGGTTTTACCTGAAAATGTACCAAGAGGATTACCTGGGCGCGGCACAATTGTACCACACGGCGGTGCACCACAAAAAATTCAATGTTTTGCGCGATACCCAGCGGGAGACTTGGAATATCCTGGGGGCCTATCTTTTTATTGTACAGCAATTGAAGTCACTGCCTTTGCCGGAGGCATTGGTGCCGAAGGTAAAGAGCAGCCGGTTTCGCAACGAGATCAAGGATTTTACGCAGGACAAGACGGGCATGAACATCGCGATATTGTCGGCGGGGGTGTTATTGGAGTTTTTGGAGGGGAAGGAGTTGGCGCTTTGGGACCGTATTTCGGCGTTGGAAAAGTACCGGGAGCGTTATCTGTGTGGCAGTGAGGGCACGCATCGGTCGCAGTTGTTCATCAAAATTCTGGTGATATTGTCGAAGTACCACCACGATGGTGGCAAGTTTCTCGACAAGGCGGGGCCCTACTTGGAGGAGTTGCGGACGGCGCCCTTGCAACTCACCAACCAGGCGCACGAGTTGGAGGTAGTGCCGTATGAGCGCTTGGTCGTATTGATGTCGGAGGTGCTGATCAAGCGTCGGGGGAAGGCTGTTGGGCCACTGCTTGCGCAAAAATTGGAGCGGACGGTGGCTTGGAATCCACAATCTTTCAACCATTCTGCTGTTTTGTTGTTACTTTTGCAGCAAATTTTTTAAAGCAAAGATGTAACTATGGAATCTATAGCAACCAAAACCCCTGTGATGTTGTACACCGAGCAAACCCCCAATCCGGAGGCGCTCAAGTATGTGACCAACCGAATGTTGTATCGGGGCATCGCGGAGTTCAAAGACCAGGAAATGGCCGCTGAGTGGAGCCCCTTGGCGAACAGCCTGATGGAGTTGCCCTACATCAAGAGTGTGTATTTCAACAACAACTATGTCACGGTGATGAAGGAGTTGAACTATGCTTGGGAGGATATCATGTTGAAAATCAAGGAATTCATCAAGGACTATGTGGAGCGTGATGGCGTGATGGTGCTGGATGGCTTTGCGGAATTCATGGAGAAAGCCATGGCCGAGAGCAATGCGGTGCAATTCAGCGGCGAAGGCGGTGAAATTGCCAAGCGTGTAAAAGAGCTCATTGATACATACGTGAAACCGGCCGTTGAAATGGACGGGGGCAACATAGAATTCAAATCGTTTGAAGCGGGCAAGGTGTACGTCACGATGCAGGGTTCCTGTAGTGGCTGTCCTTCTTCGTCGGTTACCTTGAAGGCGGGCATAGAAGGTATGTTGAAGCGCATGATTCCGGAGGTACAGGAGGTCGTGCAGGAAATGGGCTAACTATTTTCCGGTTCAAAAACGCCCCGTACGGTGGGGTGAATGGGTTGTTTGGCGCGCTGGGTGTCAAACAACCCATTTTTGTAACGGGTTGGGTGTGGCCTAAAAAGCGCGTTTTCTTGCATACTGCGCCCATTTTTTATGATTGTAGTGCTTGCTCCGGCCTGCAAAAACCCGCGTTTTCTGACAAAAATGGCCACTTTTTTGTTTCAGCCCCAGTTTTCTAAAAAAAACGCAGGTACATGACCTGGAAGGTCAGGGTCATGGACAGCAATACGAACAGCAATATGAGGGTATTGAGGCACCATTGGGGTATTTTCCATTGGATGTTGTTGGCCAGCAAGCTGAACAAGATCGGTCCGATGGGGATGAAGTACCGGCCCTGCATGTTGGAAATGGTTTTTTCGCCGACATCTGCCCAGCTGAGGTACATGGTGACAGAAAAGGCCAACAATACAGCCAAACAGGAGATGAGCATGGTGCCGCGGTGTGCCATGCTTATTTTTTTGGGTGGTGCGGAACCTGTAACGGCCACAAAGCACAGGAAGCCCCAAGCCAAATGGTAGTACCAATTATTGAAAAACACATCGAGCCACGCCAAACGGCCGATAAAGGTCTGATATATCGTCTTTTTGTAGGTATCAAAAGATTGTACAACCATTGAAAGAAAAGCTGGTATATCGGACATGATTAAATCCAGTTGTTTGTCGGGGTTTATTTTTGGGACGCCTTCTTTGCCGTACAGTGTTTCAATGGGGTGAATTTGGTTGAGTAGGCCCTTGACGTTGTAGGCGCTGTACGCCAGACCGGCAGTGACCAGGCACCCCAGCAGGATCAAAGTGAGCAGGTAGTTTTTATTGCTGCCAAATTTTTCTTTGGGAATCATAAATCCCAGGCATAAAATGGGGGTGTACACGTTTTTGCACAGGGTTATCAGCACAGCCAGAACTGCTATCCAGAAGATCTGTTGACGGTGAAGTTGGGCTTGGTCGTCAAAGCTATATCGGAGGCATACGCTGGTGAGCAGGAAAGACAGTCCGTTGGTGGGTGTGTCGGCGCTCAGAGAAGCGGCCTGAAAAATGGACATGGGTAGTAGTGCCAGCAGGACAAAGAGCCATTGGTTGAAGGGCAGCAATCTGATACTCCAATACACCAAAATGATCCAGGCAAAGAGGTTGAAGAGTCTGCCGAGATAAAGCAGCACCAGAGGAGGTGTATTCAATTGTGTTCCGATGGCCATGCCGATGGCCTGTGGCAGGTAGGCTACGGGTGCGTAGAGGGCGGTATTGGGGAGAGGGATAAAAGCTTGTTGGTGTAAGTTTAATGTTTGGTTTAGACCAAATGCGTAGTCTTCCTTGGATAATTTTTTTTGGCCGTTGTTGCGGATAAATGCGCCATAATGTTGGATAAAAGGCAAGAAATCGGTTGGGAGTGTCCCTCCCAACCGATTGTTGTTAATTTCTGGGTTAAAATGCAGGGTAGAAACCTGGTAGGCTCTAAGAAAGTGTCTGGGCTCGTCTGGAACTTGTAAGGGTGGTGTTAGAAAAACGAGTACAGCACCCCAGGAGATTGAAAGAACCAGGAAAAACTTTGCGGGGTTAATATGTTTGAACCAAGAAAAATGAATGGCAGCAAGGTATTTCATTTTTTCTACGTGGGTATTTCGTGCAATAAAATTGTGGGGTAGTCGCCTGTTTCATGGTGCTGAAGAAGTTTGTTTCAGATGTAACGGGTTGGGTGGCCCGCTCACCAGTTACTTACAGATCGGATTTGTTGTGAGGTCTTCGCGTTTTATCCCAGAAGAAGCCTTCCAGTTTTTTAGGGTCTCGTCCGGCTTTTTTCATGGGGATAAATTTACCGCTGGGTTCTTGGTAGAACTTGATGCTTTCCACTTTGTTGTTGCCAAAGTAGATGCGCATTTCTGAGCAGTCGGTTTGGTTGAGGCCGATGTAAGCTTGTTTTTCGTCTAAGGCGTAGTAGAGGACTTGTGCATTTCCCTCGACGAGCATTTCTTGGACTTGGTCGTTTCGGAAGAAGGCGGTGGTATTGCGTCCTTTTATTTGGTTGAAGAGCAGTTCATCGGCGGAATTGATCACGAGTGAGTTTTGGAGCAGCCAGATACGGTCTAGTTTTTTATTTTTCATCAACATACGGATGGTATCACCGGAGAATTGGGAGGTATCGGACCAGATAACGGGGATGTTGTTGATTTTGTAAAACCAGAAAATAGAATCGGCGCTGCTAAATTTCAGGGAGTCGCAAACAGCCTGCAGGTCGCTTTTAAAGATACGCACTTGGTGGTGTGCGAGGAGGATTCGTTCATCGTTCAGGGAGTCAGGTTTGTAGGAAGTGAGGGTATCGGCGGCCATGAAGAGGGTGTCGCGGTCTATGATTGATTTCATCAGGGGTCTTCCGGCGGGGCCGTCATTGAACCCTCCGTAGGCGAAAAGGTAGTCTGATATTTTGTTGTAATCCATTCGGTGGGCGAGCAGGGTGTAGTTGCTGGCGGTATCAATCCATGCGACTCGGCCGATGGCGATGCCGTTGCCCAAAGCGTCATTGAAATCCAGGGAATCGGCTTCGATGACATTGGCGCCCTCCACGACGCGTCCGCGTCCGGTCAGTTGGTATTTTTTGTTGCGGCTGTCGTATCGAATTTCTTCGCCTTGGAGGTTGTGGGTGCTATCTTTGAATGCAGCGTTGCCTTTTAGCGTTGTTTTTTCGGTTTCGGAGTCGTATATAATCACGTCGGCAATGGTTTCCTGTCCTTTTTTTTGGTCATCGATGTAGGCATCTCCTTCCAGGGTATAGCGTTTATTGGCACCATTGTAGCGCATTTTTTTTGCTTTGCCGCGTTGTCCATCGCGTTCGTATTGGGGGTTTACATCGAATTCGGCGAAGTTGTTTTCGATGTCATAAAACCCGCCTTCGGTGTATATTTTGCTGTCTCGTTGGCTGATGAGGGTAGGCGCGACGAATCGGACCACCTGAGTTTCTGAGTTGAAAGCCATGGTATCGGTACGCAGGGTAAATTCGGGGTCTGTGGCCACGACATCGCCTTTGAAGAACACCTCTTTTTGGTTGACGAAGTAGTACCCATGTCGGCTGGTGAGTTGGCTTTTTCCATTGTTGATGGTGGCGCCGGTGTGGTATTCGGCGATTTTTTTTTCGGCGTTGTATCGTAGTTTTTGGGTAAAAAGTTGTTGTTTGCCGTTTTCCATGACCACTTGGCCATAGAGGTCTGCAATTTTGGTATCGGCTCGGTAGTGGGTAGAGTCTGCGAAAATTTTAAGGGAATCGCCTTGTTGTATGGCTACATTTCCGATGAGGATGGCATCGTCTTGGTCGAGGATGACGGTATCGCAGAAGATGACGATATCATCTTGTCGGAGTCGCACATTTCCGCTCAATTTTTGAATTTCGCGGTCGCTTTTTCGAAAATTTTCGATGAGCAAGGCGGTTTCAATTTTGAGTTTTTGGGTATCTTGGGTAGCCGTTGTCTGTTGGGTGATGGCGGTGGTTGTTTGTGCCTGGAGGAACAGGGGGCACAAGAGTAGTGCTGCGAGGAGGTTGCAACCAGCATAAAACGTCATCGCAGGGGGCCTGTGGTTACGAGCACGGCGGAAAATAAATTTTAAACAATGGTCAATCAAACTGTTACAGGGTTTTGTAGTCAGGTAAAAAAACAATCGCCATCGCCGTCCTGTATTTGGAACGTGCGTCCGTTCAGGTTTTCCGTCATGGGTTTTGTGGCAATATAGTGCCTTTTCAGGTTTTTTTTATGCAATGCGGCGGTGCGTGTTGCGTGGTAGTGTTCCACCAATTGGGGGTGGAAGGTGGTGAATGTTTTAATGTTCCAAAGGTGCAGGTGGAAGTCAATGATTTCGGCGACGGGTGGTATGTGCGCTGTTGAGCAGTAGCAGTAGGGTAATTTCAGGGTGTGGTTGCGTTTTGCGAAAAGTAGTAACGCCACGAGGTTCATTTCCGCGTCGTACGCGGTTACGCCGATATAATCAAAGGTGTGATCTACGGAGGAAAAATAGTATTTGCGGCTGTTTTCGTCTTGGTGTCCGGCGTGTATCCAGGGGTTTTTCAGTGCCCAGTTCAGTTCTGTTTGGCCGCGTCGAAAGAGTTCGTGTTGTTGATTTTTTGCGATAAATGCTTGTATTTCGGGTGTTATTTCTGTTGTGTACGCATATTGAAGTGATGGTGTCTGCGGTTTTAGCAGCTGCGACAGGGCATTGATCACGGCGTTGCCCAGGTGGTCGGTCAGTCGGAGCAGGGGCATTATTTTTCTAAAAAAAGGTCGCTTGGGTGGTAGTAACCGGTGCAGTTCCAGGCGGCGGTACAACCGTATTCCGGTGCTGATTTTCAGGTCAGAGAACAGACCGAGTTTGTCATATAGTTGTTTGGCGTGGTGTGTAAATTCCGTGATAAGAATATGGCCGCCCATCGTTTCCGCGCCCCGAGTAACGAGTAATTTGGCGATAGACTGTCCGCGGTGCGCTTCACTCACCCACAGGCAGGAGAGCCAACCGCAAGGGTACGATTGTTGGTCGTTCACAAAATATTGGTCGGGCAGGACGCCCAAATAACCTACCAATTCGTTGTTCCACCAGGCCAGTAGGAGCAAGATATCGTCCTCGCGGGCACGTGGGTTGCATGCCTGTGATGCGGCTCGATGGGCTGATATGGGTAGGTTTGGTAGTCTCCGGAATCTGTCAGAATGGACAAATTCAGTCAATTGTTGTTTGTTTAGAGATTGAATTTCAATCATGATCTACGGATACTATTTTTGCCAAAGGGTATTTTGAGGCAAAAGTAAAGAAACTCTTTGCGAAGGGCCTCTTCTGCCGTCAAGTTGTTTGTTTCCATGGGAATACGCTGGAGGTGTCGGGGGTAAATTTCAGTTTTCAAGCCGGCGCAGCCAAAACTGTAGTCGGCAATTTTTTTCTCTTCCAGTACGACCTCAAAAAACCTGTTTGACACACCAAAGTCGGTGAATGGGAAGGAGAACAGGCGGTAACCCAATCCAAATTTGTTGCTGATGGTTTCCAGGCTTCGTGTGGTTTGTCGCAGTTGCTCGTGCAAATCCAGGAATCGATATTCGGGGTGATCCACGCTGTGTGCGCCAAAATGGAAGCCTTGCTTGATCAGGGAAGCTACCTGCTCGCTGGTCAGATAGGGCTGCTGTTGCTGCAGAAAATCGGTAAAATCCAGCCCAATAGCATTTGCCAGATCATCGAGGGCCATACGGTTGTCGTAGCGAATGCTCAAGAGTTGCGCTGCGGTTGTGCCGTGTAATTCGGGCAAACGATCGATCAGTAAGCTGACTTTGTATCGGAAAAACAGGTCTATATTGTCCAGAAATCCGCTGTTGAGGAAGCAGATGGCCGGGATTCCCTTGCGCAACAACAATGGTGCGATGGGGTCGTAAAACTCCCGAAGTCCATCGTCAAAACTGAGCAGCATGGGTGGTTTTCCGCGGTGTTTGCCCTCGATGGCCGCGGGTAGTTCGTGAAAATCAATCGGGGTGTAGTGTTTCAACAAAAAATCGAGGTCGTCTTCAAACGCTCGGACGTTTTTCACGTTGTATAAATGCCTGATATGCGGCAAAATAACATCGGAAACGGTATGGTAAAATGGCGCAATGAGCCGATGCCCGGTGCAACGGGAAAGCAGAGGAAAGGGGAGTGGTCGTGCCAAGGCCAATAGGGATCTAAAGGTGTAAGTTTGTATCATGTAGACGCCAAGGTGTGTATGTATCAAATCTTTGCCCTTTCGCGAGCGATATTTTCACGCGAAGACGCGGAGACGCAAAGAGTATGTATCAAATCTTTGCGCCTTTGCGTCTTTGCGAGCGATATTCACGCGAAGACGCGGAGACGCAAAGCGTGTGTATCAAATCTTTGCGCCTTTGCGAGCGGTATTTTCACGCGGAGACGCGGAGACGCAGAGCGTGTGTATCAAATCTTTGCGCCTTTGCGTCTTTGCGAGCGATATTTT
>CAIZLM010000101.1 GCA_903933805.1 uncultured Bacteroidota bacterium | reverse complement strand
TGGCAAAAAATGGCCTCTTTTTTGTCTCAGACGCGACCACCCTAACCAGTTACCTTTATTTTTTGCTGAATATGTCGGTAAACACGCCCAAAAGCAGGAAGTCCTGCGACGATTGTTTCGTCAATTTATAATCAAATTGGTGCATAAAACCGGCCAACAAGGCCGTGTTTTTCGATATTTTGCAGTTGAGAAAGCACAATACCCTGTTTCTTTCAAAATAGGGCCCTTTGTCGGTAAAGAACAATTCGTTCCCTGCACAGAGCTGAAAATGTGGATACCCACTTTTTTCCTTGCCCAGCGGTAGGATGATTGAAAGGCGGTACCGGTATCTGTTGCGGTATCCATTGCTGGTGAATCGGAAATCTGCCCGGTATCGGTGTTCTACTTTGAACTTGCGAAAAGGTTGCAATACGATAAGCTGGGGCCAAATTCGGAATTCGTTGTTGACCCTAGGCAACACAAAATTCCCGCCCTCTCGAAAGGTGTCGTAGTCGCCGGCGGTCAGCGTTGCGTTGACATTTGCGTTTATTTTATACGAAACACCGCCTTTCAAATCATGAAAATAAAAATCGTCATAAAATCTCAGCGAACCCAGTTGTGCTTCGGCAAAGACACTCCACTTTTCATTGAGTTTATATTTTACGTTGAGGACGCTCCAGCTTCCCAGTGCCTGGTTTTGTCCAAGGGCTGTTTCAGTGCATAAGACAACAAACAAGAAGTACGCGGGTAACCGAAAGGATAAGGGGGGGATTCCCAATTTCGCCAGTAGGGTGTTTTTCATTTGATTTTAATTTGGCTAAATAAGGCCAAAATCGGGCCAAGATTACGGCGCGTTCCTTTAAAGGATCGGCAGATGCTGTGATCTATCCCCCCGCCGTTTGGAAAATTGTCCTTCAATCAGGAAAGCACCTGAAGTTTTGCAAATTTCAGGACGATTCGGCGTTCTGCCATGTCATCGTTCTTAAATTTGATGGTGGCTACTTTGTTTTCCTTGGATCCTTCGACGCTCATAATTTCACCTTCGCCGAATTTGAGGTGTAGCACGGTAGCGCCCGGAATGATGTCTTTTTCGGGAGACACTTTAAAATCGCCGGGTATTGCGTTGGCGGATTGCTGGCTTAGAGCCCGGCCACGGGAGGGGGCAAAGTTTCCGCGGACGCTTGCGCCTGTTGAAGGGCGTTCCTGAGGTGCCGGGGCGCCGATGCGCGCGCTGCCCATCCCACCCAAGAATTCAAAGTGCTGCGAGCCCACTTCTTCCAGAAAACGGGAGGGCTCGCTCACCCGGATCTGGCCATATCGGTATCGATTTTGGGCGTAACTGATGGTCAAAAATTCTTTGGCACGTGTGATGGCAACATAAAACAGCCGCCTTTCTTCATCGAGGCCGTTGGGGTCTTCTAGGGCCATAAAAGAGGGAAAAAGACCTTCTTCCATACCTGTAACGAAAATGCTCTTGAACTCCAAGCCTTTGGCAGCGTGAATACTCATCAGGGTTACGTAGTCGGTTCCTTCGTTTTTTTCATCTGAATCGGTGAGTAGGGTGACGGTTTGCAGGTAGGTGGAGAGGGATGCCACGCCCACTCCTTCGGGGAGTGTTGCATCTATGTCGGGGGGGACTTCCACAGCGGCATCTACAAATTCGGAAATGGCATCCAGCACGGCGTTGAGGTTTTCGAGCCGGCCAATGCCTTCCGGACTGGTATCACTTTTCATCAGGTCAAAAAGTCCTGATTTTCGCAGGATATCACTGGCCAGGATAAAAGCTGTTTCCGAGACGGCCCTTCGCTGCCATTCGCCCACCGTGTTTCGGAATTGTGCCATTGATTTTTTGGCCCGGTCGGTGATGTCGAGCGCCGGGTTGAGCATGGCCTCCCACATGGTGATATTGAGGGCGCCGGCCAGGCTGCTGAGTTTTTCTACCGTGGCATCGCTGATACCCCGTGTGGGGAAATTGATGACCCTTCTCAGGGCTTCTTCATCACGTGGATTGACGGCCAGGCGGAGGTATGCGATGAAATCTTTTACTTCTTTGCGCTGGTAAAAAGACATCCCACCAAAAACGCGGTAGGTAATATTCAGCCGGCGAAGGTGCTCCTCAAATTTTCGGCTTTGAGAATTGGTCCGGTAAAGTACCGCAATGTCAGCATTGGGCAGGTGGTAACGGTGCTTTTGCTCTAGAATCAGGTCAGCAACGCGGCGCCCCTCCTCGTCATCCGTCAGGCATTTGAGCAATTTTATCTTTTGACGATCCTCTCGGTCTGTCCAGATGGTCTTGGGCAGTTGCCTTCGATTGAAAGAGATGACATCATTGGCTGCTGACACGATGTGGTGTGTGCTGCGGTAATTTTGCTCCAATTTGAAGGTTTGCAGACCTGGGTAATCTTTTTCGAAATTCAGAATGTTGTCAATAGTAGCCCCTCGGAATGCGTAAATACTTTGGGCATCATCCCCAACAATAAAAATATTTTCGGGACTTCCCTCATATTTCAAGAGCAGACGCAGGATTGCATATTGCAGAAAATTGGTGTCCTGAAATTCGTCCACGTGGATGTATCGAAACCTGCGGCGGTATTTGTCCAATACATTTTCCGGGTTTTGCTGAAACAGTCGGTACAGTTGATACAGCAGGTCGTCAAAATCCATGGCGCCGGAACGGAAACAACGGGCGATGTATTTTTGATAAATATCAACGATATAGGGGCGGCGTGCTGCGCGATCCTGCTGCATCATATCGGTATTTTCCCGGTAAAGCGTTGGTGTGATTAAATTGCTTTTGCACAGGGAGATGCGGGAACGTATCGCCGACGGATTGTACACGCTGGGATCGAGGTTCATCTCCTTGATAACAGCTTTCAGCACGCTCATCGTATCGTCGGTATCATAGATGGTGAACGACGATGGGTAGCCAATTTTTTCGGCCTCATAGCGGAGAATACGGGCAAAAATGGCGTGAAATGTGCCAGCCCAAACCTGCTGTACAGACGAGCCGACAATTCGGTCGATTCGCTCTTTCATCTCTCTTGCACTCTTGTTTGTAAACGTGAGTGCCAATATTTCTCGTGCAGGCACGTGGTTTTGTAGCAAGTGCGCAATGCGAAACGTGAGGACCCGGGTTTTGCCGGAGCCTGGCCCTGCGATAACCAGTACAGGCCCCTCGATGGTGGTGACCGCCTGGCGTTGGATGGGATTGAGTTCGTCGAGAAAGGTCATTTTATGGATTGGGCTGATGATTGCCAATGGAATGTGTGTGATTGTTCCCCCGCGAAGGTAAAGCCTTCGGTCGGGGGACAAGCGTATTACATAAAATGTTTTAAAAAACGCAATTGTTTGGATGGTCGCCATCCAAACAAGCTACTTTTACGGCCAAATCAAAACGCCATGAAAATAGGCCTTTTCTTCGGCTCCTTTAACCCCATTCACCTGGGTCACCTGATTATTGCCAATTACATGGCAACACAAACGGATTTGGACCGGGTATGGCTTGTGGTTAGTCCTCAGAACCCGCTGAAGCCTAAAAAAACGCTCGCTCGGGATCGAGATCGGCTGCATCTTGTGCGGTTGGGCATTGCAGACAACACACGACTGCGCGCATCCGATGTGGAATTTCAGCTGCCCCAGCCTTCCTACACCATTGATACCCTGACTTTTTTGAAGGAAAAGTACCCGGAGCACCAATTTGTACTCATCATGGGCGGCGACAACCTCGCGTCGTTGCACCTGTGGAAAAACTACGAACAGCTATTGGCCGGCTACGACATTTATGTGTACAAAAGGCCTGGCGCCGACTTGGGCGCACTCGCCGATCATCCGCGGGTACGCCTGTACGAAGTGCCGCCCCTCGATATCTCTGCCACGTACATCAGAGATTGTATAAAAGCCGGAAAATCGGTTCGATACCTGGTGCCGGATGCGGTGTTGGAGTACCTCGAATCAGGCACATTGTATCGGTAAAGTCGGGGTACTGTCGCCAGCACAGTCGTCAATTAATTTTAGAAAATTTAACCCCATCGTTGGGCCTGAGAAACAGTATCCCGGTGGTACAGATGGTATCCCCGGGCTGAATGCCGTCAATGATTTCAATCAATTCCGCCTGCCGCACGCCGGTTTTTACGGTGACAAATTGCGCCTTTCCACCCTTGCATAAAATGACCTTTTTCTCGCGGGCCTGGGGTATGATGGCCTGATTGGGCACCATCAGCGCCTGCATTTTATTGCCCAGTGCAAGGTTTACCTCGGCAAAGGCGCCTGGAAGTAGCCCGCGACTGTCCCGTACGGCAGCACGCACAACAAGGTTGCGCGATTCGGCAGCGATGGTTTGTTCCGTTGCCAGCACCGTTGCCGTATGCGCTGTTGCGTTGCCCTGAACGGTAAAATCAATGGATTGTCCCACGTGGATGAGCGGGCTGTACTTTTCGGGAACGCTGAAGTCTAGTTTTAAGGCACTGGCAGTGCGGAGGGTGGTGACGGGCGTGGCCGGGGTCACGTACGCGCCGAGGCTCAGCCGCCGCAGCCCGATGATGCCGTCGTAAGGGGCCCGCAGTTCCGTTTTTTCAATATTGATGCGCACCAGTTCAATATCGCTTTTGATGGTTTGTACTGAGAGGGACGCAAGGTCGTATTCCTGTTGGCTGACGCCCTTCACCTGAAGGAGTTCGGCGAGCCGACGTTCGGTTATTTCCGCCTGTTTGAGTTGTGTATCCAGTTTTCGGAGTTGCGTTTTCAGGTCTTCATCAAAAATTTTAAGCAACACCTCTCCTTTGCGAACACTGCGGCCTTCTGGCAGGTGAAGGGCAACGACCCGACCGGAAGCTTCCGGGTGCAACTCGGTTTCTTCGGATGGCACCAATGTGCCGCTTGCCGTCACGCGTTCTGTCAAAACCGATGGCTTCGCCACAAATCCCTCCACCGATGTGACGGTAAGGCCTGTTTTTGAACCAGGCGCAGAACCGGCGGCGCCGGGTTGTGTTTTTTCATTTTTTCCGCAGGCCGTTACAACCAGGGCAAGGACCAATAGCAGGGATAAATTTTTCATTTTCAAAATAGGATACAGCGTTCCGGGTTTCAAATTTTCAACAGGCAAGTTATGGAAGACTTGGGAATAATACGTGGTTTGCGGTACAGCTCCACCGCCATCATAGGAAAAACAGCGCTTAGTAAGCCTCCTTGGTGCTGTATTTGATCAATAGACAAGGAATTTAGCGGTCAAATGTTTCCGCCATCAATCTACGTACACGACTTTTCGCAGCAGACGTAGCCCGACGGAGAGCTCTACCGTTGTGTTTCGGATGCGCTGTGCTTCAATGCTGTACACATTGCCCGGGTTGCATTGATCCAATACGTTTGGGATGGCATTCTGACGGTATTGGGGCGTAACATCGGGATTGATAGAAAGTTGTACTTGGCAGCCCACCAATTCCGTTAAGGCCAGTTCTATTCCGCCGCCGATGGTAAAGCCGGCCATCCAGCGTTGAACGCCTCCCATGAGCGGATAAGCACCCGGATTGCACAACGCACTGGCATTTTGGAGGTTGTCAACATTGGTGCTGTAGGTATAATCACCCCGCAGACCTCCGAAATAAAAATAGCGTTTACGGCCGGAGTCGTCTAGGTCGAATCGTTGTTTGGCGCCGAGGAGGAAGGAAAAATTGTTAAATTTGAACCTTTCCGTGACGGTTCCGCCGGGATATCCGGAATTAAAGCTGATAAAACGGTAGCGTGTTGCACTGCCTTTTACATGGTATCCGAGTTGCATGATAAATGAGGCATGATCATCTTCGTTGTTGATGGTTTCCATGGCAACAGAGGCATTGTATTGGAACAGCGGTTCTCTCCCGGATGCGTTGTCCCATTTCTGAAGCCCGGCAGAGGGGCCAATATTGAAAACGAATGCCGTAGATTGGGCCGCCAATGAGCTCAAAAAGAGGAGAAAGCCTAGAAAAATGGTGAATATCCGGATCATGTCTTTGTTTTAATGGCGAAAATAACACTGATGACCAATACCAGACTTAAAATTAAGTTATGTTTCCGTCACAGGGAATAGTATTTCAAAAAACTATCTTTGCTCCACATTTCAAAGACAATGAAAAACATGGTAAAAATACTCGTGAACGACGGCATTCATCCTGACGGCCGACTACTTTTAGAAGAAGCCAACTACCTGGTGGAGGAAGATAAGATTCCACAGGAGGATTTGGCTTCTCGCATTGCCGAGTACGACGTACTCATTGTGCGCAGTGCCACCAAAGTAACCAAAGCCGTTATTGATGCCGGTAAAAACCTCAAAATAATTGCGCGTGGGGGCGTTGGCCTCGACAACATTGACGTAGAATACGCTCAAAGCAAAGGCATTCAGGTGTTCAACACCCCTCGTGCTTCCTCCCGCGCTGTGGCTGAATTGGCATTTGCACACCTTTTTAGCCTTTCCCGTATGTTGCAACGCAGCAACCGTGAACTAGCGTCGGGCAGTGATTTTAAAAAATTGAAAAAAGATTTTGAAACGGGGTTTCAAATCAAAGGTAAAACACTGGGCATCATCGGTTTCGGTCGAATTGGCCAGGAAGTTGCCCAAATTGCCCTGGGTGTTGGTATGCGTGTCAGGGCCCATGATCCTTTCGTGTCTGAAGCAGAAGTAGGCATTCAATTGCAAGAGTACGATGACATCAAAATATGCGTCAAAGTGCGAACAGAGTCACTCGACAAAGTGCTTCGGGAGTCGGACTTCATCACGATACACATTCCGGGAAGTGGTAAGCCCTCTTTTGGCGCCGCAGAATTTGCCAAGATGAAAACCGGTGTTTTTCTGATCAATACGGCCCGAGGGGGTGTCATTGATGAGGAGGCCTTACTGACAGCTTTGGAAAGTGGTAAAGTCGGAGGCGCTGGTTTGGATGTCTATGAAAACGAGCCGACCCCGCGCGAGGCATTGTTGAAACATCCTGCCGTATCCTGCACCCCACACATCGGCGCCAGCACCGTGGAGGCCCAGTCCTATATTGGCATGGAACTGGCCGATAAGATACTGGCCTTTTTTGGCGACGATCAATAGGCTTCGCCTGACAGTTACATGAAAATCAAGCGTTTACACGCCTGTACTGGACATCGGGCCTCCCTTTATGCGCTGGTGCCGGGGCAGGATGACCGTCATTTTATTACCGCCGGTGGTGATGGATGGGTTGTTGAGTGGAACCTCGACAACCCTGAAAACGGCCAACTCATTGCCAATACAGAAACGCAGTTGTTTTCGCTTTGCGCGTTAACCGAAAAATCCAGGCTGGTGGCTGGCAACATGCACGGTGGGTTGCATTGGCTGGTGCGAGATCGGCCTGATAAAACGCGGAACGTTCAGCACCACAAAAGGGGTGTTTACGATATATTAGAGCTTGGTGATTACCTGTTCACGGTTGGTGGCGACGGCGTTCTCACGCGTTGGGATATTGCAACCGGCAGGACAGTGGAAAGCATTCAGCTTTCCAGCCAGGCATTGCGGGCCATCGCGTATGCCGACCAAGTTGGTGAACTTGTCGTTGGATCGAGTGACCACAACATATATTGGTTGGATGCGCAGACGCTGGCATTGAAGCATGTGGTGCGTGGGGCACACGAAAACTCGGTATTTTCCTTGGCTTGTTCGCCCAATGGGCAGCATCTGCTCAGTGGTGGGCGTGATGCCTTGCTAAAAGTATGGATGGTGGATACCAAAGAAATTGCGCCACAAAGTCCGGAGCAGGCAGCACATCTTTTCACGCTAAACCATATTGCCTTTTCACCGGATGGCCATCTTTTTGCCACGGCCAGTCGCGACAAAACCTTCAAAATATGGGATGCTCAAACGTATGAATTATTGAAAGTGGTGGATACGCTGCGTTTGGGCGGTCACATCAACTCGGTGAACCGGTTGCTTTGGCATGGCGGCGGGCTTATTTCCGTCAGTGACGATCGTCGGGCCATGATTTGGTCCCACGAACCATAGGGTCAAGCGGGTAATTAGCCTTTCAGAGACCCCAAGCCTGTGATTTCACGCACTTCGCGCAGTGTTTGTTGGGCGCGTTTGCGGATTTCACCACTCGCGTCCTGAATTTGGTTTTTCACGGACTTTTTATCTGCTTGAAGGGCCTCGAAGCGTTCGCGGAAGGGGTTGATGAGCCCCACAACGGCATTGGCGACAGACTCTTTCAAATCAGAATACTTGAGTGCGCCGGCACTATAATCTGCCATGAGTGCATCGTGGGCATCCATGCTGTTGCAGGCGCGCAAGAGGTCGAACAGGCTTTTCACCCCAGCGCTCATACCACCGTTGGAAGGTTCCCCGGTATCCGTCACGGCGGATTTTATTTGTTTTCGCACACGGGTTTCTTCGCCGAAAAGATTGATATAATGCTTTTCGCCGAGGCTTTTGCTCATTTTTTTGTTGGGGTCCGCGGGGGACAGAATCTTTGGGGTTTCCGTAAAGAGCGGTTCCGGGTGGGCAAAATATTCCTTGCCAAACTGGTGGTTAAAACGCTGGGCGATGTTGCGCGACAATTCCAAGTGTTGCTCTTGGTCTTTTCCAACAGGCACATAGTCTGCGTGATAAATCAGGATGTCAGCAGCCTGCAGTACGGGATAAGCAAAAAGTCCGAGGCTCACAAACGCATCCTTGTCCGTCTCGCGCAGTTGTTCTGTTTTGTCTTTGAATTGCGTCATGCGGGTCAGTTCCCCATAACTTGTTGTACATCCTAGAATCCACGACAACTCGATGTGTTCTGGCACCAAACTTTGGATAAACAAGTTTTCCGGTTTAATACCGCATGCAAGGAGGTAAAACACCATTTTCCAGGTATTTTCCCGCAATTGAACGGGGTTGTAGGGCATTGTCATGGAATGGTAGTCCACCACGCCATAGAAGCATTTGTACTCATCTTGCAGGCGTACCCAATTTTGAACCGCCCCAAAGTAATTGCCAAGGTGTAAATCGCCGGTGGGCTGAATACAAGAGAGTACGGTTTTCATGAGCAAGTTGCGATGACTGAAATTTCGATGTTGACAAATCTAGGCAGTTCGGCAACTTGTACCAACTCTCTTGCCGGGGCAAATTCAGGTTGGAAGTACGTGCCATAAACGGCATTGATGCGGCCAAACATGTTCATATCCTTGACAAAAACAGAGGCCTTCAGTACTTTATCCAAGCTACTGCCGGCGGCTTCCAGGATGGCCTGCACATTTTGCATCACACGATGTGTTTCCATCTCGATGTCGTCAAGCACCAGTTCGCCTGTGGCAGGATCTAGCGCAATTTGGCCGGAAACAAACAACAAGCCATTGAAAGCATTGGCTTGGTTGTAAGAGCCAATGGGCAGTGGAGCATTGGGCGTATTGATGATTTGTTTCATCGGATAGATACGAGATGACTGTTAACGGCATGAGGGGTTACATCGCACAGCGTCAATACGTTTTTGAACAACAAGAAAAGCCCCATGACATCCTGTATAACCAGGATTTGGAGCCTCCTCTTGAAACGAAAGAATACTACACGCTAAGCAGCAGCGGCTTCACTGTTTTCTTTAGACGGAATGAGCACTTGCCCACGGTAGTAAAGATCGCCGTCAACAGAGTAGGCGCGGTGAAGGCGGTGCGTTGCGCCCGTTGTTTTACAGGTAGCGAGCGTTGGTGCTTCAGTTTTGTAGTGTGTGCGACGAGCGCGCTTGCGACGTTTGGAGTGTCGCCATTTTGGATTTGGCATAACTTATTTTCGTTGCGGTTGTATGTTTAGTTGAATACAACGCCTTATTAACCAGTTAGTTATCTTTCAAGTTTTTCAGTTCATCCCAAACAGATGGCGCATCGCCATCTTCATTGTCGCCACCCAAGTGTTTCAACACTTCGAAATTACAGGGCGGATTCGGTTCGTCTTGACAATCGTACACATTGGTAATCGGCAGTGCCAATACAGCAAATTCGTAGAGGTACTTTGCCACATTAAAATCCGATGCATCCCGATCAATAAACACCACTTCATCTTCTTCCTCCAAGTCTTCGTCGCCATACTTTGCGATCAACTCCCTTGAATCCTCCACGGGCAAATTGATTTGTGCTGTGCACCGATCACATTCCACCCGCATGTAACCCGTAAATTGAAAATCGAAGAGCAGCATATCCGAGCGCTTGTCGAGATCAACCTCAAAATCAAAGGATGCTACTTCAATCGGTGAATTTTCGAACTTGGCAAAAAATGCAGTATCGATGGAAAACTTGAAATGGTGTAACCCTAATTTCAAGCCTTGTACCGGAATGGAGTAGGCGACAAATGTGTTCATTGTCTGATGCGGTTTTTCAAAACGGGGGGCAAAAGTATGAAACACTGCTCAAATGGCCAAGCTAAAAGAAAATAAAGCTGTAAAAAAGTTCTGCGTCCACCGTTGAAGTGGGAACAATGGCCATGGCTGTTGTGACAACCATGCCCAAGGCAGCGATATTTGGGGTGTAGCGGGGATGACAGACCTTGTTCAAATCACCGCAAAATGTCTGCACCCATGATCAAACAACGTATGTAACTGGTTAGGTGGCACGCTGTCTGGCCCAAAAAGGCCCATTTTTTGCCATACTTCGCCCATTTTTTGATCGTGGCGCTGCTATGGCCTACAAAAATCCGCTTCGTCTGGAAAAAAATGACCACTTTTTTGACTCAGACGCGACCACGCCAACAGTTACCAACTTATTTTACTTTTGTGTCCATTTGAAGCCGTTTCTGGTGGGAAGTGGCCGCAAAAAATTTCCATTTTAAGCACAATACATTGGGCGCAAGATGGCCACAAAATCCAATACCGTTGCGGGATTGTTTGTATCTTTGAAAACACCTTGTCCGAAGGGCAACTATTTCTACCCTAACTTGTCATGGGTTGGGTGGTATGTTGTCTGGCCCAATAAGGCCACTTTTTTGTGATATTCGTGACCATCTAAGCAGTTTCACTTTAATTTTTCGAAAAAAAACCAGCGTATATTTTGACCAACCTTGATTCCAACATAGAGTTTCTGAAAGGTGTGGGCGCGCATCGTGCTGACACACTCAAGTCTGAGTTGGGTATTTTTACCTGCAGAGATCTTTTGTTTCATTTCCCATTTCGCTACGTGGATCGCACCAAGTTTCACAGCGCTCGGGACGTACACCAAGAGGGCGAAACGGTGCAGCTCCGCGGCGTTCTCCGCCGACTTGAATCCCTGGGAGAGGGCCGAGCCAAGCGTCTTGTTGGTAGTCTGCGCGACGAAACGGGGGTCATGGAACTGGTCTGGTTTCAAGGCGTGCAGTGGCTGGAAAAGTCGCTGTGTGTCGGCAAAGAATACATTGTTTTTGGGCGTGTCAATGCCTTCAACGGCCGGTTCAACATCACACACCCCGAAATAGAAGAATCTGCACCAGCGGAGGGCAATGTTCCGGCACGCACCTTTGACCCGGTGTATCCCAGCACCGAAAAGTTGACACAAAAGGGTCTTGACGCAAAAGGCTTGCGCAAACTCATTCGATTGCTGCTTGACACCCTTAAACCGGCTGATTTGCCGGAAACGCTGCCAGATTATTTACTGGCGCAGTTTAGGCTGAGCAGCAGGTGGGCAGCCGTTTCAAACATTCATTTTCCTGAAAACCAGCAGGAATTGGATGGCGCCATTCGCCGACTGAAGTTTGAAGAGTTGTTGTTTTTACAACTCCGTATTTTACAACTCCGTACGCGGCGAAAAGACGCGACAAGGGGATTCCTTTTTGAAAAAATCGGCGACTACTTCAACCGGTTTTACCAAGAAAAACTGCCCTTTGAACTCACCGGTGCTCAAAAAAGGGTGCTTCGTGAAATCAGGGCCGACCTTGCCGTGGGCAAACAAATGAACAGGCTCGTGCAGGGAGATGTCGGCTCTGGCAAAACGGTGGTTGCCCTCATGACCATGCTCATGGCCTTGGACAATGCCCGCCTATCCGATGGTCAGCCCTTCCAGGCTTGCCTGATGGCGCCCACGGAAATACTGGCGCAACAGCATTTTGCCAACCTTTCTGATCTGGTGGGCGACTTGGGCATACAAGTGGGTTTTCTCTCCGGCTCCATCAAAGGAAAAAAACGTGAAGCCATCTTGCAACAACTCGCAACAGGCGACATGAACATCGTCATCGGCACCCATGCGCTCATAGAAGATTGGGTGCAGTTTAAAAACCTTGGGATCAGCATCATTGATGAGCAACACCGTTTCGGGGTGGAACAGCGCTCCAAACTTTGGAAAAAAAATCCTGACGGCCCACCCCATGTGCTGGTGATGACGGCCACGCCCATTCCGCGCACCCTGGCCATGACCCTGTATGGAGACCTGGATATTTCAGCCATAGACGAACTACCCCCGGGGCGAAAACCCATCACAACGATACACTACACCGAGCACCACCGACTGCGTGTGCAGGGTTTTATGCACGAGGAGATCGGGAAAGGACGGCAGGTATATGTTGTCTATCCCATGATTGATGAGACGGAAAAGATTGACTTGCAAAACTTGATGACAGGCTTTGAGGCGCTCAGCCGTGATTTTCCACCCCCGAAGTACCATATTTCCATTGTACATGGGAAAATGAAAGCGGCTGACAAGGACTTTGAAATGCAGCGATTTGTACGTGGAGAAACGCAAATCATGGTGGCGACCACGGTCATTGAGGTGGGCGTTAACGTACCGAATGCATCGGTGATGGTGATTGAAAATGCCGAACGTTTTGGACTTTCGCAACTCCACCAATTGCGTGGACGCGTGGGCAGGGGTGCGGAGCAAAGTTTTTGCATCTTGCTGACAGGGTTCAAACTCAGCAGCGATGGTCGCGAGCGCATACAAACGATGGTACGCACCAACGATGGGTTTGAAATTGCGGAAGTGGATCTAAAATTGCGGGGCCCCGGCAATATGGAGGGGACCCAACAAAGCGGCATGCTCCGCTTTTTGCTTGCCGACCTCGCCCGGGATGGACAAATTCTCGCCGCAGCGAGAGAAATTGCTACGCAAATTTTAGAAAAAGATCCATCCCTTGCCCTGCCGGAACACCTGCGTTTGCGCCAGCACCTCGCATCGGAAGGAAAAGATGCAAAAGTGTGGAGCCGCATTTCGTAAGTAAGCGGTTGGT
>CAIZLM010000100.1 GCA_903933805.1 uncultured Bacteroidota bacterium | reverse complement strand
CCAACCGACCAACCCGCTTGTCGGTGAACGTGCCCCAAGAAAAAAAGAAGTAACTGGTTGGCGTGGTCGCGTCTGAGACAAAAAAGTGGCCATTTTTTGCCAGACGAAGCGGATTTTTGGAGGCCGTAGCAGCGCTACAGTCAAAAAAATCTGCGAAGTATGGCGGAAAATGGACCTTTTTGGGCCAGACAGCGTGCCACCCAACCAGTTACAAAAAGAAGTAACTGGTTGGCGTGGTCGCGTCTGAGACAAAAAAGTGGCATTTTTGAGTTAGTAAGTGTTGCTCCTAAGGCGTAACAATGTCATAACAGTTCCCTTAAAGGGGGTTAAATCCGTAAAATTATCGGATCTAACCCCCTTGTTTCTTTCAATGATCGTGCCCCAACGGTTATATCCAATAACCCTTCCTAGACTTCTCCATCCCATGCCTGGCGCAGTATGCTGTTTTTGTAAAAACGTAACTGCTTAGACGGTCGCTTCTCCGACAAAAAAGTGGGCCTCTTTGGGCCAGACAGTGTGCCACCTAACCAGTTACATAAAAATTTTGGTGTATTTATTATGCAAGACCACTTGACAAAGTCCAAATGGAATCGGTATATTTGTAGCGAAAATTCGCTCATCATCCTTTCACCACTTTTATACTACACGCAATGTCTGAATTACTTTCAACCACCGACGTCTTGACTGGCGGCCAATTCCTCATTCGTGACAGCCAACCGGAGGATGTTTTTATTCCCGAAGAGTTCAACGAGGAGCAGTTGATGATCAAGCAGATGGCAGAAGATTTTCTCCAAAACGAGATCAATCCCAACCGGGAAATGATTGAAAAACAAGCCCCCGGCCTAACACCTTCCCTATTGAAAAAAATGGGGGATATGGGTCTTTTGGGCGCCCACATGCCGGCTGAATACGGTGGAATGGAGCTGGATACCAACACCAACACCATCATTTCTGATGTGTTTGGCGCCTTGGGATCGTTCAGCGTACCCTTTGCAGCGCACACGGGAATTGGGATGCTGCCCATTCTGTATTTTGGAACGGATGATCAAAAAACAAAATACTTACCCAAACTTATAACGGGCGATTTGAAAGCGGCTTATTGCCTCACCGAGCCAGGTTCCGGATCTGATGCACTCAACGCCAAAACACGCGCAGATTTGAATTCTTCCGGTACACATTATGTGGTGAATGGCCAGAAAATGTGGATTACCAACGCAGGATTTGCCGATATTTTCATTGTTTTTGCCAAAGTTGACGGCGATAAATTCACTGGTTTTGTCGTTGATGCAAAATCACCCGGCATCACACTCGGCCATGAAGAAGATAAATTGGGCATCAAGGGCTCATCCACGCGCCAAGTGTTTTTTGAAAATGTACAGGTGCCGGCAGAAAACGTCCTAGGAGATGTGGGGAAGGGGCATCTGATCGCCTTCAACGCCCTTAATATTGGCCGCTACAAACTTGGGATAATGTGTATCGGGGGCAACAAAGCAGTCTTAAAAATGGCCGCTACTTACGCCAATGAGCGCCACCAATTTGGACAGCCAATCGGTCATTTTGGAGCTATTAAATATAAAATCGCAGAAATGGCCATCCGCAATTTTGCCGCTGAAAGTGCGGCATATCGCACGTCGCAGTTGATGCAGGATCGAAAAATAGCGGAGTCCGCCCTAGGCAAACCTTTCGGCCAGTCTATGCTAGAAGCGGCAGAAGAGTATGCCATCGAATGTTCCATCCTCAAAGTGCTGGGCTCAGAAGTGACGGACTACTGCGTGGATGAAAATGTCCAGATTCATGGTGGTATCGGCTTCAGTGAAGAATACCCTGCTGCCCGAGCTTACCGCGACAGTCGTATCAACAGAATATACGAAGGAACCAATGAAATAAACAGGCTCCTGATGGTAGATCAGTTGTTTAAAAGAGCGATGAAAGGCGAGTTGGATATTGTGGGCCCGGCTTGGGCCGTCCAAAAAGAGCTGGCCTCTATGCCTTCTATGGAAAAGTTGGAAGGAGTATATGCTGAGGAAACCAAAGCAATTGCAGACTTCAAAAAAATTATCCTGATGACGGCTGGTGGTGCTGCAAAAATGCAGATGGATGGCAAACTAAACCTGAAAGAAGAGCAGGAACTCCTGATGAATTGCGCCGACATGATGATTGACCTTTTTGCAGCGGAGTCCATGTTGTTGCGTGTTAAAAAACTCGCCAACAGGGAAAAATCACACCCCCAAGCAGTTTACGATGCCATGCTGCAGGTTTATTTTCACGATGTGACGGCCAGAATGCAAAAAAATGCCACCGATGCCATCGCATCATTTGCAACGGGCGATTTGCTAAAAACTTTCCTGATGGGGTTGAAACGTTTTGTCAAATACCCACCCGTAAATGTAAAAGAGAAGCGCCGTGCAGTGGCTGATGTGGTATTGTTGGCCGGCGGTTGGTGTTTTTGATGAAATGAGATGCCCGCTTGCGTGTGTGTCTCGTGGTTTTGATTTACTTTTGCGCGCCTATTCAGGCAATTGCAATAATGGAAGAGAACCAGAACAAATTTACTACGATGATCGGCATGGGGCTGATCTTCTTACTCTTGTACGTGTGGATGCAATATTCTGCACCGCCACCCAAGGACCCCCAGCAGCAACCAACCGCGCAACAGGATACCCCTGTAGCACAACCACAGCCGCCGCAGACAACAGTGGTTTCCAATAGCCCAGCGGTCTTGGCAGCCCCGGACTCTTTGAGAACGGCTGTCCAATTGGCTCAATACGGCGCGTTCGCAGGAGCATCCGTCGGAACGGAGCAATTGGAGGTATTGGAAAACGACCTGGTTAGGGTTACTTTTTCCACCAAAGGCGGTAGAATTAAAGAAGTGTTTCTCAAAAAATTTGAGAAAATCAACACCGACACCGCTGGCCAAGACGTCCATTCCCCCGTGCGGTTGCTGGAGGATGACAAAAATCGCTTCGAATACGAATTGCCCGTCAATGGCGTCGTCAATGGAAAAATCAGCTCCGGTGACCTTTACTTTACGCCCACTAAAAACGGTAACAGCATCAGCTTTCGGGCAGATGCCGGCAACGGCCAGTATTTCGAACAGCACTACACCCTGAGCCCCGACAATTACAAACTGAATTATTCGGTTGGCGGAAACGGGCTTCAGAACGTCCTGTCCGGCGGTCCGTTGCGCCTCGTCTGGAACAACTACCTCGATAAAATCGAGCGCAACCAGACCTACGAGCGTACCATGTCGTCGGTGTATTTTAAGGTCGATAAGGAGTCTTCAGATTATTGTGACTGTAAAAAGGACGACACCAAAAGTTTGGGCGAAAAACCGGTGAAGTGGTTTTCGCACAGCAACCAGTTTTTTAACACAGCCATCATAGCCCAAGATTTCTCCTTCACCGAATTTACGGGAGAAACCAAGGTGTTTACCGATACCGACCCTGATCTTAAATTGCTGAGAACATCGGCATTGGTCAACTTGAACAATGGATCGGCGAATATGACTATTTACGCCGGCCCCAATGAATTTGAGCGCTTGAGGGCTGAGGGCAATTCTTTTCAGGATATTATTCCATTTGGCGCCAGTATTTTTGGCGCCATCAACCGCTGGGTTATCCATCCAATTCTGGACTTGCTCTCAAGTTTTATCGGGGGTAAGGGAATTGTCATCCTGATGTTGACCCTGTTGGTTAAAATGCTGGTGTACCCACTGACCTACCGTATGGTGCTGAGTCAGGCAAAAATGGCCGCACTGAAACCACAGTTGGATGCACTGAAAAAGAAATTTGGTGACGATCAGCAGGCGATGAGCATGGAAACCATGAAGCTTTACAGCGAATTTAAGGTGAATCCGCTGGGTGGCTGCTTGCCCATTTTCTTGCAAATGCCAATATGGTTTTCACTGTACCGGTTTTTCCCGGCAGCCATTGAATTCCGACAACACAGTTTCCTCTGGGCCACGGACTTGTCAAGTTTTGACAGCATCATGCACTTGCCTTTTGAATTGCCATTTGGCGCAGGTAGTCACCTGAGTCTCTTTACCATCATTTGGGTCATCACCACGCTCTGGTACACTTGGTACACGATGAAGCAAATGGATTCAACTGCTGTGCAAAACGATCAGATGAAGGTGATGAAGTACATGCAATATACCATGCCGGTGTTTTTTATGTTCTTCTTCAATTCCTTTGCGTCAGGCCTTACGCTCTACCTGTGTTTCAGCAATATCCTCAACATTGTTCAAACGGTGGTAACCAAGCGCTTTCTCATTGACAAAGACAAGATCATGCTGGAGTTGGAGGCCAACCGAAATAAACCCAAAAAGACAGGCGGGTGGCGTCAAAAATTTGAACAAACAATGAAAGAACAGCAGCGAATTCAGGCCGAAAAACTGAAGGAACAGCAGGGAAAGAAGAAAAAATAAAGGTAAATGGTTAGCGTGGTCGCGTCTAATACAAAAAAGTGGCCATTTTTTGCCAGACAAAGCGGGTTTTTGTAGGCCGTAGCAGTGCTACAGTCAAAAAAATATGCGAAGTATGGTGGAAAATGGGCCTTTTTGGACCAGACAGCGTGCCACCTAAGGTGTTGCCAAATAAGAAATAACGACGCTTGATCAATTTACTCTCTGATACAGTAACAAGGCCAACACCGGCCATGCTTCAGGCCATGATGGCCGCGGAGGTAGGTGACGACGTTTTTCGCGAAGATCCAACGGTCAATGCGCTCGAGGAAAAAGCAGCCGCCCTTTTTGGTTATGATGCCGCCCTTTTTTGCCCCAGCGGCACGATGACCAATCAAATTGCCCTGAAGGTGCATACGCGTCCGCTGGATGAGGTAATATGCGATGAAATGAGCCATATTTACCAGTATGAAGTGGGCGGATTTGCTTTTCATTCGGGTATTTCTGTCAACCTGCTTCACGGCGAAAATGGTATTTTAACCGCTGACATGGTCGCTGCTGCCGTTAAGCCACCGTTTGATTGGTTGCCGCGCAGCACGCTCGTTGTCCTAGAAAATACTTGTAACAAAGGCGGTGGTAGTATCTATTCCTTGGATAGTATTCGGGAAATCAGGGCAGTATGCCAACGCCTTGGCCTCGCTTTGCACCTCGATGGCGCAAGAATATTCAACGCTATGGTAGAGACAGGTGACACACCGCAGCAAATGGGGGTGTTGTTTGACAGTATTTCTATTTGTCTCAGCAAGGGTCTTGGTGCTCCAGTAGGTTCCTTACTCCTTGGCAATAAGTCTTTCATCGCAGAGGCACGTCGGGTGCGCAAGGTGATGGGTGGCGGTATGCGCCAGGCAGGTTACCTCGCCGCCGCCGGCATTTACGCCCTAGACCACCACATCGAACGCCTGCGCGATGACCATGCCAACGCCCGACAATTGGCGGTGGCACTGGCAGAACTTCCCTATGTAGCCAACATACGGCCAGTACAAACGAACATCGTTATTTTTGACTTGATACCACCCGTTACGCCGAAAAATTACCTTGATTATCTGTTGAAAAACGGGGTAAAGGCCTCCGCTTTTGGACCTCAAACCATCCGATTCGTTACCCACTTGGATGTTACCCACGCCATGATTCAACAGGCGATAACGGTCATGCGCAGATTTGTTTAGGGTTAGTCAATCGTATCCCTCCTTTATTATCCTGCCGATTAACGTACTTTTGTCCCCTGATACCCACTTTTCACTGTCTGCCATCCACTGTAAGCAACCCAACACTGTGTCTAATTTTCTTACCGAACTCAGCCGTCGCCGCACCTTTGCCATCGTCGCCCACCCGGATGCGGGCAAAACTACCCTGACAGAAAAATTGCTGCTTTTTGGGGGCGCCATTCAAACTGCCGGCGCCGTAAAAAGTAATAAAATTAAAAAAAGTACGGTATCCGATTTCATGGAAATTGAACGCCAGCGCGGTATCTCGGTGAGTACGTCAGTGATGGGTTTCGAGTATAGAAATCTCCAAATCAATATCCTTGATACCCCCGGTCACGAGGACTTTGCAGAAGATACCTACCGTACCCTGACAGCCGTGGACTCTGCTATTGTGGTGGTGGACGTAGCCAATGGCGTCGAAAAGCAAACCGAAAAACTTACCAAAGTGTGCCGCATGCGCGATACGCCCATCATATTTTTTGTCAATAAAATGGACCGCGAGGGGCGAGATGCCTTTGACCTGTTGGATGAAATTGAACAGAAATTGTCGGTAAAAGTGCGCCCACTTTCTTGGCCAATTGGTATGGGACAACGCTTCAAAGGCGTGTACAACCTCTACGAAAAAAAACTCGTACTCTTCCATTCTCATGGCAAACAGGATGGTGAAGATACCATCGTGTTGGAAGACCTCTCCAGCCCTGAATTGGATAAATATGTCGGAGAAAGTGCTGCCCGTGAACTGCGCACTGAAGTCGAAATGGTGGAAACTGTTTACCCTGAATTTAAAATAGAAGACTACCAGTCGGGGAAAATATGCCCCATTTTCTTTGGCTCAGCGGTCAATAATTTCGGCGTAAAAGAAATGCTCGATTGTTTTGTGGAAATTGCGCCAACCCCTCTGCCCCGTCAGGCAGAGGAACGTACGGTCAAACCGGAAGAAGAAAAAATGACCGGGTTTGTGTTTAAGATTTTTGCAAACATGGACCCCAAACACCGAGACAGAATCGCATTTTTGCGCATTTGTTCCGGCAAATTCGAACGAAATACCAATTATCGCCACATTCGACTGGGTCGCGACCTTAAGTTCCCGGCGCCCACGATGTTTATGGCATCCAAAAAGACGCTGTTGGAAGAAGCGTATCCGGGTGACGTGGTGGGTTTGTACGATTCCGGAAATTTCAAAATTGGCGATACCCTGACCCAAGGTGAAATATTACACTTCAAAGGTATTCCCGCTTTCTCTCCCGAACAATTCCGCTTTGTTGAAAACGCGGATCCGCTGAAAACAAAACAGTTTGTCAAGGGACTCGATCAATTGATGGACGAAGGCGTGGCACAAATGTTTACCCGCCGCAGTGATGGCCGACGCATCATCGGCACCGTCGGGCAACTCCAATTTGAGGTTATTCAACACCGACTTGAAAGCGAATACAACGCAAAGTGTCGTTACGAACCGGTCAATCTTTTCAAAGCGTGCTGGGTACACGCAACCGACCCCAAAGCAATGGAAGAGTTTCTCGACCGCCGAAAACGCGATATTGCAGTGGACAGTGATGGAGCCTTGGTTTTTCTGGCTGAAACCAACTGGGTGTTGCAAACAGCACAAGAAAATTTCCCGAAAATTGAATTCCGGTTTACCAGCGAATAAGCGCATGTAGGGGATTTCTTCTGCGGGTCAAAAATACCTCGTTTTTGACGCACACCCGAATTCCCCAACATGCAATAAATCCCACGAATACAGGGCTGTTATGGTTCCCGGAGTATGACTTCAATAGCCGCTAATTCCTCCGGGGCAAAAGTCGTATTGCTGAGGCTGCCCAGACAATCAACTATTTGTGTCGGGCGGCTCGCGCCAATCAGTACTGATGTTACTCTGGGGTCTTTGAGTAGCCAAGAAATGGCCATTTGGGCCAATGTTTGTCCCCGCTGACCCGCAATTTCATGAAGTGACGTGATTTTTCGGACGGTTTCCTCCGTGATGGACGATTCCTTCAGAAAACCATGGGGTAGCGCGGCCCGGGAACCAGTCGGAATACCTTTCAAATATTTATCGGTCAACAATCCCTGTGCCAGTGGCGAAAAGGGGATGCAGCCAACGCCCTCCTGTTCCAGGACGTCCAGCAGTCCGTTTTCTGCCCAGCGCTCCATCATGGAATATTTTGGCTGGTGGATCAAACAGGGGGTGCCCAATTGTTTCAATATGGCTATTGCCTCGGCTGTCTGGTCAGCAGAATAGTTGGAAATACCCACGTACAAGGCTTTTCCTTGCCGATATATTAAATCCAACGCACCCATGGTTTCCTCGAGGGGTGTGTCTGGGTCTGGCCGATGGCTGTAAAAAATATCCACGTAGTCAATTCCCATCCGCAGCAGACTTTGGTCAAGGCTTGATACTAGGTATTTTTTTGAACCCCATTCACCGTACGGGCCGGGCCACATCAGGTATCCCGCTTTGGTGGAGATAATCAGTTCATCCCGGTGTCGGGCAAAATCTTGTTTCAGCAATTGACCGAACAGCGTCTCTGCCGATCCAGGAGGAGGGCCATAGTTGTTGGCGAGATCAAAATGGGTAATGCCCCGGTCAAAAGCCAGTCGAAGCATAGAACGGGCGTTTTCAAGGGTGTCAACGCCCCCGAAATTGTGCCATAAACCAAGCGAAATAGCAGGGAGCCGAAGCCCGCTGCGGCCGCAACGGTGGTAGGTCATGTGGTCGTAACGGAGAGGATTGGCAGCGTATTCCATGGATCTGTATTGAAATTTTGATGTTGATGTATGGTCTCTTTTGGCAAATATTACGGCCCTGTGCCGACGTAGGTAAGGTGAAACGTAACTGGTTGGGTGAAACAAAGTTATTTTGCCATAAAATTACCGTTTGGGCAACCAAATAGCAGGATACCGTAGATTTTGCCTCGCGAAGATCGTTACTTTGTCATTTATATCCATCCTTGTGGAACTTTTTTAAACGAGCAACTATTTAGGCGCATCCAAATTATGCAGTAACGGGCTCGGTGGTCGCGCGTGTGTCGAAAAAAGTAGCTATTTTTTACTTGACAGAGCAAGGTTTTAGGCTGATCAGCAATACGGTTAAAAGACGCTAAGCTTAGTGGCAAAAGACCATTTTTTGCCACTAAGCTTGCCACCACCTAACCAGTTACCCAGCAGTTTACGTCAACCATCAAAATTCTTACAAACATGAAGACAAGTCGTTATTTCTTTATTATCGCTTACCTTATCCTACCAATTTTGTCAGGGGCTCAGGAAACTATTTTCAACCTCGAGGATACCCTTCGTGGCAGTATTACTGCAGAGCGCGCTT
>CAIZLM010000099.1:2500-12165 GCA_903933805.1 uncultured Bacteroidota bacterium | reverse complement strand
TCAAAGATTGTTGGGGTCATCGTTGCTCAGGATAACCATTCTGAAACGCGGGGAGTGCATGTTCCGAACGGAATCCTCCGGGATTCCCCAAGTATTCCACCGCAAGGTATTTGTGAAGGTCAACATCTCCATAATCCTAAGGCCGCCATAGTCAAAACTGAAATCCGTAAACATGCCACTGTTGAGCGCCATTTCGAGATCTTTTTTTAACTTGATGCAGGAACTGCAATTTTCGAAAACAGCGCCGGAGTCCAGCGCAGTGTTGCATTCCTGGACCATTTTCGTAGGAACATAATAAGACGTCGCCAGGCCAATATGCCGCAAGCTATCGGTAATACCTTTTAATGCGCCATTTGCACGGTGGGAAAAACTGGGGAATTCCACGAGGTTCCCAGCTGGATTCCCTACGCTGTCTTTCAAAAAATAGAGTAACTTTCTGGCATGTAGTGGGTTGTTGAGGTTCTTTCCATCTATCCACACCGCCATATTGTTTTTAGCTGCGATTGCGAACAAATCCTTCAGTCGGAATCCTACATCCGATTTTGGAGGATGTGTCAGCGCAAGACTTCCGTCTGGAAGTACCAACAGGTCCGTTTCCAAACAGTCACAGACCATGCTGCCACGCACAGCTTTTGCGTAGGTATTGGATCTATGGTAACAGAATTTTACATCGCGGTTGGTCTTATTGTTGTTCAGCGTAAAAATTCTTGTGGCGTTGTCTGTTTGGTTTACTGCGACAATGTCTTCCCCGTGGTGGTGTGGGTACTGCGCAGTGTCATTCAGTTCCACATAGGTTGTGCCGCCGGCCGTCTTCCGAACCATGACGGGTATCAGCCTGGTTTCTGCTCCTACGACTGGTGTGAGGCCCTGCAGGGGGCCGTTTTCAGGGGCCGAGCGTACACCAAATAGTTCCATGATCGTGGATGGCAACTGTGCAAGGGTTGCCGGATGACGCTGCAATGCGAGCTTTTTGTACTTGTCGTATAGTTCCGGATATTTTTGTCGGGCGGCCGGATTAAAATACAGGATGAATGGTACACGAAACATTTCATGGACGAAGTGACTGGAGTTATGCCCAAAGCCTGTGAACACCGACTCGCCATGATCGGAAAAATAGATAAAGATGGCGGGTTCCCGCTTGGCTTTTACCCCTTCTATCACCTGCGAGATCGAATAATCGATATAACGCATGCTTTTATCGTAGTCATCGATGTTTTGGATGGTCGCAGGCTGGTCTCCCACCAAAGCTTGAAGGCTCCACCGATTCTGAAAAAATCCAGCCTTCGTTTGACAGGAATCCGGGATATACTGCTGGTAAGGACCATGACCGGCGTAGGAATGTAATACAATCAGACGCCTTTCGGCGTCCGAAGACGACAGCAAGGCAGTCAGGTGCATACCGAAGAAAACATCGTCTAAGGGGCGCTTTACGGCATTTTGGACGTTGCCGACCAACAGGGTATTGGTGCTGTTGATTCTCCGATCCACGTTCCGGAAGACAACGGAGGCGGTTTGGTTGAAGGAGCCGGTGAATCCTTGGTTGTTGAGGAGTAGGGTATTTACGCCGCCGGCCTTCAGCAAATCAACCATTGAAAATCGGTGTCGCTCTATGATCGGCAGATAATCTTCTCCCACACGGGCAGCAACCGACAACGCCTCGAGCAGCGATGGTGATGTATGGGTATGTGTGGAAAAAACCTGATGAAAAAGTATGAAACCTGGATCGGAACGCTGCAAGTCGCTGAGTATAGGCATGTTATTCTCCGGCGCATTGTAGAGGCCCATATTCATCACGGTGGTGGATTCTCCTATGTACGTTACCACGGTTAAATCGCGCTGATCATGCACCATACGTGGTAGTGGAGAACTAAAATTCTGCCACAACTGTTCCAATATTCCACTGTTGTAGTTCCAAAGGCTTGCCGTAGCTTCAAAACGAAGGTACATGGACAGACAAAAGGCGATGATGCAGAAACCAGAAACAATGAAACTGGCTGAACGATGGCCCACACCCATCAAATACCGAATCTTTTGCAACAACAGATAGGAAATCAGTCCGATAGCGCTGTACAACAACAGTTTGACGGATAGCCCTTTCAGAAAGAATGGGTTGAAAAAATGGCGAAGGGAAGCCCAAAAGGATTCAAACCAAAAAGCAGCCTCTTGATGGTCGAAGTCTTTTGCCTCGGCTAAAGAATCAACGCCTAGATCCTTGAAATAAATAAAAAAGGTTGACTCGAGAAATACCCACAATATTCCGGATACCAAGAGGGTGGTGGCTAACACCCACCGCCTCTTGCGGATACACAACAGGGCAGACAAAAAGGTCGCTCCGAAGAAAAGGCACTCGCTCCAATTCAACGAAAGTGTTTCTACGCTTACCAGCCTTGTCATTAAAACAACGTAGTGATTCACATACGCCATCATATACACATACTTGAGCGTGAGCAGCATGAGTATGTGCATGGCTGCAACGATGAATGAAAAGAGGGCGATTCGCGGGTTCATCGGCTCAGTGATTAAATATCAATGGAATGAGACTTGAATCCATCCGGTAACCATCGATATTGACTATTACCTGATCAATGAAAATGCTGGTCTTGTTTAAAAAATTAATATGAATTTGAGCGTCAGTAGTATCAAACAAATACACTTCATTTGCGACATGAAGGGCGTTTGATGACAAGATAAAGGGGGTTTCTAGCGGCTTCCCCTGATGGAACATTTGGATGGATTTAATAGATAACTGGCAATAATCGTTAAGCGGGTCGAATCGGAGATTTGTTATAGTTTGTGCGTAGGGAAACTTGAAATCTATGGTTTTGGTGGTGCTCTCCACCGCAACTTTCAAAGAATTGAGTTCATCAAAAATTATGATTTCAGGAGGGGAATCAGTTCTGGTATTTTGATTTACGCTGTTTGCAAAAAATAGCTGCGCGAATTGGTCTTTTATAGGTGAAAAAATCAATTCCCCATCGGCACCTTGGCTAAGATCATATTTTAGTGGATGGTACAGTTTCAAATATTGGACAATCAGTTGTTTTTTTTCAAAGGAACACTTTGATTGAAGGCTATTTTCATGCACCCGATAATAAGAAAGTGCCGGGCCATGGATCAATGCCACCTTTTCATTCAATTTCCCTATTCTTAACCAAAGTTCATAATCTTCCCATCCATAAGGTGGCATATTTGTATCGTACATCCCGATCCTTACCAAAGTTGATTTTCTGAATATTGCCATGGCATCTATATAATTGCCATAAAATAACCTTTGGTAATCAAAGGCTTCGTTTGAAAACACAAATAGCATTTCACCCGTACTATCAGCAAATCGTTCGATTGGTGCGTAGCATGCTATGACATCATGCTGGCTTGACAAGCATTCATAGTGTTTGCGAATACAATCTTTTCCGATGTAATTGTCAGCATCGAGCATGAATAAAAACGCACCAGTGGCATGAAAAATTCCGAGATTTCTACTGCGAATAAGCCCCAGGTTTACACCGTTTTTAATCAGGTTTATTGTTACTTTACTGTTGCTGTTTAATTTTATTTGCCTAATTATTTCAACACTATTGTCGGTACTTGCATCATCAACAATAATAATCTCCATGTTTTGGGCATCGAAGTCGGAATCAAGCACACTTTGGATGCATTGTCTGATATATTTCGAATAATTATAGTTGGTGATGATAACGGATACTTTCATTGCGGGGAGTAACTTAATTTGGGTAGGTAATTAACTGGTTGGGTGGCACGCTGTATGGCCCAAAAAATGGCCACTTTTTTGTCTCAGACGAGACCACCCAACCAGTTGCCAATCATAAAAATCACTTTAATCAAAGTCTAACAGCACCAAGAGTTATAACGTCTTCACCAGGAGAATTACGTATTGACCAACGCTGTTGGGTCCAAAAAAGGCAGCTTACACACCACGGCTTCCAGCTTTTTTCCACCGGCCACGACCATGATTTTGGTGCCGGGTTCTGCGTGTTTTGCGCTGACGTAGCCTGTTCCAATCGGTTTGTCGAGGGTGGGGGAGTGGGTCCCGGAAGTTACAATCCCGATTTTAGCACCACGACGGCTTTCTATTTCGTAACCGTGTCGTGGTACGCGGCGTTCATCGAGGGTGAAGCCGACCAGCCTGCGTTTAACACCGGCGGCTTTTTGTTTCAGGAAACGCTCTTTGGAAGGGAAGTCAGCTGTTTTGTTGAGTTTGGTAATCCAGCCCAGCCCAGCCTCAAGGGGGCTTGTTTTGTCGTCGATATCGTTGCCATAGAGGCAGTAGCCCATTTCGAGGCGGAGGGTGTCACGTGCGCCGAGTCCGCAAGGTTTGATGCCAAATTTTTCGCCGACTTTGAATACTTTATCCCAAATTTTGACCAAATCCTTGTTTTTTGCATAGATTTCAAAGCCTCCGGATCCGGTATAGCCTGTTGCGGAGACAATGACGTTGTTGCAGCCGGCAAACCTGCCGCGTTTGAAAGAGTAGTATTTTATGGCGCCGAGGTCAAGGTCGGTCAATTTTTTCAAGGCTTCTACGGCTTTTGGCCCTTGGATGGCAATGAGGCCTGTTTTAGCCGAAATATTTTGCATTTTTACGTCAAAGCTGCGGGACAGGCGTTTGAGCCACCGCCAGTCTTTGGTTTCATTGCTGGCATTGACCACGAGCATATAGGAATGCTCGCCTTCGGTGGTCATCTCCGGTGCGTCATCGAGGCGGTACACGAGGAGGTCGTCCACGATTCCGCCTTTTTTGTTGGGCATACAGGAATACTGGATATCGCCTGGTAAGAGTTTGCTGACATCGTTGCTGGTGGCACTTTGCAGAAAAGCGGTGGCATCTTTGCCGCGCACGATGAATTCACCCATGTGGCTCACATCGAATACGCCGAGTGCTTTGCGCACGGCGTGGTGTTCATCGGTGATGGTGGTGTAGGAAATGGGCATGTTGTAACCGGCAAATTCAGCCATTTTGGCCCCTAGCGCGGTATGCTTTTCAGTAAGTGGTGTATTTTTCATGAATAAGTTGAAATGTCGTGGATGAGTAGGTGCTGGGCGGTTGTGTTCAACTTTGCCCGATTATTCCTTTGGTTTTCCGCCTTTGATTGTTTTTTTTGACGGGCGCATTTGGGGTGCGCTGTCGGAGGCGTTTGGTTTGGCGTTGGCAGGGGTACTGTCTGTTGCGGGCGTCGGTTTGAGTTGCATGTCGGCTTTCCGATTGTTTTCAATGTTTACGTCGCCGGGCTCGAGACCCAAT
The DNA here is from genome assembly GCA_903933805.1 of uncultured Bacteroidota bacterium. Classification (GTDB taxonomy): domain Bacteria; phylum Bacteroidota; class Bacteroidia; order Chitinophagales; family Saprospiraceae; genus M3007. The sequence goes on along the minus strand of CAIZLM010000099.1, from coordinate 6,905 downwards.
CGCCGGCGCACATCCCGGGGCAAAGCGCTTTTGGGGAGGGTGTAAGAGATGGTATTCAGGCGCATATAGGCTTCCGAGGTGTAAACATATCCTTTGTAGTCGGATATTTCTCCCCAGGAATTTTTGACGATAAAGTAAATGCCGACGTGTTTTTCATCGGTGGTTCCGGTGATGTGCATCAGGTGATCGTCCATGGTTTCCTGGGTGTCGAACAGCTGCTGCCGGTATTCTTGGGTAATTTTTTGTTCTGGTTCCCAGAGATTGAATGCATTGGTGCGCTCGGCAGCAGTTTTGTCTTGCCAAGGTTTTTCGGGTACTATGGCGATGCCGTTTCTCGCAGAAAATCCGGCATTGCTCACATCGGTATCCCATGACAAGGTGTACCCTTGTTCTATGGCAAAAGTGGCGCAGCGCATCATTTCATCCAAAGGGAGGTTGTAAAATTCTCCATTGGACCAGTTGTCGGGAATTTCCAGGATAAATTTATCCCAGAAAGGGTGGTGGGTAAAGGACGTGATGGTCACGTAATCCTGGGGTTTGATTCCCAGAAAATCCCGGTATGATAGGGGGCTAAAAACAGCGCCGTTGTAGGAGAATTTAGCGGGTGCGGGGCCAAATTCCTGGTCCAGCAACGCATCAATCTGCGCCATCCATTTCGGATCCAGTTTGCCCTCTTTTCCTTGTTGCACCAGTGCCCCGCATGTTTCTTTCAGCGATTTTTCCAAGGAACTGTGGTTAAACGGTTTACTTGGGTTGCTTCGCCCGGGATATACGCTTTCTGGTACAATCCCAAAACGCTCCACGGCGTGGAGCAGATCATGGGCAAGACCGCCCTCCCCAAGGTTGGCAGTGCCCTGGCGGCGTACGTAGTTTTCGCATTTCAAACGGTAAATATTGCGCACCACAAACATCTCGGAAATATTGACTTCGCCCTTTCCAAGTCGCAGGGCTTCACTTTCCAGAAAAGAAGCCGTGCTGAATGCCCAGCAGGTCCCCGTTTGGTCTTGGCTTTTTACCGGGGTTGCCGCATGGCGCTTGTATTCTTTGAATTCATACGGCTCGGCTGTTTGTGCATAAAGGGCCGTTCCGGAAATGGCAAAAGACAGAACAATGAGTAATTTCTTCATGGGTACAACTAGGTTAGGTGCCTGACTTGGGTGTTTTGCGCTGCGAAATTATGAAAAGTAAAAAAATAAGCATGATTAATTAAACCTTTACGGCACAAACACTCTAAGTAATGTAATTTGTCGGACTTTTTAGCGCCTGTTGGGAATTTTTGACCCAGCGCATAAATTTCCAACAGGCACTTAGCCTTTTTGTTTGCCCAATATTTGCCCTTGTCTATGAAAAGGAGAAATTTTCTAAAAATGCTGCCTGCCGCAGGGGTGACCTCCATCGCGGTGAATGGGTTCGCCATGCGCCCCTTTGCCAACAGCCGCATGGCCAGTATTTTGGCCGATTGCGCTGGTGTGCAGGATCGAGTGCTGGTGCTAATACAACTCAAAGGGGGCAATGATGGCCTCAATATGGTGATCCCTGCGGCCAATTACGACCGATATGTGGCGCTTCGGCCCTATACGCATATCAGCGATGCAGCCTTCATCCCCCTCGACAATACGTTGCCCACAGACAGTCAAGTGGGGCTGCATCCGAGTATGACAGCCATCAAGGAGCTGTACGACAGTGGTTGGGCCAATCTTGTGCAGGCTGCCGGTTATGAGAGTATGAATCAATCGCACTTCAAAGGCACCGATATTTGGTTGGCTGGTGCAGACAGCAGTGCTGGCGCTTCTACGGCATCCGGGTGGATGGGGCGTTCGCTGCAGGCGCTGTATCCCGATGTCGTCGGGGTACCTACGATAGACATGCCCGATCCTTTGGGTATCCAAATTGGTGATCCGAATACATCGCTTGGTTTTCATACCGAAACGGAGCATCAAAACGTCATCAACCTGAGTGGACAAGACCCTGCGGGTTTTTTCTCTTTGATTCAAACGATTGGTGGGGCGCCCATCCTCCACGTGCCCGACAGCGACCACGGGCTTGAGTTGCAATACATCATGGGGGTTGAACAAAGCGTCAACTTGTATGCCCAGCGTATTTCCCAGGTGTTCAATGCGGGGTCAAACGCTGTTACAACCTATCCGAACAACGCGTTTGCCAGCCAACTGAAAACGGTCGCCCGAATGATCAAAGGGGGCAGCAAAACAAAAGTATTCCTCTGTCAATTGGGCGGTTTTGATACCCACAGCGCGCAGGTTGACTCCGGGGATACCAGCCTTGGCACCCATGCAGATCTTTTGAAAACCTTGTCTGAGGGGGTCAAATCCTTTTTCGATGACCTTCAACAACTGGGCCTGGCCGATCGTGTTCTCGGCTGTACCTTTTCTGAATTTGGCCGTTGCGCCAAGGAAAACGGTTCGTTTGGCACCGACCACGGTACACTGGCGCCGATGCTCATTTTTGGAAAAAACGTGAAACCAGGGGTATCGGGTACAAACCCGGATATGGACGAGCTGACCAGCGACAATCAACTGAAAACCATGCAGTTTGATTACCGTCAGGTGTTTGCAACGCTGTTACAAGATTGGTTGGGCGCCAATCCATGGGTCATGGAACAAACGCTTTTTGAAGGCTTTACCAAACTGAAATTCGTGGAACGCGAGCAGCGGGTTGATCCAGCTTGCCAATGGGGTGGGGCGCCACTCTTGGTAGATCAATTCAGGGCATTATCCGTGTTTCCCAACCCTGCTGTTGTCGGCACAGAAGTTTCCGTGGAACATCAGGGCGGGGCGCCATATCCTGCCATGATTACGCTGCACAGTTTGGCCGGGCAACTGATGGCTTCCCGGACGGAAACCATCCAGCCCGGGGCCAATTTTTTCTATTTTGATGTTTCAGGGCTTCCAGAGGGCCTGTATATCGTTCGGGTGCAAAACGCACGCCATGGGAAAGGCGAAGTGGCCAAACTCAGTGTCGTACGCGGCAATGGAGGGCGCTGGTAAGCGCTTGTTCGGGAATATGGTCGTCAGTGATCGAGGATGGTGTCCCAATTTACGGTATCGTTGTGGGAGTGGGTAAACCCCATGGCGCGTTCTTCGGCGATGGTATTGGCATCGCGAAACGCCATAATATACGTTTTTCGCCATTCATTCGAGCTATTTCCTGCTGATCCGTGTACGATGCGTTCGTCGTGGATGGTGATGCTGCCGCGGACAACGGGCAAGTACAGGATTTCGTCGGTGGGTTTCATGTCAATGACGAGGGTGTGGGAGTCGTCTCTGTTCACCGATTCCGGATCTTGGTTGCCGTAATCTTTGGGTCGGTGTTTTCGGAGTTGTGGTTCCTTGTTGGAACCGGGCACCACTTGGAGGCAGCCGTTTTCTACGGCGGCGTTGCTCAGTGCCAGGGAGAAGGTGGCCGTCCAGGTATTGGCTGTTTTGGGCCAATATCCTAGGTCTTGGTGCATGGCGAATGCTGCCTGCTCTTTGTTGGGTTTTTTTGCCAGGAATTGTTCGTAATCCATGGCGGCGGTTCCCTCGTAGAGCTGGTTGGCGATGTTTTGAGCCAGTTGGAAGAATATATTATTGGACAGTTCTGGGCGGTATTTGCTGGGCAGCATGGCATTGACCAGTTTAAAGTCTTCCACAGGGGTTCCGTAGGGCTGGCTCATATCACAAAAATCCCTGCCCATATTGGGTTCTTTCCCACGGATAAAATGATCGAACCAAGGGTCGAGGGTGGCCATTTCATTTTCAGTCAGCACGTTGTTGAGGATTAAGTAGCCTTGTTCGCGGAATTGAGTGACCTCTTCCGGGGTGATGAAGTAGCCGTTTTGGGTACGTCTGTGTGCGCCTGAATCGGGATTTTCAACAATAAGAATGGGTTTTTCCATCAAAAATAAGAAGTTGTGGGTTTGAAGATAGGCTTAACTGCGTGAAATTGGCTTGGCGGGTTGTTTTACCATTGTTTCAACCAGGCAAACAGCGCATCCATCCAAGGTTTATCGGTGGTTGGATTGTCCATTCCGAAACCATGCCCCCCTTTTTCATACAGGTTTAGGCTAACTGGCACGCCGGCTTGGGTGCAGGCGCGTTCAAAGGCGGTGCTGTTTTCCACCAAAACGAGATCATCGTCTTGAGCGTGCACCAGAAAAGAGGGTGGGGTATCTTTGGAAACATGTTTTTCACAGGAAAAAAAGTCTCTCTGCGCCTGTGAAGGGTTTTTCCCCAAGAGTTTTTCGATGGATCCCCGATGTCCGATAGCAGCATCGAAGCTGATAACAGGATATACCAGCACCACAAAATCTGGCCGGGCGGCGGTGGTATCGGTATTGTTTGGGTCTGCTTTGACATTGAAATGGGTGGCGGCGGTGGCTGCCAGGTGGCCTCCTGCGGAAAACCCC
>CAIZLM010000098.1 GCA_903933805.1 uncultured Bacteroidota bacterium | reverse complement strand
GTGCTGCTGTTAGCGGCGCCGATTACATTGAACCGAATTCTGAAAATGGTGGAACTGTCGGGAACCGAAACACCCGGAAAGCTGTTGGGGCCTTCCCAAACCACGCGAATGAATCCGCTGTCGACTGCATTCTGAACGTTGAAGTCTAGGATGTCAAGTCCTGGAAGCACGCCAAAATTATCAATGGTGAGGAATTTTAACACCGCAGGATTCCAGCGGATAACGTATTGCATAGAGGCAATACTGTCGAAATTTGTGACTTGAACTGTCATGTTCTTGTTGCTCCCGGGTGCTGCATCATTGACGAAAGGCATGGAAAATCCAACCTGTGCCGACAGAGAAACAGCGCAAGAGAGCCACAGAACCGCGAGCGCGATACGTAAGCGAAAAATCATGGAAACAATTGGTTATGCCTAGCGCATGAGAAAAACCTGCGATCAGCGAATTAAGCCCTTAGACAGGATTAAAAAAAACATAGGACTATCGGGAGATTCCGTTTTGCAACAGAGGATTAAAAGAGATAATATAAGTAATTCAAAAAGCAGGCCAAAAATGAAAAAATCGCAAAAAAAACTATTTTAAAACGACAATTTTTTTCAAAAAAAAAGTGGGTAATGCACAAGGCACTACCCACTTCAGGTAATTTAATGTTTGATAATCAATATCTTATTCAATCACGATCATTTTTTTGGTCGCTGTAAATTCATTTGATTTTAATTGGTAGAAAAGCACACCGGCTTCCAATTCCGCGCGCTGAAGTACCACGGTATTAAACCCTTTGGTAAAGGATCCCTGTATGGTTTTCAAGACACGTCCTTCCGCATTGGTGATCGTCAGGCTGGCCGAAGCTGCTTCCGGAAGGTTGAAAGAAATACTGGTGATACCGCTAACAGGATTCGGCGTGTTTTGAAGCAATTCGAAGCCTGTACCAGCGATAAACGATCCGTTAGAGCCATTGAAACGCATGGCTACATCCCAACGGGCTACAGCGCCTGTGTTGTCAACCATTTTATAGGCTTCTGCCTTCGTGATGCGGTTGGACACTGACAGCATTTCGCTCAATTTGCCTGCTTTCTCTGCGCGGAAGCGCAGGGTAAAGGCGGTTGCGGCATCCAAGGATACCGTAACGGCGTCGGCAAACAAACCAAAATTGTTGGCCGATACTTTGTCGTTGGCCACCACTTCGAGGGCCGACAAGCCATTCAAATTGAGGGTAAACTGGTAAGCAGCCACACTTTGAGCAGCGTTGAACGTCACATCCACTTCCTCTCCTTGTTTCAGGTCGCGGTCTTCCACGTCAAACAATAAGGTGCCGGAAGTGCGATCATCTGACATCGCCGTTGCATTCGGGGCAGCAGAATTGTTGACATCACCCATTTTCACCGCCGTAAAATCCGTGTTGAAACTGCTTGTTTGCATATCCGTCACCGACTTGCTTTCAGGGAAGAACTGCTCGAAAGGATTGGCTGGATTTGGGAACACAAAGTCGCGGTCCACAAAGCGCCAAGAATCACAGCTTGGAAGGGTTTGGTACACACCCAAGATGAGCTTCCTGAATTCAACAATGTCAAATGTTGTGATGGAGTTTGACTTGTTGGCGTCGGCTGCAATCATTTTATAGGGTGAACCCAACGGTTGAATACCGAGGATGTGCTTCGAAATCAGTACCAAGTCATACGTGGTAAGTCCATTGAGTGGATTGTCCGTTTTCTTGGGTGTAACAACATAATTTGATCCCAATGGCAACGAATTGATGAACCAGAAACTTCCAACATTGTCGGACATATCCGACGTTGCGACCTGTGGCATACCATTGGGCACCACGGCTTGGAGCTGTACTTCAACATCGCTGACGCCTTCCAACATTTCCGTTTTCAGCGTACCCGACACCACTGGTGCAGGAGCGTTGCCGCAGGAGCCAATATTGTCCTGAACGATCACCACCGTTTCACAGTAATCAGCATTTCCTGCAACATCTATCGCCCAGAGTTCGACCAGTTGCGCGCCAATTTCGTCGCACATAAAGGTAACATTGGTAATGGGGTTGCCGCTACCATCCACTGGGAATCCTGCGCCGGTACCGCTTTTGCGGATGGCGTAATGGAGCAAGTTTGTGGGTGTGCTGTTGTCTTCAGCGTATTGCAAGAAGTCTGTAGCCCACAATTGAATCATACCTGTTGGCATAATATTGACACTCAAGCCGTTGAGACATACCACGGTTGGCGCTTTACAATCTTTGACGATGATGGTATATTCGCAGACTTTTTCGTTGCCACAACCATCTGATACAAACCACTTGATTTTATGGGTGCCATACGGCAGTTGAGGGGTCAAGAAAGTATTTTGAGCTTGGAAAGTATTGAATTTTACGCAAGCTGTTTTGTTGTTGCCAGTCACCGTTTCCTGGATGGCGAAGCCCCATTTCTGGTTGTTGGGCACCGCGCGGAAATCGAACTGGCGAGCAGTTGCTGCACCGGTTGCGTTACCGAACAGGATGTTGTTCCAGCCCAAACCACCCGGCTGAGAGCCCAGTTGCGTGCTGTTCACCAACGTCTCCATGACACCATCGGCATCCAGATCCAAAAATAGTTGGTATTCAATGTTGATATTTGAACCGGAGCAAGCATCGGTAGCCGTGATACAAATGTCAGATGGTGCTTCACTCAAGTCGTGAGAACCGACCGAATTATCCCACCAGTAAGAAGCATTCCAGAGCTCAGGATCATTGGATGTCAAATCACAGATGGTAACCGGACTGGCTGGGCACTGCACAATCGGCGCTTGTCCATCAATAATTTTGATGATCTGCTTGTACGAATAGCAGTTTGCATTCGGGTTATAAAACGTTTGGTAATTCGTCGCCGTGGCATCGGTGGGGTTAATTTTTACGATGGTTGATTTCCACGGATCACCCACCAATTGAATGGGCGACACAATTGGTCCCGGCAAGTTGGTCGGGTGGTTGGTGATGGCATTCGGGTTAGGATTCGGCACATCAATACAACTCGGCACTAAATTAGGGTTATAGGTACACCAGTTGATAACTTTCCAAGTGCGTTCAATTTTAAAGCAGGCATCGGGCACAACGGTGAAGATTTCATCTTGGTAGGAAACACCCAACAACTCACAATCTTCTCCATTGAAAACAGGCTCTCCGTACACGCCCGTACCGTCACACACCGTGACGATCACGTCGTTTGGAAACTTAACAAAGTAATCCTGTTCGTAGTTGACCACAATGCGTTGCGTACATTGGCTGGAGAGTCCGAAGCAATCAAACGCACGGAAGGTGCGCACGATGGTGCCCTTGTTACAAACGGTATCAAACTGGGCATAATTGGCGCTGTGGGTCAGACCTTTTTGGCCCTGATACACTTTTGACGAGTCGAGGCAG
>CAIZLM010000097.1 GCA_903933805.1 uncultured Bacteroidota bacterium | reverse complement strand
GTGATCGTTTGAATGCAACAATTGGCGGCAGGAACCCAAACCCATACCCATGCCAAATTCGGCACAGGCCCGCGCAAGGCGTTGGTTGATTGCGCCTGCGGTCGCCGTTCCACCCGTCATGGAAGACACCCAGATGGGCGTGTGCATTGTTTTTCCCAAGAAAGAAAATGGCAGGAGCGACCCGGGCGCTGGATGCGCAGCCAGCATGGGCTCGTAAAAAAAACGACCGTCCAACGCGTTGCTGTCCACGCGACTTTTGAAGGTCAGCGCAATGTGGTCGTGCTTGCGATCTACCGCAGTTGGATCATCAGAATGGGGCATTGGTACAAGAGTTTCATCAGCCATGGACGAGCGAAGATACGTGAATAGGTTGTCTGCACAAATAACACCACTGATATTCATTTTGTTTCTTGGTATTGCAACACTAACTTTTGGACTTTTGACATTGAGAATCGGACTTGTCAGACAGAAGTAAGCAAGCCCGTAACTGCGGTTTGGTTCGAGCTAGGATTTAGTTTTCGCAAATTTGAACATTATTGCTTCGTAGGAAGTTATGTGGTAATAACCCGTGCTTTCGTCAAGTCGCAAACCGAAGTACGCAACTCGAAAATATTCCCGATTCACGCATGAAAATTGGTATTGTTTGCTATCCCACGTATGGTGGGTCGGGTGTTGTGGCCACCGAACTTGGCCTTGGTCTTGCCCGTAAGGGCCATGAAATCCATTTTATTACCTATCGCCGACCGGTTAGGTTGTCACATTTTGAGGCCAATGTTTTTTACCATGAAGTGGACAACGAGGATTATCCGTTGTTCGAGTACCCGCCTTATGACACCGCCCTCGCGTCCAAGATTGTAGATGTGGTTCGATACCAAAACTTGGATATTTTGCATGTTCACTACGCAATACCACACGCCGCGGTGGCTTATATGGCCAAAAAAATCCTGCTCACACAGGGTCGGTACTTGCCTGTCGTAACAACTTTGCACGGTACGGACATTACCCTCGTCGGAAACAACCGCGCTTTCGCTCCTGTGGTGGAGTTCAGCATCAACAAGAGTGATGGCGTCACCGCCGTGTCGCAAAACTTGAAGGATGAGACCTTGGAATTGTTTGACATTCAGCGAAACATTAAAGTTATTTATAATTTTATTGATTTTGAACGGTTTAGAAAAACAGACAAGGAACATTTTAAAAAAATTATTGCACCCAATGGGGAACGTATTATTGCGCACACCTCAAATTTTCGTAAAGTGAAGCGGGTAGAGGACGTAATCCTGATTTTTAATAAAATATTGGAACAGGTACCCTCCAAATTATTGATGATCGGGGATGGTCCGGAGCGGCAAAATTGTGAGCGGCTTACCCGCGACCTGGGCATTGGCGATGCGGTGCGTTTTCTGGGAAAGCAGGATGCCATTGAAGAACTCTTGGCTATCTGTGATTTATTTGTTATTCCGTCCGAGAGCGAGAGTTTTGGATTGGCGGCATTGGAAGCCATGGCCTGTGAAGTGCCGGTCATTTCTTCCAACAGCGGGGGCCTGCCGGAAGTCAATATCCATGGGGTAACAGGCTTTCTCAGCAACCCCGGCAATGTTGATGAAATGGCAGAACACGCCATTACTTTGTTGCAAAGTGAAGCGATGTTGTCTGAGTTCAGGGCCAACGCCTTGGCGCAGGCACGCCGTTTTGACATTGAGAATATCTTGCCCCACTATGTGACATTCTATGAGGAAATACTGCGGGAAAGTATTTACAAAGTGGAGTAGGGCGTATCAACATCCCGATCCTTCAGTCATGGTGTTACCATGCACCCACGTATTGCCATCTTTCGCAGATGGGTGGTTGGTGACGGGCTTTTTTTGTTTGATTTGTAACTGGTTGGGTGGCACGCTGTCTGGATAAAAAGGACACTTTTTTGACTCAGACGCTACCACCCAACCAGTTGCTATTTTTGTTCTGAGAAATAATAAACCATCAAATATGCACAAAAAAACCAACTTTAGTTTCATCCTGCTACTACTTTTCCCCTATTTTCTTGCTGCTCAATTTCAGACTTTGCGTGGCTCCGTTCGCGATAAACAATCTGAAATGCCCCTGATTGGGGCCACCGTTCAGCTCCTGACAACCACCACATCAGGCGGAGAAACCAGCGCCGTCTTGGGGGCTGTTTCAGATGAAAATGGTTTATTTACGCTCAAAAAAGTGCCTGTTGGACGACAAACACTGCGCGTTGTATATTTTGGCTATGAACCTCAAACAGTGCCCAATATCCTCGTCACCGCCGGAAAGGAAGTGTTGCTGGATGTCCGATTGGAAGAATCATTCAACAGAATAGAAGAGGTGGTCATCACAGCCCCATCAAACAAAGACAAGCCCACGAATGAACTGACGACCATTTCTGCACGGCAGTTTAACATGGAGGAAGTCAGTCGGTATTCCGGTGGTCGCAACGATGTGGGGCGCTTGGTGGCCAATTTTGCCGGCGTTGCTGCCAGCAATGATGCGCGGAACGACATCATTATTCGCGGAAATTCACCGACAGGAGTACTTTGGCGACTGGAGGGCATTCCAATTCCAAGCCCCAACCACTTCTCTACTTTGGGTACGACGGGTGGACCGGTTTCCGCATTGAACCCCAACATGATTGGCAACTCAGACTTTTTGACCGCTGCATTTCCGGCGGAATACGGCAATGCCACAGCGGGTGTATTCGACATCAACCTGCGCAAAGGCAACAAGGATCGTTTTGAATATGTGGCGCAAGTGGGTGCTTTCACAGGGTTGGAGGCGGCCGTGGAAGGGCCGCTCCGCAAAGGCAAGGGCTCGTTTGTGGTGGCTTATCGACATTCTTTTGCAGAAATCGCCAAAGCAGTGGGGTTGAATGTGGGTACCACGGCCACACCCAAGTACAAAGACCTGACGTTTAACCTTGATTTTGGCCGTACCAAGGCGGGGTATTTCAGTGTTTTTGGCATTGCAGGATACAGTTCTATTGATTTTTTGGGGGCTGAAATTGACACCATCGATCTTTTTGCCCAAGCGGATCAGAATGCCTACAATGTTTCTAAGTTTGGAGTTGTTGGCATAAAAAACAACGTTTTGCTCAACGATCACGCGTATGTTCGGACGGTTCTGAGCACCTCGTTTGCCGGCAATTCATACATCACCGAAGACTTGCTTTCGACGGATGTACAGGGGGGGCTCTTACAAACAACCGATGTCTTGGACGCGGGCACAACGCATCGGTTGTCCTCGTATTACCACAATAAAATAACCAATCGTTTCACCTTGCGCACGGGGATCTTGTTGCAACTGCAACAGCTAAATACCCGCGTACGCACCCGCGATGGGGTGCCGGATTACGACGGTGACGGTCGCCCAGACTGGTACACGCGGCGTGATTATGACGGAAAATTTCGTCAAGCAGAAGCATTTGTACAGACACAATGGCGGCTTGCCGAACGTTTAACGCTGAATGGTGGGCTACATGGCCTTTATTTTGATAAAACAAGCGATGTGGCACTGGAGCCACGGGCAGCAATCAATTGGCAATTGACGACCAAATCTACCCTTAATTTCGGCTATGGAATGCACCAACAGACCCAACCGACACCTGTTTTTCTTTTCCGAGAACGTCAACAAGACGGCAGTTTCGCAGAGACAAACACCGATCTTGGTTTTACGAAAAGTCAGCACTTTGTCGTGGGTTGGGATTTTAAGCCATCTGCTTCCTGGCGTGTAAAATTGGAGGGCTATTTTCAAAAACTATCAGATGTGCCGGTGGACTCCTTGTCGAGTAGTTTTTCGCTCTTGAATACCGGGGCTGATTTTGTGTTTCCCGAAAAAAATAATTTGGTGAACAAGGGAACAGGTTCGAACAAGGGCATAGAATTGACCGTGGAGAAATTTTTTAGCCGCGGTTGGTATTCTTTAACGACCATCAGTATATTTGATTCAAAATATCGTGGCGCTGACGGCGTGCTGCGGGCTACGGCTTTTGATGGTGGCTACGTAGCGAATTGTTTGGCTGGAAAAGAATTTAAATTGGGCAAGACGGGCCGTCGGTATTTGACACTCGACACGAAGGTAACGTCGGCTGGTGGTCGCCCTTATACTCCCATCGATGTAGTGGCGAGTAATACAGCGGGCCAAGAGGTATTGTGGGAAGATCAGGCCTTCAGCCTTCGGTACGAAAATTATTTCCGGTGGGATGTTAAAATTGGCCTTCGGCTCAACAGCAACCAGCGCAAATTGTCACAAACGTTTTTCTTGGATTTTCAGAATGTGACCAACAAAAAGAATGTGTTTGCTGCCCGTTACAACGTTCAGCGTGGTGTGGTGGGTAAAACGTATCAAATTGGCTTTTTCCCGGATGTGCTCTATCGCGTTGAATTTTAGTGTATGGTTAAACTGATTGGGTGGTACGCTGTCCTGGGGGGCAAAAAAGGCCTATTTTTTCGCCTCAGAAGCTACCACCTTGGTTTTTACCGTGTTTCAGTGTAGTTCCTTTTATATGGTTTATACGTTTCAACATCTTACCACGGTATTGCGTTACATCCCCCAGGAAATCCAATGGAACAAATCGGATTATCGGGCACTTTCTGCCCATTTACCCACCTGGAATAATAATTTCATGCTGTCCAACGGATGCATCCGCAAGGGGAAATTGCTGCTTACGGAGGGTATTTTAGCATCGACTGCCCCACCAGTTTCCAATACCTTGCTCTTGCACAACGACCATGATTGGTCTTGGATAAACCTGGCGGGTTCTTTTCATTTGTCTAATTTTTTTAAGTTACGACGAAAAGAAGACGAGATTTGGGTGGAAGTATGTGACGATTTTTACCCCCAATTCGGCGCTAAAGGCCGGGATCGTTTTGATGTTCTTCCGCTGTTGCCCGGTAAAAGTGCCGGTTTACACATCAATGCCCGCTATTGGCACACGCTTTTCGGAGCCCGCAGGGATACCGTCTATTTGGAGCACTGTTGTTATCTCGAAAATCTCGGACAATTTGAACAGGCGGAGTTGGTCAGCAACCTCTGCGAGCCATTTGCCCTACAACCGCAGAAGAACGTAGATCTGCGCCAAATGATGTATTAGAACATGTTGTGATGCGTCGTCGTGCGGATTTTACCTTACTGAAAGGTACCCCAGCTTTCCAGTTCCTCAGCAGACCACAATTCCGGGAAAAACACGATGCATTGGAGCCGGGGAGGCAGGTATTTTTGCCAGTTGGTACCGCCGGTTGCTGCGATCTCTTTGGGTTTGGCATCCAGGTAGCGCACTGCTGAACGGTAATGGGACAGGGCCCAGCGCACATTGGCATTCAGGTCATACTGACGCAACAGCCCAACTAATTCGGGGTCTTGTTGCGCCTCAGCGCTGTAATTTTGGCACAACTTCCGGAGGTTTACACTTTGGTAGCCTTGGGCAAAGCGGACAATTTCAGCAGCGTATTTTTCTTCAAACTGCCGAAGCGTCAGGGTTTTTTTGCCGGAAGCCAACTCTGTCGCGCCTGAACGCCAATACAAGACAGGGCAAAGTAGTTCGACATCCGAAACGCCTTGGGTGAGTTCGCGCTTGCTTGCGTGTACCAATTGCCCCATATCGGTGCTGGCAATCTCAATCATTCTGTACTGTACGCTCTGAAAGCCGCTGGCAGGCAGCAAACTCATGCGGAAGCGCAGGAATTCGTCGCGGTCCATACCATCTACCATGATGTCGAAGGATTGGATCAATTGCTCAAAATAGCGGTTCAGCCGCACCAATTGTCGTTTCATCAACGTCAATGAGGGCGAAGGAGTGGCTGCCAACTGTCCGATGGCATCCAGAATCAGCCGGAAGTACAGCTCGGTAATTTGGTGGTACATGATGAAAATCCGTTCATCCGGGATGGGCGTGCGGGGGTTCTGCAGGCTGAGCAGGGTATCCAAGTGGATATAATCCCAGTAAGTGAGGTAATCGGCGTGCAGCAGTCCGTCTAGGTACGACTTCATGTCTTGCCCCATGGCGGAATACTTCTCCTCCAGCAGTTGCAGGCGATCTTGAATATCCTGGTTCATGATGTGATGGTGGTGGTGTGGTTAGGCTGTCAATTTAAGACCCAAAAGTAGGCAAACAAAACAGACTGCCAAACTACCGATTACATTGGCAGTAGCGGCCCAGTAGTGGCTGTTTTGAATGAGTTGCCAAGTTTCGGCGGTAAAGGTTGAGAAAGTACTGAATCCGCCACAAAACCCGGTCGCCAGCAGTAGTTTACGTTCTTCAGAAACATTGCCGGTGGCATACAGCCCCAGCACGGCGCCCAGCACCAAACAGGCCATTCCGTTGGCGAGTAAGGTATTGAAGGGGAATTTTGGCAGCAGTGGTTGTAGGGCAAATCCCAGCCCCCAGCGGCAAACACTGCCGAGGCCGCCACCAAGAAACACGAGTAGCAATTGGAACAGCGGTACCGGAGCCGTCATGTTGGTTGTGTTGTTTTGTATCTGGTTACAAAAAGAAAATGCCGCTTGAAGAAGCGGCATTTTCAACAATAATGTTTTGTAAGCATCTAGGTGATGACGCCTGAGTCAAAAAAACGATAGTAATGACCCAAAGCGCTGAAGCAGTAGTTTCGCTGATAGAGACTATCCGGCATCGCGGCCACCGAGGAGCATTTCTTGGTATTCTTTCAGCTCGTCCCATTTGCCTTCCGCAGCGAACTTACTTTGTGCTGGCCAAGTGCTTGGGTCGTGAATCTGATAGCGTGGTCCAGCGGCCTCAAGGATTTCCTTTAAGCGATCTACTGGTGCAGCAGCCAATTCAGCCCAGGTATTGATACCACCGTCTTTCAGAAGTGTTTCAATTTTTGGTCCGACGCCTTCGATGATTTTCAAGTCATCGAGTTTTGGTGCTTTGTCCTTTTTTGGAGCGGCGGCTTTTTTATCGGCGGCTGGAGCGGCTGATTCCAGCACTTCAGCAACGGCAGCTTCCGCTTTTTTTACTGCTTTTACCGGTGCAGTTTCCGTTGTTGGGGTCGCAGCGGCCACTTTTTTAGCGGCTGGAGCCTTTGCAACGACGGTTGGCGCATCGGAGACTTCGTCTACGATGGGCATAATGCTCACGTAGTTGCGGTCGTCGCGTTTGCGGGTGTACACCACTTTGCCGTCAACGCGGGCGTGGAGGGTATGGTCACGTCCCATGTAAACGTTTTCACCTGGGTGAAATTTGGTACCACGTTGACGAACGATGATGTTACCGGCGATGGCCACCTGACCACCATATAATTTTACGCCAAGGCGTTTACTTTTACTGTCGCGGCCGTTATCTGAACTACCCGCACCTTTTTTGTGTGCCATGATTCTTAATAATGAATGATGAACTGTGAATTTTGAACGGTTTTAGAGGGAAGAAGAGTCGTTACGCTTTGATGGACTCAATCTTAATTTTGGTAAATGACTGGCGGTGGCCATTTTTTTTGCGGTAACCTTTGCGGCGTTTTTTGTGAAAAACAATGACTTTGTCACCTTTCACGTGGTCCAAGACACTGGTGCTTACGGAAGCGCCACTGATATTGGGGGTGCCGATGGTTACTTTACCGTCATTGTCGAGCAGGTGCACGGCGTCGAAGGAGACGGAATCTCCTACGTTGGCTGCCAGCCGGTGGACGAAGATCTGCTGACCTTCCTCAACTTTGAATTGTTGACCGGCGATGGAAACGATTGCGAACATGTTGATAATCAGAAAATTAAGTGAAATTAATATCTTTTTTTGCAAAGTAAGTGATTACTTTACAAAAAGGCCCGCAAAGATAATACGAGTTGTTGTTATTTCCAAACTTGTGGCGGAGGGAATAATTTCCCCTGGCGAATCGTGTCGTACTACAGCAGTTCTTTTACCATGTTGGCAAAGGCGCTGACGCTGACGGCTCCTTGGTCGCCGTCGCCCCCTTGTTTCCGCACGCTGACCGTTCCACCTTCTACTTCTTTTTCGCCGACAATGAGCAGGAAAGGAATGCGTTTCAGTTCGTTGTCGCGTATTTTTCGTCCGATGGTTTCGTTGCGGTCGTCCACAAATCCACGCAAATCCTCGGCTTCCAGCGCTTGTTTCACCTGGTAGGAATATTCGACGAATTTGTCGGATACTGGCAGAATGGCAAACTGTTCTGGGGACAGCCAAAGTGGGAATTTGCCGGCGCAGTGCTCAATCAAAACCCCTGTAAATCGTTCCATGGAACCGAAAGGTGCCCGGTGGATCATGACGGGTCGGTGTGGCTGGTTGTCAGCACCCACGTAGGTCAGGTCGAAGCGCTCCGGCAGGTTGTAGTCAACTTGAATGGTGCCGAGTTGCCAGGATCGACCGAGCGCGTCTTTCACCATAAAATCTAGTTTTGGTCCGTAGAAAGCGGCTTCACCGAAAGCTGTTACGGTTTGAAGGCCGACTTCAGCGGCGGCGTCAATGATGGCTTGTTCTGCTTTGCGCCAATTTTCGTCGGTACCGACGTATTTGGTTTTGTTGTCGGGATCTCGGAGGCTTATTTGGGCGGTAAATTTGTCGAAGCCCAATTTGGCCAGCACAAAGCGTGTGAGGTCGAGCACCCCAAGAAACTCGTCTTTTAGTTGGTCTTCGGTGCAGAAAATGTGGGCATCGTCTTGCGTAAAGCCGCGTACCCGGGTCAGCCCGTGCAATTCGCCCGACATTTCATAGCGGTACACGGTGCCAAATTCGGCAATTCGCACCGGCAATTCGCGGTAGGAACGCGGTTTATAGCCGTAAATTTCGCAGTGGTGCGGGCAGTTCATCGGTTTGAGCAGAAACACCTCATCCTTTTGGGGGGTGAGGATGGGCTGAAAAGAGTCAGCGCCATATTTTTCCCAGTGACCGCTGGTGACATAGAGGTTTTTAGAACCGATATGTGGGGTAATGACGGGTTGATAGCCCCTTTTTATCTGTTCTTTTTTCAGAAAGTCTTCCAATCGCTGCCGCAGGGCCGTGCCTTTTGGCAACCAAAGTGGGAGCCCTTGTCCTACTTTTTCAGAAAACATAAAGAGCTCCAATTCTGCGCCCAATTTGCGGTGATCCCGTTTTTTTGCTTCCTCCAACAGCACCAGGTATTCTTCGAGTTCCTTTTGTTTGGGGAAGGTGATGGCATAAATACGGGTCAGTTGTTTCCGAGTGATGTCACCACGCCAGTAAGCACCCGCCAGGTTTAATATTTTTACCGCTTTAATATTTTCTGTGCTGGGAATATGCGGTCCACGGCACAAGTCGGTAAAATTGCCTTGTTGGTAAAAAGTAATGGTGCCGTCTTCCAAGCCTTCCAAGAGTTCCAATTTGTATTCATCCTTTTTTTCGGTAAAATACTGGATGGCATCGGCTTTTGAAACGTCGGTCCGCTTGTACTCGCTCTTGGTCCTGGCCAATTCGAGCACTTTTTGTTCAATTTTCGCAAAGTCGGCGGGCGTCAGTGTGCGGTCGCCGGTATCCACATCGTAGTAAAACCCGTTGTCAATGGCGGGTCCGATGCCGAATTTGGTGCCTGGGTAAAGTGCTTCCAGGGCCTCTGCGAGCAGGTGGGCGGAGGAGTGCCAATACGTCTGTTTGCCTTCTTTATCGTCCCATTTGTGGAATACGATACTTGCGTCGGCGTCAATGGATCGGCTCAGGTCGCGTACTTCGCCGTTGACCGATGCCGCCAGCACAACGCGGGCGAGGCCCTCGCTGATACTTTTCGCCACATCAAAAGCGGTTACGCCGGCGGCATACTGACGAATGTTGCCGTCGGGAAAAGTGATGTTAATCATAGCAAATAAGGTGTTTTAGCCCGGCCATACAACAGTCGGGTGCCCGTGCGCCATACGAACGGCGGGGGCGGTTTGTAAAAAAATGCGAAGCAAAGGTAGGGGTTTTAGCCTTTGGAATGCAATGCGGCGTGTAAAATAGGATGAGAAAGCGGTTTTTTTGCTCAAGGGTTGAACGCCCAGTGTAGAAAATCGGGCATCGCTTCCCCCCACGTCTCCGGGTTGTGTCGGCCCTGCGCCACTTCCAGGTACCGAACGGAGCCCTGTTGAACACCCTTTTGAAATAGTGCCGCCATCAAGGCTTGGGTGTCATCAATGGCATCAATGATCCCGTTGTTGTTTCGGTCGTCTTCCTCGTCGAGGGTTCCGCATTGAAACCAATAACGTTGGTTGGCATCGATGGTGGGTGTTTGCAGCACAATGTCGTGCATAATTCTATCGGCATCGGGATCTTCAGGCTTTACGGGCGATGAACGCCACCAGAGGGCGCCGGAGAAAACCCCAATCGTGCCAAATACCTGTGGATTGGCCCAACCGCCATCGAAAGCAGACAAGCCACCAAGCGAAAATCCGGCGAAGGCGCGCTGGGAGGAAAGCTCCGTCAGGCTGTAGTGACGGTACAGAAAAGGCAGTAATTCATCCAGCACAAATCGGGTGTATAGGGCGGCTTTGTCGCCCCTGCTTTTATAGTCGGGTTCTCTGGCAGTGCCATATTCGCGTTGGCGGTCGGAAGCGGCGTGTACCCCGATGGTAAGAAAGGGTGGTGTGGTTTGGTTGTCAAACAGCGGGTCCAGTATGTCGATAAAACCCATGCGGGGCAGATCCTGCCCGTCGTTGAACACCACAAAAGGGTAGGCACAATCAGGATCATATCCGGGGGGAACATACACATCTATCTTAACATCCCGCTCCAGCGCCACAGACTGTAGGGTAAGATGGTGGATCTTGGCGGTGCGTTTATTCCGCCACCGATTCAGTAGGGCCAGAGCGGGCTTTTTCCAGGGTTTCATATTTACGAGTGGCTTGTTTGTCGCAACGGCTGAGGGATTTCTGACCAAAAAAGGCCCATTTGTTTGTCTCAGACGCAACCGCCGCAGTCGTCACATTTTTTCTTTGGCCATGGCCAGTGCTTGTGCCAACTGTTGCGATTCAGAGAGCAGGGTATTGTCGATGACAACGGCATCGGCTGCTTGACGCAGGGGGCTATCCGACCTATTGGAGTCAATTTGGTCTCGTTCGAGCAGGTTGTGTTGAATGTCGTTCCGGTCGGCTTTTATGCCCTTGGTGGCCAGTTCGAGGTGTCGGCGACTGGTCCGCACGTCTGGGTCTGCTGTGAGGAATATTTTGAGTTCGGCATCGGGGAATACGACAGTGCCAATGTCGCGGCCATCGGCCACAATGCCCCTGCGATTGCCCATGGCCTGTTGTTGACGCACCATCGCGCGGCGGACGCTTGAAATGGTGGCAACGGGGCTCACGTGTTGGCTCACCCGCATTTCCCGAATCGCTTGTTCAATATTCACGCCATTGAGAAACGTACAGTTTTGGCCATCAACCCTTTCGAAGTGAATTTCAATGTGCTGCAAGGCCCAAGTCACCTTTTCCGGATCGTTGTAGTCAATGTTATTTTCCAGAAAAAACAGGGTTACCGCCCGGTACATCGCACCGGAGTCCAGGTATGCGTAGTGCAGCGCTTTGGCCAGCGCTTTGGCCAGGGTGCTTTTGCCACAGGAAGAGTAGCCGTCTATGGCAATGATGATTCGCTTCATAACAGTGCCGCAAAGGTGGCAATTTCGACCTCTACTGTAGGTGGTCTCCAATCACTTTTTGGAATATTTTTTCACTTTTTTTGGAGCGATGTAATTTAATCGATAAAACCAGTATATTTGTGCCTTGATGTTGATCTTGGTGCTTAATCAGGTTCTACTTCAAGACTTTCACGCTATTTTTAATTATTTATTTAATCAACTCACGTTTTCATGGAATCACGCAATACGCCTAAACAGCGTCAATCCCCCCGTGCGCACGAGGATCTCAAGCTTGTCCAGCAAGCCATCAATGGAGATGAGCGCGTTTTTACCCTTCTTTTTGACCGTTATCGGTCGCCCATTTTTCAATTTATTGGACATCGGACGCACAATGGTTCGGATGCTCAGGATTTGACGATGGAGACATTTGGCAAAGTATTTCTCAAGTTGGGAACGTACAACCCTTCGTTTGCGTTCAGCACTTGGGTGTACAAAATTGCTTCCAACAATTGTGTTGATTTTGCCCGTCGCCGCCGGCCTGCGCACAAGCACCTTGCAGACTATGATGCTTCCGCGCTTTCCAATTTGTCTGATGGATTGTTGAACCCGGAGGAGGAAGTCATCCGAAAAGAGCGTATTGCGATGGTAACTACCATATTGCAGCGTTTAACGCCCCGTTTTCGCAAGATGATTGAGCTTCGTTTTTACGAAGAAATGAGCTATGAGGAGATTTCTGAGCAGCTCCACGTACCCATTGGGACCGTTAAGGCGCAACTTTTTCGTGCCAAGGAAATGATGCGTCATCTTTTGGAAAACGCAAAGGTGCGGGCCTGAAGGTATCGTGGC
>CAIZLM010000096.1 GCA_903933805.1 uncultured Bacteroidota bacterium | reverse complement strand
TGTGGAGTGGTATAAGCCCTATTCAGAAGGCGTTACTGCGGGCACATCCCGGTACCGCGTCAACCGGGGTGGGTCGTGGCATTTGACTCCGCGTCAGAGTCGGGTGACGTACAGAGATGGCATAGCCCCGCGTGAAAAGAGCTACATGTTGGGTTTTCGGGTGGTTCGGGAGATTCCGTTGGCGCGGTGAAGGAGGTGTTGAGCAAGCGTTTGAGTTCAAAATTACCAAGAAATAAAGCATATTAATTCTATGATATATTAATGTTAAAAATTATGTATTACCAGTTTGGTTTTGCTTGCAAAACCTGTTTTGTCGCTCTGTATAACGTACAATGACCATTCCCGCAAGGGGAAAACACTTTTAATCGCTTAAAAAGTTTGATCAATGTTGGTCTGTTGGCGCAGGTATATCCGTTTAAAGAAATGGTTGTGACTGCGCCAACAGAATTTTAGGGCATGGCAGCTGCATGAATATAGGTTGTGAACTGGAATAAACGCCACTCTTATGTTGTAACGCAACTGGTTAGGCGGCACGCACGCTGGCCCAAAAACGTCCATTTTCCGTACTACTTCGCAGATTTTTTTTGACTGTAGCGCTGCTACGGCCTGCAAAAATTTGCGTCGTCTGGCAAAAATGGCTCACTTTTTTGTCTCAGACAGGCTCACTTTTTTAGAAGATGTTGGCTGCTGAACAATAATTTTAGTAGAATTTTATTTTGTAAACACCTGTTATTTAGCCCTCCAGCCAAATCTTTCTTAAAATTTCGTCCATCGTTAACAAATTCTAATACAATCAAGTCTTTTTTCCCGGCTTAAAAAAACGTACCTTTGCGGTTCTTTTTAAAAAAGCACACGCCCAGTGGGCACATTCATGAAAAATATACGCAACATTGCCATTATCGCCCACGTTGACCACGGTAAGACGACCCTGGTTGACAAAATGATCCATGCCGCCAAGGTATTTAAAGAACATGAGTTGACCGGTGATCTCATCATGGACAGCAATGACTTGGAGCGGGAGCGTGGCATTACGATTTTGGCCAAAAACGTGGCGATCCGTTGGAAAGATTGCAAAATCAACATCATTGACACCCCTGGTCACGCAGACTTTGGAGGGGAAGTAGAGCGCGTGCTCAACATGGCCGATGGCGTGTTGTTGCTCGTAGATGCTTTTGAGGGTCCGATGCCACAAACGCGTTTTGTACTTCAGAAAGCGCTCCAGATGGGTAAAAAACCCATTGTGGTAATCAACAAAGTGGACAAGCTCAACTGTAACCCTGATTGGGCCCACGAGCAGGTGTTTGACCTTATGTTTGCCTTGGATGGCACAGAAGAACAACTTGACTTTCCGGTTGTATTTGGCTCTGCCAAACAGGGTTGGATGAGCCACGACTGGAAAACGCCAGCAGAAGACATCAGTGCTTTGCTGGATGATATCATCAAATACATTCCGGAGCCAAAAATCACAGAAGGCACTACGCAATTGCTGGTTACTTCCTTGGATTACTCCACTTTTATCGGTCGTATTGCCATTGGTCGTTTGTTGCGCGGAAAGCTCGTAAGCGGTCAGATGTGTTCTTTGGTGAAGCGTGACGGATCCATTCAGAAGCACCGTGTAAAGGCGCTTTATGTGTTTGACGGACTTGCTAAAAAAGAAGCGCAGGAGGTCAGTGCAGGCGATATTTGTGCTGTGGTGGGTGTGGATGGTTTTGAAATTGGCGATACCATTGCTGATTACGAGAATCCGGAAGCCTTGGAGCGCATCTCCAT
This sequence comes from uncultured Bacteroidota bacterium, assembly GCA_903933805.1. Lineage (GTDB taxonomy): Bacteria > Bacteroidota > Bacteroidia > Chitinophagales > Saprospiraceae > M3007. The sequence continues at coordinate 1,144 of CAIZLM010000096.1, read as the reverse complement.
TGATGAGCCTACCATGGGTATGTTGTTTACGATCAATGATTCCCCTTTCTTCGGTCAGGAAGGCAAATTTGTGACCAGCCGCCACGTGCGGGAGCGTTTGGAAAAAGAGTTGGAAAAAAACTTGGCCATGCGCCTCGAAGAAACCAATAGTGCTGATTCATTCATGGTGTTTGGCCGTGGTGTTTTGCACCTTTCCATCCTGATTGAAACCATGCGCCGAGAAGGTTATGAAATGCAAATCGGACAGCCAAGGGTTATCGTTAAGTTGATTGATGGCAAAAAATGTGAACCGATCGAGGAACTTACCATTGACGTGCCGGAAAGCACCAGTGGAAAATGTATTGAAATGGTGACGCGCCGTCGTGGTGTCATGAAAAGTATGGAGCCCAAAGCAGATCGCTTTTTGCTGCGTTTCGAAATGCCGTCACGGGGTATCATTGGACTTCGTTCCAACATGCTGACTGCCACCCAGGGTGAGGCGATCATGACCCACCGTTTTATGGGTTATGAAGCTTGGCGCGGTGATATTCCGGGCCGCCAGAATGGTTCACTCATCGTAATGGATACCGGAACTGCTATTGCGTACTCGCTGGACAACCTGCAAGACCGCGGTGTTTTCTTTGTGGATGCTGGTGAAGAAGTGTACGAAGGTCAGGTCATCGGTGAAAACAACCGCCCTGGAGATTTGGTGATCAACGTCACCCGCATGAAAAAGCTAACCAACCACCGGGCATCCGGCTCCGATGACAAAACTTCTCTGACGCCTCCGCGTAAGTTTACCCTGGAAGAAGCATTGGAATACATACAGGAAGATGAATATGTAGAAGTAACACCCAAAAATATTCGCCTTCGCAAGGTATATCTCAAAGATTTTGAGCGTAAAAAAGCTTCCAAAGACTTTGTGAACGCTTAGTCAACAATTCCAGTGCACTTGCCCACGCCATTGTTGTGGGTAAGCGCCGGACACTGCAATTCTATTACTTTTGTAACTGGTTAGGTGGCACGCGGTCAGGCCCAATAAGGCCCATTTTTTGCCATACTTCGCAGATTTTTTTGACCGTAGCGCTGCTACAGCCTGCAAAAATCTGCTTCGTCTGAGAAAAAATGGCTACTTTTTTGTCTCAGAAGCGACCACGCTAACCAG
>CAIZLM010000095.1 GCA_903933805.1 uncultured Bacteroidota bacterium | reverse complement strand
TGTGGAGTGGTATAAGCCCTATTCAGAAGGCGTTACTGCGGGCACATCCCGGTACCGCGTCAACCGGGGTGGGTCGTGGCATTTGACTCCGCGTCAGAGTCGGGTGACGTACAGAGATGGCATAGCCCCGCGTGAAAAGAGTTACATGTTGGGTTTTCGGGTGGTTCGGGAGATTCCGTTGGCGCGGTGAAGGAGCAAACGGTTTCAGTTGCGCCTTACTATATGAAATGCAACACGTTGGGCGACACGCTGTCTGGCCCCAAAAGACCGGTTTTCTGTCCTGCTGCTCGTATTTTTTTTAGCTGTAGCGCGCTGCTATGGCCTGTAAAAATTCGCTTCGGCTGGCAAATAATGGCCTCTTTTTTGTCTCAGACGCGACCACGCTAACCAATTATTATGAAATTTAACTTAAACCTTTCAAAAAAATTACGATGAAAACAATCAAATATCTTCGATTACTTGCTGGTTTTACGGTCATTTTAGGTTTTTTGCAGTGCAAATCCGAAGTAGTTCCAGTTGAACCCAATTATCCGGAATTGGTCACGATACCAGCCACCAATGCCGATTTTTTTATGGGGTGTAATGGTGGGGCTTTGGAAGCTTGCAACCCAGATGAATTGCCCGTACATACAGTCTCCCTAAGTACTTTTCAGATCAGTGAGACAGAGATTACCCAGGCGCAATGGCTAGAGGTAATGGGCACCAAAATAGACAATCCAAGTTACAACAACGTTTGTCAGAAATGCCCTGTTGAATCGGTAAGTTGGTACGATGCGGTGGTGTTTTGCAATCGACTTTCCGAAATACAAGGGTTGGTACCTTGCTATTATTCCAATTATAACCCAATCAACAATACGTATTCAGAAATCTACGGTCGAAATGGCACCAAGTGGTCATTACCCAATAGTGGAATAGTCTATTGGAACCCAGTTGCAACAGGCTATCGCTTGCCCACCGAAGCAGAATGGGAGCGGGCGGCAAGAGGTGGCATCAACAACCAGATCTACTCCGGAAGCAATGATGTTACTTCGGTTGCATGGTATGATTCCAATAGTGGAGGAGAGTCAAAGCCTGTAAAAACCGGAAAAAATGCCAACTTATTCCGCTTGTACGATATGAGCGGCAATGTGTCGGAGTGGTGTTACGACTGGTACGATGAATACCCCAGCAACAATATTCTCAATCCGAGTGGCCCAGTTGCCGGCGTTGACCGTGTGTTTCGCGGTGGTAGTTCCTTCGACTTTCCGCGGAATTGCCGGGCAGCCACGCGCGATCGCAACCTTCCGACGTTCCGCGACCAAACCCTGGGCTTCCGCGTGGCTCGTTTCTTTTAGTCAGTCTGTAGTGCTGACGGGTCTTCTAGTGAGCAAAGGGGAAAGTGAAGCAGCGCAACAGCGCTAGGAGGGAGGAGACGACCGACTACGGCGTGTGATACGTGCATTCTGAATTTCTACCCATCGTTTAAAACCACCTAACCTGTAACTAAAATCGAATAAAACAACTATGAAAAATCAATTTATTGTAATTCTCCTGCTTTTAGGGAGTCACATGGCACAAGCCCAGTTTTTCAACTATGGTGTCAAGGGTGGCATTAATACCCAGATCGACAATCCAAACTACATTGTGGTAGTTTCTGGAGGCTCTCCGTTCAAGCTGTTTATAGACAATTTCACCTTTGGCGCACAATTTGGCATATTTTTCCGCTTTGGTAAAAGAATATATGTTCAGCCAGAATTAGTATTCAATTCAAATCACACCAACTATAAATTCGATGATTCAAATTTGGGAAAAACTTTATATAAAGAAAAATATCAATATTTAGACATGCCGGTGTTGGTGGGCATGAAACTCGGGCGTGTACGAATACAAGGTGGTCCGGTTGGCCATTTATTTTTACATTCTAAGTCAGAGCTTATCGATATCAAGGGCTATAAAGCCAGATACAAAGAAATGAAATGGGGATACCAGACAGGTATAGGCTTTGGAAAAGGAAAATTTAGCTTTGATGTCAGATACGAGGGCAACTTCTTCTCAAAAACAGGCGACCACATTACGTTTTTCGGCGACAAGTATTCCTTTAGTACCACCCCTGCCAGAATCATTTTGGGGCTGAGTTTCGCCTTAAAAAATTAGGTTCCTCGTGATTTTAGATGGGTTACCAAACAAGAAAGCGGGGAATTGGTAGAGCATGTACAGTATGCTGAAAGAGGTTGGGGAAAATTGAATAAAAAAGACGCAAAAGAATCAAAAAAGCATTCGGAACCGTTTAGGAGGTCGCGTCTGAGACAAAAAAAGTAGCCATTTTTTGCCATACGAAGCGAATTTTTGTAGGCTGTAACACATCCCTACGGACAAAAAAATTTGCGAAGTATGGCGGAAAATGGTTTTTTTGGGACAGGCGGGCCCCACAACCAAGCAGTTGCGAATCACCTATCAAATCAGTCTGTATCGGCTAATATCTTGGCCTAGGTCCGGCGGCGGTTTAGTAAAATAAACCCAACCCGTTAAAAAAATACAAAGACCAAGGTGGCACTTATTTGGGCCAGCCGGCCTGTCACCCAACCAAGTAAAAAAAATCACAGACACCGTTTTGTGCAAACCAAGGCTTCGCAGTCTGGTAAATTTGAGGCAGACAGAACGGAGGTCGGGCGTAGTCGCTAGTAGCCGGACAAGTCAACGGCAACAACTTTCCTTGAATCCGGGGAGTGCC
>CAIZLM010000094.1 GCA_903933805.1 uncultured Bacteroidota bacterium | reverse complement strand
GGGTTTGTGAAAGGGTTACAGAATCCGCAGTATTTGCCGCACCTGTTAGCGCAGTGTATGTTTAAATCGTTTCGGTAAAAGCATCTTCTTTTGAGTTGGCCGTGCTTTGTGCAGTAGCCGCAGCGGTTGCAGCATTATTTGCCGTTGTTTGTGCAGCAGCGGCAGCAGTCGATGCACTGTTTGCAGTACTTTGAGCAGAACTCGCCGCTGTTGATGCACTGTTTGCCGTTGACTGAGCAGTGGCTGCATTTGCAAGCGCTGAATCTGCTGTTGATTTAATGGTGTCAAGGTTTACGTTTGCCGCAACCGTGATTTTATCCAATTTACCTTTATAGGTTCCGTTGAATGCAAACGTATCAGCGTTGCTTTCGTAAGATGCTTTTACTGCCGCAGCGGTCAAGGCATTGGTGAACAAGTCTTCATCCGCAATCTTTTTGAAAGTAGAAGTGGAACCCGTTCCAGTTGTAACCGCTGTAACAATGTACAATGCCCACTTGGTATCTCCGTCATCGTTTACAAACACACGGTCGGTAACTTTTAATCCAGTCAAGGCGTTACGAGCAGTCGTATCAGCTACGTTGAAGGCATTTCTTGCACCGATAACCAATGCATCTACCTCCGTTTTGGAATACAATGAAAGGTTTGTTCGAGCTGTACCAGCGTTAACATCTGATAAATTGTTGGCGATTTTGACAACCTGAGCATCCAATGCTCTTGTTGCTAGGTCAGCCGATAGACCTTCAATCTGTTTGATTTTAATAAATTCGCTCATGTTGTGTTATTGTTTTTAGTTGTTTACTAGGGTTAAAAATTTGATATATACATGGTCTGTTGGCTCCAAATTGAATCCTCCATGCCAGTTTAGTGTACCTGATGAAATATCAAATGCACTGTTAATTCCGTAGTCGTAAATCGCTCCGTTCACTGCAAGGAAAAGTCCTTCAGGATCTGAAGTATTTAGGTTTACCGAAAACTGATTTTGGCCACTTACTCCAATTGTCAAGGGTACTTTTTGCCAATCAGCTCTCCATGTACCGCTATCCGTTGAACCGCCACCGCCGCCAAGGTCTCCCTGTACATTATTAATTCGGTAGCTTTCACCATGAATGATGATTTCATTGTTAATCGGATCTCCTAGAAGTTCTAGGATTTCGCGGACAGAGAAATTCTTTTGTTCTCCTGTTCTTACCTGTGTGAGTGTGAATGCCATTACTTTTTCTTTATCCAGTTTTTATAAATGTATCTGCCTGTCAAAAAGATTATTGCTGCTCCTGCGAGGGAGAATCCACCTTTGACAAGAAGATTTTTTTTTTAGCTATCTCGAGTATGCTTTCATAATTGGCTATCAAACCTCTCATGTAAGCGTTTCTGTTGTCTCCGTTTTTTTCAGAGATGTATGGACTATGAGCAATCTTATCAGCATACTTTTTGTAATCCATTCCTGCGGCATGAGCCGTTTTGTAATTGGCTGAAATCAAGCGTGCAAAGTCATTAAAACTATCCTGTGGTGATGCGTATGTTCTGAACTTTAACTTGTATTGATTTTGTGCTTGATAAACACCGCCTTTCCAGAATTCATTGGGTTTACCACCTGCGGTGATACCGAAAAAATTATTGTGTTTGGTTGATAAATTGGAGGTTCCCCAGGCACTTTCGAAAGAGCCTTGCGCCAAAATAACCAGAGGATCCATTTTGAATCGATCGCCTGCCTTTTTTGCAAATTGGTAGTTATTGACTACGTATTGTTCGGTTTTTAAACTCATGATTGCTCTTGTAATTGAATGTATCGTTTGTCAACCCATCTTAGGGTATCGTCTACTGTTTGAAATTGTAAGTACTCGCCGTTTCCTGTATTCATGCTCATAATGAGCTTTCCTAAAATTGTATTGGGCCCTGCATGTGCAATTGGAATCAATCGTTCATTTAGCACAGGCGTATTCATCCTGGTCAATAAGCGTGGCATTGGAATACCTTTTAGGGTAAAAAAGTCAGGTGGTTTTTTCCAACCTGTTAGTTTCTTTGTGCTTGGATAAGCATCAAACATGTTCTTGTAATAAGTGAAAATGTCCACGTACAAAGAGGAACTAGAAACCCAAAAGCTAACACGTACTTTGTTTTTATTTTTATAGGCAGCAGGGGCGTTCACCGCATTGATGACGTATGCAACCTCAATGAATTTGACATTATTAACTTCATCAAACTGTTGTCTGCCTGTTGCATAACCTAAAAATTCACCTGCATAAGCCTGGCGAAGAATGTTTTTATCTGAAAACACTTCGTAAAACGCTCCATGATTACTTGCATCGGGAGAACTTCGAAGTGACACTGCTTTTTTAGCTACGATTAATTGATTCGCTTTAGCAAACTGAACTGGCGGTGCTCCACCATGTGAGGTATCTTTATTTGTGTTCGAACTGATGATGGTAAGAAACTTCTGGTATTCACTGGTCGACAACTCGTTTTGTAAATTATCTAGCAAGTTATTTTGATACAGGTTTTTATATGCCTTTTGAACACTGTCTAAATTTGTGATGGTTTTTGCGGTGTTCAATACCGTGCTTGTATCAGTGGTATCCATGCTCATCATCCAAGAAATACCAGATGGATTCATAGCTGATCGCAATGACATTGCCTGACGTACCTCGGGACTATCGTCTGCCTTATTTTGAGCATCCGATTTATTCAAAGAAGCAATAATGTTTTTACCCAAACGATAGGTCAGGTAAATACCGCCAACAACCAATGCGCCATTGATAAGCATGGTTTTGTTGTTGTCGACAACTTGAATGATTTTTTCTTTAGTGGATGCCATATTCGTTTAATTAAATCATGCTTTTGATTTTAAGCTTTACCAGTGGTAGTTCTATCTTTTTTGAAATACTAACAAGCTCTTGCGCTTTGAAATTATTGGCAATGGTTTGAAGTGCTTTTTGTACATGCCTAGCTTCTAGGTCAGTAGTTACCTTCACTTGTATCAATACATCTTGTTGTGCCATATTTATGTCGGATTATTTGTTGGTTGTGTTTGGGTAATAAATTGTAAAATGCGTTGAAGATTTCCTCGGTCTTTTTCAATTTCAGAAAGCATCAAATACAT
>CAIZLM010000093.1 GCA_903933805.1 uncultured Bacteroidota bacterium | reverse complement strand
ACTTAGCTGCGGCGGACCAGTGATTTTTCCAGACTCACGCAACTTCGTTATCACACCCGTTGCGCCCCACAACCTCAACGTGCGCCCCATCGTTATTTGCGACGCCTCCGTTGTGTCTTTTGAGATTGAAGGTCGTGCCGAAAATTTTATTTGTACCCTCGACTCACGCTTTGAATTGATTGGAACCCACCACCAAATAGCCATTCGAAAAAATAATTTTTCGACGAAACTGGTGCAATTACAAGACATTACTTTCCTGAATACCATACGGGAAAAACTGGGCTGGGGAGAAGATATTCGAAATTAATACCCCCAAACTACCACAGGTGTTACCGAGTTAGGAGCTTCCCCCATTTCCACCATGGCGACCACTCGCGCTGAACCCTGAAATAGGGTTTTTGCTGCGCCCCAAAATCACGGCGACCTACCTCAATGGCACGGATCATACTGCCCTCAAAATCAAAAATCGGCACCTTCAATGTGTTTTTTGCATAGCGAATTGCCGCCCATTTCAACAGCAACGCCGAGCCTGAAGCCCGCAACGCCGGATCATCGCCGCTGACCAAGTAGTAGGCCGAACCGCTGTCCCAAGCCAGCAATGCAGCAGAGTGCACCGCGTTGGAAGCCGGATCAACAGCAAAAAATAGCCGGCACAACCCGCGGGACGACAATGCGTCGTATAGCAAGAAAAAAAATGCCCGCGTGAGTGGCGTAGCCAAGCCCTGACGGGCAAAACTAAGATCGACGAGACGCAGTAATGCAGCAACAGGGCGATCAGATACCACCACCAGCTTCCCTTCAGCGCCCCGAATTTTCTGACGGTATTTCCGGCTGATGTTGTTAAAAATTGATGCTTCTGAGGACTCTAGGGAAAGGGTGTAAGAATAACGGGTGGTTTGTCTGAAACCCCGCCAATACAAGGGTAGCCAATTCGTCACCGTATAATTCAAGTCCTGCTGAAACGCTGCAATGCCTCTCGGAAACAGGTCCAACAATGCTCCGTACAGCCGGGTTTCGTCGTTCAAATTTCGATATTCCGGCAACAAATACGGACCCATAAATTTACAAAGTTGGGGCATGGCAACGTATTTCCAACACCATTTTTGCTTGAGAAAATATGGCCAGGCAGCAACCGTGCGCCCCCCCTTGTCCACCAACACAGCATCCCAGACCCCGTCTCTACAAACGACATCTAAGTACCAAGGTTGTAAGAACAAAGGCATATCCGGCGCGCCGGCAGCAAAGGATCGGTATTCAGCTTGTTTGGTCATCCAAACAACAAATGTAGTGCCCCCAAAGACAATACACACCAGAAAGACTGCGTTTGGATTATTTTTGCAATCTCATGGCACAAGTTAACTGGGTTTACCTCGACGACTGCGGAGGTCAGCATCGTATTGGCCTGTACCACGGCGACCGGAGTGGTCATTTGATGATCCACTGCAACCGTCGGGTCATGCAGGTTGACTTCTCCGTACTCGAGTCCATTACCTACTCTTTTTTTGTGGAAGATGAACTGTGCGAGGTGATCCTCGAAAAAATGAAAGACGGGCGTTTTGGCTATGAATTTCGGGTAAACAAAACAGTTGACACTCCAAGAAACCAAATCCGACGCATTGATCATCGGCGAAACAACAAACTGCTGACCTTGGTAATTTTGGGGGTTGTGGCCACGATTCTCCTGCTTTTTTTGGGACTTTTGAAGTACGGCCAATCCCAAGACATCAAAAAAATGTCTCAAACCAGCATCGTACACAACCTGTCCAAATCGAAGGCCCTGAAACTCGCCCGAGAAGGCCTTACATCCACGGCTTTTCTGCACATAGAGGTTGTCAATGCCCAAAAAATTGGCGTTTACAGCTTTAATACCGCCGATAGCAGCGAAATAAGGGGTGTTTTCCCAGTAGCAGACACTGGGTTAGTACTCCTTCAAAACGGCTTTCCACTTCGCGCCGGGGATGCTTTTGAGGCCCGCTATTTGCCCACAGACCCGCAAATACACCGCGTAGAGTTGTTTAGACCAACGCATAGTACGGTGTCCAATTACATCAACCAAGCCCTGGAGGTGGAACAACGCGTACATCCACTTATAGCCAAAGAAGTCTGTCTTTGCAGGGTTTTAACCGCGGCCCAATGGCAAAATTGGCTGGTATTGGCCGATTTTATTTTTCAAGAAAAACCGGCGGAAGTGTACCCGCACCACAATCAGGAAACCTTTCTGCGTTTGATGCAGCATGCAGCGCTTCAGAAAATGTTGGAAGAAGGGTGCCATTAGCGCCTGTTAGGGATTTTTCAAGTTTTATAAACTGCCAAATCTGACGCATCTTTGCGCCATTATGCCGCGAATACTACTTATAGAAACCGCTTCAGAGGTATGCTCTACCGCCATTGTCGTGGACGGCTTGGTGGTTGCCCACGAGGAAGCCTTACATGCATCCAGCCACGCTGCCCTGCTTACCCTTCAAATAGAAGCCTGTTCAAAATCCGCAGGGTTACCGCTGGCGTCGCTCGATGCCGTAGCCCTAAGCAGCGGACCAGGCGCCTATACGTCCCTACGCGTCGGCGCATCCGTCGCCAAAGGGATCTGCTACGCCCTTGATAAGCCACTCATCGCTGTGGACACACTGATGGCACTCGCCTGGGGGGCACGAAATTGGTACCAACAAACACCCCTTGACTCCATGCCAGTGGTGTATGCACCAGCCTTGGATGCCAGAAGACAGGAAATTTGGACAGCCCTGTACAGCCATGACCTTCAATTACTAACCCCCACACAGCCCCTTATATTGGAAGACAATTTGTTTGAAAAATTTATTTTTTCGAATGAATTTCCCAATCAAGCAATTCGAGCTGTTATCGCAGGGAACGGTGTTGAAAAAATAAAAAACGGTCTATTTGCCGAGGAAACGGTTTTGTTCAGCCCCGTAAGGTGTTCTGCAATACACTTGGCAAATTTAGCAGAACTACTATTTCAAAGCAATGATTTTCAAGATGTTGCATACTTTGAGCCTTTTTACATGAAACCGCCTAACATTACAATACCTAATCATACAATACCTGATATAAAAAACATTAATATTACAATTTAAACACAGTTATATTTTGTTTAACTTATGATATAAAACACTTTACACAGTAAAATATTTTTTTATGTAATTTTTTTTAAATAAATTGGCATGCTTTTTGGCCGTTATATTATTGTAAAAGCTGACAAGAATCATCTGTTAAAACAATTTATATGAAAAAAGCTAAAGTTGAAGCCGTTGTTCCAAAAACCGTGAACGTCGATATTGTCTTGGACTACGCAGAATTGCGCAAAGCTGCCCTTGTGTTGCGTGCGGTAAACCACAAATTGCGGCAGCGCATGATTGACTTGCTTGACGAGAACAAGCGCATGACGGTGACAGAAATTTATGTAAAGCTTCGGTTGGAACAGAGCGTAGCGAGCCAGCACTTGGCGATATTGCGCAAAGCTGGCGTTGTACAAACGGAGAGAAATGGTAAGTTTATTTTTTATTCCCTCGACAAGAGCCGGTTGGGCCATATTTCAACCGTTGTAGAAGATCTGGCTGCCTAACATGACTGTTCATTTAGGTTTTCTACGCGCATGAGCCATTCCGGCAATGGAGTGGCTCATGTTTGTAAAAAATACTTGTACCGTTGGCCCTACCGACTTGCTCAGAGGTTAACGGTATAGCTGTAGGTTGTTTTTGCCGGCTGCTGCTCCTCCGATTTGGCAGGGGTTGTTGGTGTAACGGTGTAGGACACCTCCATGGTGGTCACTGGGGCTGGTTGTTTCACGGGTTTTTCCTTGGGTTTTTTGAACTGAACCCGGAGTTTCTGGTGGAACAGTACGTGAACGCCACGGTTGCGTGCAACGTCAAATTTGAGCAATTTTGCAACGCGCATGGCCTCCTCATCGCACCCGTGCCCGATCCCTTTGAGGATCCTGCAGCCTACCACCAGTCCCTGATGGTCGATGTCGTATTCCAGATAAACCGTTCCTTCAATACTTGCGTCGAAGGCTTCTTTCGGGTATCGCAGTTGAGCATACAAAAACTTTGTCAGCTCTTTGGGTCCACCCGGATATTCCGGCTGGTAAATAAACCTCGTTTTTTTCTTATCCTTTTCCATGTCGGTGTAAAGATCAAAGCTCAAAATTGGGGGCAAGTTCTTCCGCACGCCCTGCGTAGAATTGGTTGATGTGTTGCACTGCTGCTTCAGAATCATCTGTGATGAGAAAAAGATCCAGATCTTCGGCATGCACGGTTTTATGGCGATCCACCATAATTTCAACGATCCAAGCACGCAAACCCTCCCAAAACTCTTTGCCCAGCAAGACAATGGGTACGGGGCTAATTTTTTTGGTTTGTACCAAGGTTAGCACCTCGAAGAGCTCATCTAGGGTACCAAAACCGCCTGGCATGACGACAAATCCCTGTGCATATTTCACGAACATCACTTTCCGAACGAAAAAATAGCGGTGCTTGAGGTTGTGCATCGGCGCAATAAAAGGGTTGTGGTGCTGTTCAAATGGTAGGTCTATATTGAGCCCAACGGACGTACCGTTCTTCATCCAAGCGCCGCGGTTGCCAGCCTCCATGATGCCCGGGCCTCCGCCTGTAATAACGCCATACCCTTCCTCTGTCAGGCGACTGGCGATTTTAACCGCCAATTCGTAGTAGTAAGTACCCGGTTTTGTTCGGGCGGAACCAAAGATGGAAATACAAGGGCCTACATTGTTGAGGACTTCAAAACCATCCACAAACTCCGCCATCACTTTGAACATCGTCCAAGCGTTTTCACCCCGGATTTTAGTCCACTGTTTCATGGTGCGCTTTTCCGCCCCATTTTTGGGGGTATTGTCTTTTGCTTCACTGTTTTCTTCTTGCATCTTATGGGCTTTTCTTGTGTAATTAAAGAGGCGGCGCTAGTCGAGTATTTCCATGGACCAAGCTTCCGCTTTTTCCGCAAACAAGACTTTGGTTTTCTTCCAGGTATGACCAAACAATTCGGAGGCTCGATAGTCGTTCAACGCGGCTTCGTTTTCCCAGTGACTGTAGGTAAACAACACATGTGGGTTGTTGGTTTGGCGCAGCAACTCCATGTGCATACACCCGGGAAAAGCGCGAATCTGCTGCTTGCTTTGCTCAAACACGCCATGGATGAAGGTATCTACCGCGTCCTCGCGGAAGGTCATTTTTACAATTCTTTTTATCACGGGTTGTGTTGAAGGATGGACAGTTAATTCGCGTATCGTTTTTTTCGACGCCAGTTGAAAAACCACCCGAACAAACCCAACAACACGAGGGGCGCCCCTAAGTTGAGGGCTCTCCACCAAGTGCCTTGCTGCTTGGCACGAACGGTATCCAATAAGCGGAGTTTTACCTCCTTGGTACGGGCTTCAATGACGCCTGTCGGGTCAATGAGGTACTCCACAGCATTGAGCATCAATTCTTTGTTGGCATACGTAGCATTGTCCATGTGGTTGTATCCAAGTGGCAACCACTGTTTTTGGGCGGCATCACGCACATAATTGGCCGCCACGTCGCCATCGCTGATCACCAGCATCCGAGTAGGCTCGCTGACAACCCGATACTCCATACCCATCTTTTTTAAGCCATCCTGCATTTCCTCGGACACCCGATTTTCAAAACCGGAAGGAAATACACCCTCTAATAACACACAAACAGGCTGTACCCCTTTGTTGAATTTGGTGGGATCCGCTTCATACTTGAGTATGTCAAAATTAAGGGCAATGGGACTAAATTGCAGGCGACTGTACTTGCTGGAGGCCAACAAAACCGTTTTTTTAACCGGCGTTTTGGTCCGTATGGTGTCTATGGAAGAACAAAAATGCAGATCAACACGGTCTAAATTTTTGACAATGGGGTGCTTGCCATTGGGCAATACGGCAGGGTGGTAATACCATGGAAACAGGTCGAATTGCGGGGAATTGCCCACTTGCCCCACCACGAGTTTGATCTTGCTACACTCCATGTCCAATACCAGATCCGGCTGTATTCTGACACCATATTTGAAGAGTAGATCTTCAATATTGAGGGGATAGTCGGTCGGAACAAAGCGACTGGTCAGTTTCATACTGTCGAGGCTGGCATCCAAGCGGTCGATTAGCCACATAACCCGCCCACCATGCATCACAAATTGATCTATTTTGAACTTGTCGCGTTCAGAAAAAGCTGTTTGGGGTTTGGCAATGACCAACAGGGCACACTCCTCGGGCTTGATTTGAACCACCGAGTCGAGCGTTATGCGGTCTGTGTCATAAAATTGGCGCAGGCTGCGGTCCAAGTCACCCAGTTGCAGGTCGTCCAACTCACCATGTCCTTTGGCAAACAAGATGATTGGCCTGGATGGCGCCTGTATTTTTTTGATGGCGTTTGCAAATTTATATTCTAAAAGGGAGACGGAGTTGTTGATGACCTCCTCCGGCGCCAGGGTAGAAGACTCATTTTCCAATAGTTTTACGACCACCTGCTTACTGCCAAGTCGGAAAATCGCCACCGGGTAGATCAGTTTTTGGGATGTTTCACCCTGCTCTGCCACCCGCAGGTTTACCGGTTGAATACCCTGCTCGGCAAGGGCTTTTCGGCGTCCGTTGACATCCTCGAGGGTTCCCTGAGAAGGGTCTTCAAACTGATAATCCAGGTAACCCGTTTCCGAGCGAAAGTCGTCCAGCATTTCGCGGGTAGCCGTTTGCAACCGCTTAAATCCTGCTGGAAAATCCCCTTCCAGTAGCACCTGTACATATACCTGCGCACTTAAATCCCTCAACATCGTACGCGTGGGACGTGTAAGGGTAAATCTTTTTTCCTCCGTTAGGTCAAAATGGGCATAAAAACTATTGGCAATAATATTGACAAATAGCAAGATGCCACAAAAGAATCCAAACTGTAAAAGTGACTGTGAACGTTTAGAACGGGTCATGCCATGTATTGATTTAAAGTAACGGGTTGGGTGGTCGCGTCTGAGAAAAAAAAGTGGCCATTTTTTGCCAGACGAAGCGGGTTTTTGCAGGCCGTAGCAGCGCTACGGTCAAAAAAACCTGCGAAGTATGGCAGAAAATGGACCTTTTTGGGCCAGACAGCGCGCCACCAAACCCGTTGCGATTTAAGCGGGTAAAATTAACGGTTTTTACCAACTTTCAACGAGGAGATACAAAACTGGCAAATACACCGTTGGTCCAGCCGAAGCCATCTTGGTTGGGGTACTCACCCCCACCTGCCGGAAATGTGGTGTCAATTACATTGTATTTTTCCATCATCTTTCCAGTGGCCTCGTATGTTTTTTCATTGATCAGAACCCAGCGTTGTCTGATTTTTTCTGCCAATTCATGGTATCCGTACTGCACCAGTCCTTGGTACGACAACCACTGCAAGGGCGCCCAGCCGTTGGGTGCGTCCCATTGTTGTCCTGTTGTGTGCAGTGTCGTGCTCAAACCACCCGGCTGAAGAAAGCTTGCTTCCAGGTGGTGGGCAACCTTCGCGGCCTGTTCCGGTGTGGCGATGTTAAAAAAGAGTGGATAAACCGCCGCCAACGACCAAGCATCAGACGTTTTTTGTTGTACATGGTTGTAGTCGAAATAATAACCGCTGTCACGGTTCCAACAGTACTGCTGAAGGGCATTTTTTCGCAACCGCGCCCGTTCTTTGAATACATCAACAGGTACACGATCAGGCAACATGCGGTAAATGCGCAGCAATGTTTTTTCCAAAAAGTACAAAAGACAATTCAAATCAACAGGAATCAAGTCCGTGGTTTGAATGGTGCCCAATTGCGCTCCATCTGCCAGCCAGCGACTGCTAAAATCCCAGCCGGACTCAGCTGCTGCCCGCAGGTTTCGGTATAGGTCTTCCGGCGTCCGGCCCGATTGTTGGGCTACGTGGAGGTCTTCCCGATATGCTTCTGGTCGCGGTCTTGGATCATCGTCCCAGTAGCGGTTGAGCAGGTGTCCGTCGCCGAGTGAAACCACCCGTCGGTGCGCATCAAAAAGCTCGATGTTGTTTTCTCCCGACATCCAAAAAGCATATTCTTTCTCCAGTTGATGTCGGTATTGTAAGTATATTCCGTCTCCTTTGATGTCTGCCAGTAATTGAACCATCAAGGAAAAAAATGGCGGCTGGGAACGGCTGAGATAATAGGTTCTGTTGCCGTTGGGCACAAAGCCCACCGTATCCAGCAGGTAGGCAAAATTGTCCACGATGTGTTGGATATCTGCTGTTCGTCCGGACGCCCTCAAACCCAGCATGGTAAAATAACTATCCCAATAGTACACTTCTCTGAACCGGCCACCGGGTACTAGGTAGGGGTTTGGAAGTGGTATGAGCGTTGATGGCCAATCCCCAACGACTTGTTCACCGGGAAGCCGGGTCAGCACCGTCCAAAGTTCTTGTAGGTGCTGAGGAAGGGGCTTTCCGGCCGATTGATACCCATTATTGGTTGTATCTGGATAATCAAAATGGGCTTCCAGAAAGCTGCCAAGGTGAAAGTCGGGCTTGGCACTGGCCTGGCGGTAAGATTCCAAGATTGCGCCAATGGGCACCTTGGGGGTACAATCAACAAAAAATTTGGAGTCGGGGAAAATACCGCTCGTCTGCACCGCTTCGTAGAGCGGCGATAATGATTGGATGTAAAAAAATTGAGGGTCGTCTATCATAACCGCTGCATTTTCTTAAAGAAAAATAAGCCCACCAGCAGAATGGATATGGGTAAAAGCGAAAAGTAAAACGCGTTTTGTCCGCCAAATTTCCCGAAAATATTTCCAGTAATGATGGAACCTGTGGTACCGCCCAACGCAGAAAAAATAATGATCAAGCCCGACATCAAACCGTGTTGATGCTTGGGTAAACTCGTCAATATCAAGGAATTAATGGCCGGATAAATGGGGGCCAGTAAAAAGCCAATCAGCGGAAACACAAACGCAGCCAAAGGGGCATCTCCCCATCCCGTTGCATACTGCCCACCAATATCGGCGGCCAGTGGAATGGCAACCAATACCAAACCAGCCGCAAGCAGCAGACAAGCGGTAAGCACGGTGTACCAGTTGAGTCGCTTCAACACCACACCTGCCATGGCACGGCCCAATGCCGAACCACCGGCCATTATACTCGCCATTTGAATACTCAAAGCCGTCGGCAGATGTAAAACCTGGCTGTTGTAGGTCGGCAACCAACTCATGATGCTCTGCTCTACCAGCACATAAAAAAAAGCGCAAACGATGAAAATCAACACCAAAGGAACCGCTAAAAGACGAAACATTTGGGCAAAATCGTTGCCCGGAGCGTCGGGCGTCGCAACGGTGGCCTCCGATTCATCCAAGGGGGCTGACCATAACAGAAAAAAAGCAAGCGACGTTAAAATGCCCAACAACCAGTACACGTTAAGCCAGGCAAGACTCTGCGGGTTGCGATCATCGACAAAATAACTGAACACAAAATATCCCGCTACAACACCTACCATAAAGAAGGACTCTATGTAGTTCATCAGGCTGATATGCGCTTTGTGGCTTTTGGTGATGAGACCAATGGTGGCCAAAACAGATATTTTTATCAATCCAAAACTGGTCCCGGCCGTTGCAAACAGCAATTTAGTAACCCAAAAACCCGGCACCATGGGGACGATAAAGCAAGCAACCGTCACCATGCCCAAGCCCACCAACATGGCGCGCTTGTACCCGATACGTACCATATAGGACGACACCAAAAATGAAACAAGGGCAATGCTAATATCTTTGAAGGCCTCCAAGATGGAGGCCGCCCCCTGTGTAATACCATAGTTGTTTTGAACCTGAAGGATGACGGTACCAACGCTGTTGAGCAGGATGGCAAAAACGAAATAATTCAGAAAGAGCGAGACTTTTATTTGCCAGTGCTGCATGGGTAAGATTGTTCGTAAAAAACCTGACGATGGCGTCACGAGCAAATCTACACCGTAACTGGTTAGGTTGGTCAGTTATCGCCTAAAATTCGTAGCACTTTATCTTTCGCAGATTCCGGCCGCTCCGCGTGCTGTGACCACCCGATGATCCGCCTCCCCGGCGAAGGCCCATCGAAAATGCATTGATTTTCAATCCAACATAAACGTCACTGCCCGTAAATCTTTTCTTTTTTACAAAACTACCGATATTATCCGTACCAACGTACAGCCACCCCAACCGCGCTGCCAGTCCTACGCGCAACGATTGCCAGTCGTTCAACACAATGGGCAATGAAACAGACGCCCAGCGACGCTCAAAACGCGGTACGATGGCCAGGGTATTGGGTCTTTTCAGACTGCGGTGTAACAGTGGCACCCGCTGGGTCAGCAATGCGCCCACAAACACGCGGTGCAACACCTGCACATCAAATTGTGCCGACAGCGCTGTTGTCGCCCAAACGACAACTAAAAGCAGGTCCTGTCACCCTGGCTTGGACCACCGCCTGCATTGGACGATTGCCGTCAAAAAAGTCCAATAAAACAGTCCCTACTGGTGGCGGGTTTTCAGGCGTCGTATCCTCGACAGACACGATATTGCCGGAATTGCGCAGGGCCTGCGTCAAACTGGCCGATTGCAGGTAGGCATAGTTGTTTTGAAAAAAGGCTTCCGCTAAAAAAAGGCTTACCTCCCAATTGTTGGGGTTGATGGCGGTGTTGGCCGGATTGATGGCAGCGGCATACATTCCGGCACGACGTTCGAGGCGCATGCCAAGCTGCTCCTGTGAAAAAACGATGTTGGGGAAAAGGAACAAGGGGCCAAGCAGGGCCAAATAAAAAACAAAGCAGGTGCGAGTCATGAATAACAATTGAACCCCCTTTACGTACAACAGTATGAAAAGGGTACAATAATATCACTCAGGAACGTAAATAAGGGTTGCCGAATTGTCCGGGCGAAAAAGGTCATTGGCACACCGATACAGGTCTTCCGGCGTCACTTGCAGGTAGATATCTACCTCATCATTCATCAATTCTGCCCGATCGAGCAATTCGTAGTACGCCAGATTCTGAGCTTTATTGAGTGCGCTGGTTTCAGAAAAAACCACCGTGCTTTCAAATTTGTGTTGAATTTTTTCCAACTCTCGGGTTTCTATCCGCTCTTTTTTCAACAGCTCCAATTCTTCCCACACGGCAGCGATGGCTTCCTCTACCGATACCCCGGCAGCTGGCCTGCCTTCTATCACAAACAAACCCGGATCGAGGTTGGCTGTGATATACGCATCAATTTGAGAAAATGTTTGGCGTTCTTTCAAAAGGCGACGGTACAACCTAGACGAGTGCCCTTGAGCCAAAACGTCGCTCAACAAATCCACCGCATAAAAATCGGCATCCAAGCGAGCAGGGGTACGAAAAGCCAAATAAATGGCCGGAACAGGGACCTTTGCAATCACTTCACGCCATGCGGGGCCCTGTTGTGGGGGCTCAACGGGCAACTGTCTGTTGGGCAAAACACCTGCTGGAATACCTCCAAACCATTTTTCAGCCAATGCTGCAGCCTCGTCAGGATCAATATTGCCGGCAATACTCAGCACCGCGTTGGAGGGTGTGTACCACGATTGGTAAAAAGACCGAACATCTTCCAAACTGGCATTTTCCACGTGTTCCGGCACCAAGCCTATTACCGGCCATCGGTAGGGATGTTTGTGGTACATCAATTCAGATAGGTGGTGCCAAGAATCGCCATACGGCTCATTCAAACATGTTTCTTTGAACTCCTCCACCACGACTTTGCGCTGCACATCGAGTGATTTTTTGGAAATATTCAGCGCCAACATGCGGTCACTTTCAAGCCAAAACGCGGTCTCTACGTTTTCAGCTGGCAATATTTCATAAAAAGTGGTGTAATCGTTGGTGGTAAACGCATTGTTTTCCCCGCCGGCGTGCTGGAGGGGCTCGTCAAAATCAGGCACGTTTTTACTCCCTGCAAACATCAGGTGTTCAAAAAGGTGCGCAAAGCCCGTTTTTTCGGCGTTTTCATCGCGAGAGCCCACAAAATAGGAGACATTGACGGCCACCAAGGGGGTGCTTCTATCTTCATGTACCAACACCCGCAGGCCATTGGAAAGTATCGTTCGGGTAAATTCTACCATGGTGAAGGGGAATATTTAGGGTGCAAAAGTCATCAATTGCCGGGGTAATTCAAGCGTTTTTTTCATACCCGTCTGAACGCGGTGCAAGAACACCCAAGGGGGGGGGCAAAAGTGTGCATTGGGGAATAAAAAAACCTGATCGGGCGGGATCGCGTCTGAGACAAAAAATAGTCTTTTTTTGCCAGACGAAGCGAATTTTTACAGGCAAGTGTCAAAAAATCTGCCAACCACAACAGTAAAACGGCCTTATACGGCGCGCCGCCTAACGGGTTACAAAAAAGCGCCCGGTGACGGGGAGTCATCGGGCACTTCAATGATCAGTAATGCGGGCGGCAATTGAATCGTGTGTCTTTAACAACGGCCGCTCATACCAGTGCCGTAGCACTAGATTTAAACTTCTTTCAGGATTTTCTGGCCGAAAACAACCAGTAAAAGCAGGAGACAGGTCAGGATAATCATAGGATTAGACGATTTTTGAGTGAAAAATACGCTGTGCGTCGAAAATCAAACTATACAGTACAAAAACGAAGCCAAGTATTGATTTCGTCTCTACCGTATCAGTTTTAATTTGTCGTTAACAAACAATTATACGTTTTCAACCCTGCCAAGAAATTTTTGAAAAAGCAATGCCAACCCCATGACCATACCACACCCAAGCGGGTTATACCACAGAAATGCATCTTTGTTGACACCGAAAAACAGGCTTATCACCACCAGCTCTGAAAGTATGGCGGCTATAAAAACAGCCTTGCCCTGCACGTTTTTTAGAAAAAATGCCGTAAAAAAAATACCGAGGATGGTGCCGTAAAACAATGAGCCAATCATGTTGACTGCCTGAATGAGGTTTTCAGACAACGAAGCAAAAATGGCAAAAACGACGATGAAACAGCCCCAAAGCACGACAGCCCACTTGGAAGCGCGCAAATAATGGGCGTCTGAACGACCCGGAGCCAGCGATCTGCGGTAAATGTCTGAAACGGACGTGGCTGCCAAAGCACTCAACTCAGACGCCGTAGTACTCCACGATGCGCAAAAAATCATGGCCAAGATCAGCCCGATGACCCCCTTGGGAATGTGGCCCAACACATAATTGATGAACACGTAATCCTTGTCTTTGACATTCGTCCCCGGCCTCACTTCGGCGATGAGTTGATCTGCCTTTGTCCGGATACCCTGCCGTTCTTTTTCCAACGATTGAAAGGCGTTGATGGCCAAATCAGACTGTACCCCGTCGTTTGTCTGACGGGCTTGGGCAAGTTGTGCGACGACGTCTTTTTTCTTTGAAAAAATGGCTGCATCATCGACTTCGAGTTGTCGGAAAGCTACTTCCTGCGGGGTCCCCTTCAGCAGCGCGACGTTGGCCTGATTGAAGTGTAGGGGCGGTTGGTTGAACTGAAAGAAAACCCAGACCATCACGCCGACGGAAAGCACCAGAAACTGCATGGGAATTTTCATAACCCCGTTGAAAAGCAGGCCAATTCTACTCTCCCGCAAGGTTTTTCCGGAAAGATAGCGGCCTACCTGACTCTGATCGGTGCCGAAGTAGGAGAGAAACAGAAAAGTTGCACCCAGTACACCAGACCACACGTTGTACCGATCGTTCCAACTAAAACTCCAATCGAGTATCTGCGTTTTACCCCCCACGCCGGCAAGCTGCCAAGCCTCCGATACGCCAACCCCCGCTGGAAGACTTCTTACAATGAGTAAAAAAGCCAAAATCAATCCGCTGAGCATAACACCCATCTGCAACTCTTGTGTACGGCTTACGGCGGCACTGCCACCTGAAACCGTATAAAACACCACAAAAATTGCCATGAAAAAATTGGTCAGCGCGAGGTTCCAACCAAACACTGCACACAATATAATGCTTGGCGCCAGAATACTGATGGCCGCAGCCATGCCCCTTTGAATGAGAAAAAGTACCGCAGTCAGGCTTCGTATGCGCAGATCAAAACGTTGTTCCAAAAATTCGTAGGCTGTGGTCACCCGCAACTTGTAATAAATCGGCAACACAAAAAAAGCGAGAAACAACATCGCAATGGGCATGCCCAAATAAAACTGTACAAACTGCATACCATCCGAAAAAGCCTGTCCGGGCGTACTCAAAAAGGTAATCGCGCTGGCTTGCGTGGCCATGATGCTCAGCCCAATGGTCCACCACGGCAAATCACGCTTGCCCGCTAAAAAATCATCACTGTCATCCACAGCATTGCGGCTTTTCCAAATGCCGTATAAAACAATCAAACCCAAGGTGCCCGCAAGCACAAACCAATCGAGAAAATGCATATTTTTTGCTGGTGTTGGTATAAAAGTAATGCGTTACAAATACTAGTAACTGGTTAGCGTGGTCGCGTCTGAGACAAAAAAGTGACCATTATTTGCCAGATGACGCGGATTTTTTTGACCGTAGCAGCGCTACGGTCAAAAAAATCTGCGAAGTATGGCGAAAAATGAGCCTTTTTGGGCCAGACAGCGTGCCACCTAACCAGTTAATACTAAATAGAGGCATAAAGAATGGCTCCCAGGGCGAGAATAAAGAGTACCCACGCCCAAATGCTGAGGCTGTTTTCCCGCCACACATTGAACAATTTTTCCATGATGTTGCGCCAATCCAGGTCGCCACCCCCATATCTCGTGGCGGGTTCGTGCACCAACACAAAATATCGCCGCTGTCCTTTTCGCGCCTGATCACCGTGCTTGGTCAACACAATAAAATCTTCGTTCATAAAACGAACATCAAACAACTCTCCTCTTCCCCCCATCTCCACCACCAGGCTGTTGTATTCGCCCAATTTACGCCAACTGCCTTTCATGAGGTTGCCATCGATCGAGAGCATATATTCCCCCCCTGGGTTAAATATGTGCAGGATGGCTTCATGAAACCCCTCCTCCTGGCGTATTTCTTTCCAGCGTTTGCCCAACCAGAATCGCTCTTCCCGAAGATCCTCCCCGTGGGGTACCACCTTGGGCAATATAAAATCCAGGTATGCGTCCATGTCTCCCAGGTCTTTTGGCAGATCAGGACTGAAAACTTTTGAAATCTCTTTGTATATGGCCATCTGTTGTGCTCGTCTGAACGCGCTGTAAAATTCGATAAAACACTGGTAATGGTCAACAATTTTTAATTGTCCCGCATTGGGTGATACCCCGCATGGCAAACCAGTCGCAAAGTTTCATGGAAAACAAGGTATTATTTGCAAATTTGCACCCATGAAACACATTTTTTTGGACAATGGCAGGAAAGTCGCCATCTATTTTATCGGAAAAAAATTGACCCCGGGCGCCATACCCTTGGTACTGATACACGGTTTTTGTGAAGATGCTTCGCTGTGGAATACTCTGGCGCCTCATCTGACCGAAATACCCGTGGTGGCCATTGACCTTCCGGGGTTTGGAGGTTCCGATGTGCCCGAATCACCTGTCATGGCAGAATATGCCGCCGCTGTGATCGCTGTGCTCGACCAACTAGCGGTGAACCGCTGTGTGCTGGTCGGGCATTCTCTGGGTGGCTATACCGCCTTGGCGTTTGCTGCCGGCTGGGGCGATCGGCTCGCTGGTTTGGGACTCTTTCATGCACATCCCTACCCCGACCATGCCGACCGAAAAGCGGTGCGTATGCGGGGTATCGCCATGTTGGAAGCAGGTAAGCGCAATTTGTTTGTGGCACAGCTTTTCCCAAACCTATTTGCCACAGCATTTGCGCTTAAACACCCTGAAATACTACAAAAAATGGTAGAAACAGGTCAAAGGCAATCGGCAGAAGGCATCTCGGCAGCCCTCTTGGCCATGATGTCGCGCCTCGATCACCAAGAAACACTCCGTACTACTTCCTACCCGGTACTGTTTCTGCTGGGGGACGAGGATGGACTGGTGCCTTTGACAGAAGCTTGGAAGGCCGCCCTGCTGCCTGATTTTACCTCCATCACCATCCTACCCAACGTGGCCCACATGGGCATGTTTGAAGCCCCCGAAGCAAGTGCTGCGGCATTGCTGGCTTTTTATGCGCTTTCCAAGTCGAAGTATTAAGTGCCTGTTGGAAATTTTCAAGGTGCGCAACCGTTTCCGCTATTGTTTGGCAACAAAACGCACCCGCGGATCGGCCCAAGCGTACAGAAAATCTGCCAGCAAATTGCCCAACATGGCCAACACGGCCGATGCCATCAATATTGCCGAAAGCACCGCCAAATCATGGCCCATAAAGGCAGTTTGCGCCTTCAGCCCCATGCCCGGAAAATTAAACATCGTTTCAATGACCAGCGAGCCCGTGAACATCGCGGAAAAAACAGCCGAGAAAATGGTAATGACCGGAAACATGGCGTTGCGAAACGCGTGCATCCAATATACATCGTCTTCCGGTACCCCTTTGGCTCGGGCTGTTCTGATATAATCGGAACCCAATGTTTCGAGCATGCCCCCGCGCATTTGTAAGGCAATCAGGGACAGTGCGTAAAGGGTCATCACCAGGATGGGCAACAGAAATTTGGGCAGTTTTTGGCTAAACCAATCGGGAAAAGATTGCCGACTCATATTCCATGCATCAGAAATATCCAGGTATGGATTGTGAATGATCGGTTTGCCCAGTATTGGGCTACAAAACAACAGCACAAGCAATGCGCCCACCCAAAATACGGGCATCGCATGCAAGAAAACCAGTGTCCGTTGTGCCCAGCGGTCGAGCGCGCGTCCTTTTCTGCGGGCCATTTCAACCCCCAAAGGGATGGAAATCAAATAGGCAAAAAACAAGGCTATTCCATTGATGGAAAGGGTGGCAAAAAGAGCCGGCTTGAGCTCTTCCCACACCGGCAATTGCTTTTTCGTCAGACCCCAATTGCCCGTTAAAAACCCAACCAGCCAATGGTGGTATTGATTGTTGGTCCCGTACCAGTAAAAAGCGGGGATCCAGGCTTGGATTGGCACATTTCTTCGACAAACTGTTGCCGTTTTATCCCGCAGAAAGTCCATGTCGGTACGAAGTTTGGGCTGGGACATACTGATAATACGGCAAATGGTGTCCGATGTATAAACGACTTCGGCCAATCGATCCAAGCGTTTTTCGGTGGAAAGCTCCAGCAATGCCAGGCGCAGCAAAGGCTTTTGGGGCAGCGAATCCGGCAGCGTTTCCACCGTTCTGAGCACCTGAAAAACAGCCCTTTCGAAAGCGCACGTGGCCTCCCATGCACCATTTTGTGCCGCAATGGCCACAAGCCGGTCGCGCCGGTCAAGGGGATATATTTTCCAAACGGTGTCTGGAAATACAGCCGTAGTGAGCGCTCCGTAAAACACCGGCATATCAAGTCCCAGCCGGGCCGCTTTTCTGCGATAGTTTTCTGCGTTTTGGTCGAGATCAAACGATTGTGTTATCGCCTCTTCCCCAAAAAAACGCGCCACAGGATCGCCCGGCGCACAGTGGCTCAACCCGAATACCGCCAGTGAAATCAACAGCAGAGTAGGAATGGAAATTGCGATTCTTCGGAGTATGTACCGCAACATGGTCGTGGTTTTCGAGTCGGAAATTATTGAGCCATGTCATCCTCATCCGACATTTTGCGCAGACGCAGGTCCTCCGGATCCATTTCTTTTTCACGTTGTCGCTGCACCCAACTGACCACCAGAATGCTCACCTCATACAAAAGAAGTAAGGGTATGGCCACCAGTGTTTGAGATACCACATCCGGAGGGGTAATGATCGCGGCAACAATCAGAATTACCACGATGGCATGGCGGCGGTACTCCCGCAAAAAAGATGCGCCAATCAGCCCCATCCGCGCAAAGAAATAGGCCGCGATGGGCATCTGAAAAATAAAGCCGGTCGGGATGGTAAACATCGTCATGTACGTCACATAGGAATCCAGTGTGGGCGCCACTTCCAGCCCTTCCAAGGTAAATCCTGCCAAGAAACTGATGGAAAACGGCGCAATAACATAGTACCCAAACAGCACCCCCAACAGAAACAAAAATGTGCAAATAAACACCACCCCACGCACCGCATTCCGTTCATGGGCATGCAGCCCCGGGCTGATAAACTTCCAAAATTCCCAAAAAATAAAGGGAAAGGCCACGATAACACCCAACCAAAAAGACACGTACATCACCTCCATGATCACCTCCCCCAATTGCCGGGTGATGAGGGTAAATGTTGGTGGCGTAAAACACATGGCATCGCCCAAACCCATTGCGTGTGAAGCGCTGCAAAGCACTCGGTACGTGGGGAAATCCGCGTTCCTTGGACCAAAAATGATGGTATTGAACACAAAATCTTTGTAGATAAATGCGATGGTTGCAATCACCATGATGGCCAACGCCGAGCGCACAATGTGCTTGCGCAGCTCACTGATGTGGTCGAAAAAAGACATTTCACCGCTATCACTGTTCAAGCGGTCATGTTCGTGTTGTTGGTCGAGTGGCATATTGACAATGGGTATGGCTGGATCAAAGAGCCTTTATTGTGCTGCAAGGTTTGCGCTATAATCTATTGCAGGGGCCGAAGTAAGCATCTTTTTCGCACCCACACAACCTATTTATTTTAGTAACTGGATAGCGTGGTCGCGTCTGAGACAAAAAAGAGGCCATTTTTTGCCGTACGAAGCGGGTTTTTGTAGGCCGTAGCAGCGCTACAGTCAAAAAAATCTGCGAAGTATGGCGAAAAATGGGCCTTATTGGGCCGGACAGCGTGCCACCCAACCAGTTACTTTTTTTATACCGGATGCATAACACCGTTTATTGGGCACTGCAAAAGTAAAAGGTTAATACTGCAGCCGTATGTATTGGCGCTTGTTATCGTCTGATTAACGTTTTATTGGGTGCGGAACCTGTTCTTATCGTTGCCCATCTATTGTTTAAGTAACTGGTTAGGTGGTCGCGTCTGAGACAAAAAAGTGGCCGTTTTTTGACAGACGAAGCAGATTTTTGCAGGCATTAGCAGCGCTACGATCAAAAAAATAATCGACGTATGAAGGGAAATGGACCTTTTTGGGCCAGACAGCCTATCGCCGAATCAGTTACTTTTTAAAAAACACTTTTGGGCTTCATTAAAAAAACAGCAGGAATTACCTTTGGGCGCCGACCTTGAAACCCGGCACCATAAATATGCACAACAGTGTCTTACTCACCTTCATCGCGCTGTATTTATTCGGCACTGTAGGCATTGGATGGTGGGCCTCCAGGCGGGTAAAAACCACTGCCGACTTTGTGGTTGCGGGGAAACGACTGCCCATGTTTATGGTTGCCTGTGCCCTTTTTGCCACCTGGTTTGGCTCTGAAACAGTGATGGGCGCCTCTGCTGAATTTGCCCAACACGGATTGCTGGGTGTCATTGAAGACCCATTTGGGGCAGCGCTGTGTCTGCTCATGGCCGGACTCCTGGTTGCACGCCCCTTGTACAACCTAAACATCCTGACTTTCAATGATTTTTTTCGCATACGCTTTGGCAGAACGGCAGAAATAACCTCCGCGTTCTTCATGGTTCCATCCTACTTCAGTTGGATCACGGCCCAGATTGTGGCACTTGCCATTGTGTTGCATACGGTGAGCGGACTTCCTTACAACTGGGGTGTCTTCATTTGCACTTCAATGGTGTTGGCCTACACCTATGTTGGCGGCATGTGGTCTGTCACCATCACGGATTTTGTGCAGACGATTGCGATTGTGATCGGGTTGTTGGCCCTGGTGGTATCGCTGGTGATACAAGTCGGGGGCTTCAGCAAGATGGTGGAGGCCGCTCCGGAAGGATTTTTTCAGTTTTTCCCAGAAAACAAGCCAATAAACATCATCCATTGGTTTGCGGCATGGATCACCATTGGTTTGGGCAGTGTACCGCAACAAGATGTTTTTCAGCGGGTAATGTCGGCTAAAAGCGAGCGAACATCCGTACTGGCTTGCTACACCTCCTCGCTGATGTACCTTTCTGTGGCCATGCTTCCCCTGATCATTGCCTATTGCGGGCGAATGTTGTACCCCGAACTGTTGGAAGGCGACGCACAAATGATGATTCCGCGCATGGTATTGCAGCATTCTGGGTTGGGCATGCAAATTCTCTTTTTCGGCGCACTGCTTTCCGCTATCCTCAGCACCTGCAGTGGGGCCATGCTGGCGCCGGCCACCGTTATTGGTGAAAACCTCGTGCGGCCACTCTACAAAAATATGACAGATGCCGGGCTGCTGCGCATCATGCGTTGGTCGGTGGTGGGCGTGGCATTGGTGTCGGGTGTCATGGCGCTGCTGCGCAACAATATTTATGAATTGGTCGGCGAATCGTCCGCTTTCAGCTTGGTATCGCTTTTTACCCCGCTGATTGCAGGATTGTACTGGAAACGCGCCACCAGTATGGGGGCTGTGGTGGCCATGGTGGCTGGGATGGCGATCTGGTTTGCAACAGCATCAACCCTGCCTGACCTGGTTGAATCGGGTAGCCTTGAAGGCTCCGCAGCCCTACTGGCCGATATACCTCCCATTTTGTACGGACTTACTGCCAGTATTTTGGGAATGGTGGCAGGAAGTTTGCTGACAACGCCTCCAACAACTATGGAAGGTAAAAACTGTTGATTGCAGTAGCACCTCAGATGGTGTACCTTTGATTTTTTATTTGTAACCGGTTAGCGTGGTCGCGTCTGAGACAAAAAAATAGACCTTTTTGGGCCAGACGAAGCTGATTTTTATAGGCCGTAGCAGGGCTACGGCCTATAAAAATCTTCGTAGAATGGCGGAAAACGGGCCTTTTTTGCCCAGACAGCGTGCCACCCAACCAGTTACATATTTTAGACCCTTTATCCAATCTATCGTTCAGGGCCGTCAAACACTACCTATGGAAAAACAGAACGCTGTGCGCCTCGCGCTTGAAGTCACTTGGTGGGTCATCACCGCAGTGGTGGTATGGGCCGTGTTAACACCCATAAACAACGCCATGTACCTGTGGCCATTCCGTACCTGGAACATCATTTTTATTGTGTCGGTGGTAACCTTTGTACGCCTTATATTTTTTTTGAAATACACCTTTCTGGCGAAGTGGCAAATTGTAAAAATCATCCTGTTGCTACTCATGTTCCCCGCAACATTCATGTACATCAATGGCATCAGCGACTTCATGACCTACATTGAGGAAAAAACCTGGGATCCGCTCACAGGCCACCTTTCATCCATTGAGAAGCTGTCCACAGAACAGTATATTTGGCATGAAATGCTGTTTTTTGGTGTCGGAAGCGTTCTTTCGGCGCCCGCTTTTGCGGTGCGCATGATGCTGTCTATTTGGCGTACCAGAAACAGGGGTACGGTGTGATGCCTCTTGCATCACCCGCTCCGAAACAATCGTTTGGGCCAATGAACCTTCGCTCTCATTTTTTTCTACCACCACATGCGCCAACTCTTCCGCCTCTCCCCCCTGGCTTTTTTGCTCGCTGTTTTCTTCCTGTTCTGTCAAAAGGAAAAATTCACCTACAATCCGGAAGACAGCCTCGAATTCAGCACAGATACCCTGCGTTTTGACACCGTATTCACCCAAATTGGCTCTGCAACGCGTATTTTCAAGGTGTACAATCGCCACAAAAAAAGTATCCGCATCGACAAAATATTCCTCGAAAAAGGTTCTTCCTCGCGTTTCAACCTGAATATCGACGGCATTTCCGGCGATAGCCAAAGCGATATTGTCATTGCCCCCAATGACAGCCTCTATATTTTCGCAGCAGTATCCATCAACCCCAACGACCAAAACAGCCCCTTTGTGCTCGACGAAAACGTGGTGTTTGAAACCAACGGCAACACCCAAAAAGTGGTGCTGGAAGCCTGGGGACAAAATGCCGTGTACCTGCCCTCCCGTTTCGGCGGAGGAGGCGTGGCCGGCTATGGCTGCCAAGGTGGCGAATGGGTATGGGACGACCCACGGCCTTATGTAATATATGGCATATTGGTTGTTGACTCCTGTACCGTGCGCATACCCGCCGGCACACACGTGTATGTCCACGGAGGATTGGGAAAGGTTGTAACAGACACCGCCGTTTACCGCTACAACGATGGATTTATCGCATTTCAGGGCGCTGGGAAGCTCCTCGTGGAAGGCACCCCCGACAAACCCGTCATCTTTGAAAGCGATCGCCTGGAACCTGAATTCAACGACGAACCAGGACAGTGGACCGGTATCTGGCTACAATCGGGCACCACCGGGCACCGGCTTGAGAACTGTATCATCCGGAATTCCGTGATCGGTATCCGGGTAGATTCAGCCGCAACATTGACCCTGCGCAACACCCAGATTTACAACACCGGCAGCAGCGGCCTCATTGGCATTCACGCCAATATTACGGCTGAAAACTGCCTTTTTCATACCAATACAGGCTATTCAATACAATTGGAATACGGT
Organism: uncultured Bacteroidota bacterium; assembly: GCA_903933805.1. Classification (GTDB taxonomy): domain Bacteria; phylum Bacteroidota; class Bacteroidia; order Chitinophagales; family Saprospiraceae; genus M3007. Next base: position 9,247 of record CAIZLM010000093.1, on the reverse strand, counting down.
GGAGAATACCATTTCACGTATTGTACTGCCGCCAGTTATGGCGTTGACGGGGAAGCCCTCAGCATGGGCAATGTACTCTGCCTCGACCCAGGCTGTTACGAATATTCCCTATTCCCGCTCTTGGCACGCTTCCAAAACTGTATTTTTTACGGCAGCCGCGCAGATCAGATTTCATTGTTTGACCGGCTGAACGATGGCTCACAATTTGACTATCAATTCCAGCACTGCATCGTGCGGGTGCGCGACCTGCTCAAAGAAACCGCCAACCCAGATTTTATTGATCACTGCCAACCTTGTCTCTATGCCGACAATGGAGATACGATTTTTGTTAACCCCGATCAACACCATTTCAGGTTAGACACCTTACACTCCGTCGCCAACAGGTATGCGGTGCCCATCCCGGGAATAGCAAAAGACCTGGATGGAAAATTACGCGACGCAACAATGCCGGATGCCGGATGTTATGAGATAGAGTTCTAGCGCCGCCCATGTTGCACCATACTGGTCAGGTGTCGCGTCTGAGGCAAAAAATGGGCCTTTTTGGGCCAGACAGCGTGCCACCCAAACAGTTGCGTTTTTTCGATTATTTTTGCACTCGTTTACTATTGAATCTTTTACCGTATCTTTTCAAGCCATGAAATATTTCCTGCTGTTTTGCCTAGCCTTTTCCATCTCCACACTCCGTGCCCAGGGCATTGAGTTCTTCCTCGGTACCTGGCCGGAGGCGCTTGAACTAGCCAAAAGCGAAGAAAAAATCATCTTTGTTGACGCCTTCGCTTCTTGGTGCGGCCCTTGTAAACGCATGGCCAAAGAAACCTTCCCCAATGAAAAAGTAGGCGAATTTTTCAATGCCAATTTCGTGTGCCTCAAGCTCGACATGGAAAAACCGGAAAATGAAGCATTTGCCAGCAAATATCCCGTAAGCTCTTATCCTACCTTGATGTTTATTGACGAAACAGGCAAGATTGTGTTGAAGGATGTCGGCGCCAAAAGTGTGGAACAAATACTCGAAACAGGGAAAAAGGCCCTGGGGAAAAACGATAAATCACTCGACTACGAAAAAAAGTACAGCGAAGGAAACCGCGATCCAAAAATGCTCTTCGATTATGTACGGGCCCTAAACGCCGCCGGAAAACCCTCCCTCAAAATCACCAATGAGTACCTCAATGGCCAACAGGACCTGACCACCGCGTTCAACCTGAAATTTATCCTAGAAGGCGCCGTTGAAGCTGATAGCCGGGTATTTGACCTGCTGGTCAAGTACCAAGACAATATCGCAGCCGTTACCAGCCCAGAACAAGTGGCAAAACGCGTCGAGACAGCGTGTAAAAACACCTTGAAAAAAGCCATTGAATTCAAAAACGAGGCGCTGCTCAACGAGGCCAAAGCCAAAATGAAAGCAGCCACCAACGCAAACCAAGCGCAAACATTCGCCTTAGATGCCAATATGGCCTATTACAAAGCCGTGAAAGACATCGATCAGTACCTTCAAGCTGCTAAGACGTACCAAAAGTTGGTGGTAAAAAACAATGCCGCAAAATTGCACGACCTCACCATCAACCTTATTCGCGCCTTCCCGGAAGATACAAAAATACTCGCGCAGGCCGCTAAATGGGCACAAACCGCGGCAGAAAACGGTGGACTTTCTGAATATTGGATGACCCTGGCAGGCGTTTATAAGCTCCAAGGCGATAAGAAAAAGGCACGCGCCACCGCTCAAAAAGCAAAAGATGCCCTCGGAGATACCGAAAGCGAACTCAAAAATAAAATAGATTTCTTTATTCAATCGCTGGAAGGTTGATCCAGATTGGCCAAACCAATACTGTGGATAACTTACCTCCTTTGCTTACCATAACCCATTTACCTTTACAGGAAAATACGCCTCAGGCTCAGTACCCATGAGCAACTTTATTGTTTCAGCCCGAAAATATCGTCCCCAGCGCTTCGAAGATGTCGTGGGCCAACAACACGTGGCCGGCACCTTGAAAAACGCCCTGGCCACCGACCACGTAGCCCACGCCTTCCTATTCACCGGCCCCCGTGGCGTTGGTAAAACAACCTGTGCCCGCATCCTTGCAAAGATTCTCAATTGCGAACAACGCACCCATGACTTCGAGGCCTGCAACACGTGCTCCTCTTGCAAGTCCTTCAACGAAAGCGCTTCCTTCAACATCATCGAACTCGATGCCGCTTCCAATAATTCCGTCGAACACATCCGGGCTCTCACCGAACAAGTGCGCTTCCAACCCCAACACGGCCGATACAAGGTATTCATCATTGATGAGGTGCACATGCTCTCCAACCAAGCGTTCAATGCTTTCCTGAAAACATTGGAGGAGCCCCCCCCGTATGCCATCTTCATCCTGGCAACAACGGAAAAACACAAGATAATTCCAACCATCCTCTCCCGCTGCCAGATTTTTGACTTCCGGCGTATCACCGTGGCGGACATGGTGGCTCACTTACAAGCCATTTGCCTGAAAGAAAACTTAGAGGCCGATGGCGATGCCCTGCACATCATCGCCCAAAAGGCAGATGGAGCACTCCGCGATGCACTTTCTATCTTTGACCGGATCACCGCAGGCGCTGCCGGAAAAAAAATTACCTACGAGGCCGTTATTGAAAATCTAAACGTTCTCGACTACGATTATTATTTCCAATTGACCGATGCACTGCTGACGGAAGACTCCGCCGCCATCCTTCAACTTTTTGATCAAATTCTTCGCAAAGGTTTTGAACCCGATACTTTTGTTCACGGCCTGGCAGAACACTTGCGCAATATTCTCGTCTGCAAAGATCCCGAAACACTAAGCCTGCTCGAAGTGGGCGAAAGCTTGCGCGAACGGTACCACCAACAAGCTACCCTGGCGCCGCCATCTTTCTTACTGACCGCGCTGAATATTTGCAACGACTGCGATATCCACTTCAAAACCGCACGACACAAGCGCCTACACGTAGAAATGGCGCTGTTGAAAATGTGTTACATCAACCGGGCAACATTTTCAGGAGAACAGGAAAAAAAAAATCCTGAAATAAGGAAACAGGTCGGAAACGGCAATGCAACCCCCATTTCCAACGCCAATGGCTACTCAGAACGACCAACACAGACGCCTTCAACAGCTACCCCTGTCCCGTTACAACCCATCAGCAACAACGGAAATGCCATCGAACTCAGCCGTGATGCCATCAATTCTATCTCTGAAGCCGTTAAGTTGGGCTTGAAAAAAGCAGAAACCATCTCCCTGCGACTCGACGCCTACGATACCGCGGTGGAACTGGAAGAAGCCCACAACGCAACCTTGCAAAGTAGGCTGACACTCGACAATGTACGCGCCGAATGGATGCTGTATGCCAAATCCGTCGAATCAAAATTGATGCGTTTGGCCCTGACCAAAGCCGACCTCCAGTTGGAAGGAAAAATACTCACCGTATTGGTCGGATCTTCCATTGACCAAAACAACATCAAGGCAGAACTTTCCCGACTGACCGATACCCTGCGCAAAAAACTAAACGACGTCGCCCTGAAAATCACCGTGGCCCTCGATGACTCAAAAATGCCAGACCTCTTGGCAACCCGACCGGTACGCCCCCTGACAGCCAAAGAAAAACTGGATCAGTTGAAAACCATTTACCCCTTGGTGACACTGTTGATGGATCGGTTCGATCTCAAACTAGACGATTGAAAAGGTGTAGTGCCTGTTCGTCAGCGGCTTGTTAGACCGTCAATGCCCTGAATTCCGTCGGTGACAAACCTGTAATCTCCTTGAACTGTCGATAAAATGAAACCCGATTGGAAAATCCTGCTCGTGTTGAAATCTCTGTTAAAGACAGAGGATTGGCAATATCCAGCATTAATTTTCGAGCTTCATTTACCCGAAGCCTACTAACCAACCCTGCAAAATTTGTATTGCTATATTGATTGATAGCCATGGAAATGTAACTTCTGTTGGATTTTAGCTTTTCACAAATATCTTGAATGGCAAAACTGGGATTTTCATACAACCTTTCTTCTTCCAGTTTTTGAAGAATTGACAAATACAAATCATACAATTGATCGCCATTTTCTGCTACTTGTAGTTCCTGCTTGAAGGATGGCAGAACTATTCCAGAACTCACCGTTTGTTCAACATTCAACTTGTACAAGGATAAAACATACTTTTTCAAACGGAAATACAGGACACTTACAATACTTACAAAAACAGAGATAACAACAATAAATAACAACTGAAGCCTCATGTAAAACTTCCTATTCTCCGCTTCTTCAAGTAATTTTTTGTTTTTTGCCTGTATTACACTCAGTTCATGCACAACTTTCATTTCCTCATACAACCCCGACGAAGCTTCCTTGTTGGATCTTTCCATCAACCCTTGTAATGCATCAACAGTAGCATCATGTTTCTCTATTTCTCCTGTTTTAACATACAATCTCAACAAATTAGTCAGCACCCCATCCGAAGTTGCCAATAAATTGTTGTCCATGCTGTATTTTAGTGACCTGTTGAGGTATTCTTCCGCCTCAAATAAGTTCTGATTAAGCGCAATATTATTGTGCGCTAGAATGGTGTACGTGGATGCGATCACTTCTCCAAAATTATTGCGCTCCGCTATTTTCAACGCTTCTTCTAGGCGTAGTTTCGATTCGCTGTATCGGCCCAAATATGCCAGAAAATTTGCCAGATTTGACAGTTGTTTAGCAATCAAATACTGATCTTGGTTCAACCTATACAGGACAAGCGCTTTTTCAGAAAAGGAAACAGCCTTCTGCATTTGGCGTATTTCAGCGTAATATATTCCCAAATTTTGGTAACACAACGCGGTGTTTAACGTGTCCTGATTGCTCAATGCCCACTGTAGCACCTGGTTGGTAATCGCGATGGCTTCCTCATAATCTTTGTGTGCCCCCTCCAACAATCCAATATTGATCCAAGTCTGTATGATTGAAACCGAATCTCCGCGTTCCTCCGCAAATCGAAGTGATTTTTTGTAAGCTACCTGTGCCTCTCCTAAGCGGTTCTGCCTTTCCAATACAATGCCAAGATTGTTCCAACAGTTTTCGCCAAAACTTTTACTTTGATCCATGAAACTGGTTTTCATGGCAAGTTTGTAATAATACTCCGCAACAAAATATCGACCTTTATAATACTGTGTTAACCCTGCCAAGAGATAGATCTTTGCCAAAATCGAATCGTTTTCTACCCTACTTTCCGTTGCTTGTTTGAGCAATTTGCTGCACATAGAATCTGCCAAATCTGGCTTATCGGGCAGTAATCCCTTTACCGTCTCAAAATCCTGCTGGGTAATTTCTTGGGCGATCACAACACGCGGAATGATTAAAAACCAAACTGCTAATATACCAAACACATTTAACTTTATACAATATATCATCACTATTCCCTTTAACCAAACGATAAATGTAACCATTTTTTTTTGGTAACTGGTTAGGGCGGTCGCGTCTGAGACAAAAAAGTGACCATTTTTTGCCAGACGAAGCGGATTTTTGTACACCGTAGCAGCGCTGCGGTCAAAAAAATCTGCGCAGTATGGTGGAAAATGGTCCTTTTTGGGCCAGACAGCGCGCCACCTAACCAGTTACTTAACTATAACACTGCTGCGGCCTACAAAAACTTTCCGCCTGGCAATACAATCACTTTTCGTCTCCAACGCAACCAGCTATATTTTTACAAAAAAAACAATGTTTCTATTTTAATGCTTAAGAATAAACCATTACCTTTAGTATATGACCAACCATTACCAACCCCAATCCATCAACCAGTGGGCCGAGGAAGATCGCCCGCGTGAAAAAATGCTGCTCAAGGGAATGTCTGCCCTGACAGATGCCGAACTTGTCGCCATCCTCATTGGCTCTGGCACCGTAGGCGAAAGTGCCGTTTCACTGGCCCAACGCATTCTTTCTTCCGTCGAAAACAACCTCCACGAACTCGGGCGGCGCAGCATGAAAGACCTACAGCGGTTCAAGGGAATGGGTGAGGCAAAAGCCGTCACCATCACAGCCGCCCTTGAACTCGGACGGCGGCGCCAGCTCTCCGACCTCCGACAACGCCCGCGCATCTCGTCAAGTCGCGATGCTTTCAACGCCATCGCAGCCATCCTCAGCGACCTACACCACGAAGAATTCTGGATTCTGCTGCTCAACCGGGCCAACGAGGTGTTTGCCCGCGAAAGACTGAGTATCGGCGGCACGAGCGGTACGGTTGTTGACCTTAAACTGGTATTGAAAACAGCCATCGAGGCGCGCGCCTCCGGCTTTATTGCCATCCACAACCACCCCTCCGGCAACCTTCAACCCAGCAGAGCAGACATTGAACTGACCCAAAAACTCAAACAGGGCGGGCTCATCCTCGATCTTCCAATGCTGGACCATCTTATTGTCTCTGAACGAGGATACTACAGCTTTGCTGACGAAGGCGGCATCTGATCCACGATGCCGAATTCGGCGAATTGTTATCGGAAAGCAACTGGTTGTTTCATCATGTTGGCTACATTTAGCCGTATTTTTGCGCTATTTCTTCCCTTATGATATGAACTGGCCTTCCGCGCTACACGCATTCCGCGCTTACATGCTCCTCGAACGCTCCCTCAGCCAAAATACCGTTGAGGCTTACCTGAATGATGCTCAGCGCTTTGTACAGTACCTCGATATGACCAAACCGGAACTTGGCCCGCTTCAGGTACGCCAGAAAGATGTTGAGGACTTTATTTTTTGGATCAATGGCTTGGGACTTGAAGGCAGCAGCCAGGCACGACTCATTTCCGGTCTGCGCGCGTTTTATAAGTTCCTACTGGTGGAAGATTTGATGGAAGACGACCCAACAGCCTTGCTGGAAAGTCCCCGCTTGCGCCGCAAGATTCCGGAGGTTCTTTCTTATCGGGAAATAGCCTCTATGCTGGAAGTAATTGATCTTTCAGAACCCAATGGCCAACGAAACCGCGCCATCATCGAAGTCCTTTACGCTTCAGGGTTACGGGTCAGCGAACTGGTCAACCTCCGGATCTCTAATCTCTTTCTTGACATCGGTTTCTTAAAAGTAGTCGGTAAAAATGACAAGGAAAGGCTTGTCCCCATCGGCCCGGAAGCCGTCAAACACGTACTAATTTACCTGCAAAACATTCGAAACAGCCATTCAGAGATCAAAAAAGCAGACGATAACATCGTGTTTCTCAACAGACGTGGGGCGAGGCTTTCCCGTGTCATGGTGTTTCTTATGGTAAAAGAACTGGCTGCAACAGCTGGTATTAAAAAGAACATCAGCCCACACACCTTTCGGCACTCATTCGCCACACACCTGGTGGAAGGGGGCGCCGACCTGAAAGCGGTACAGGATATGCTCGGGCACGAAAGCATCATCACCACAGAAATATATACCCACTTAGACTCCGAGTACCTGAAGGAAACAATCTACCTCTTTCACCCCAGGATAAAGTTTAACACCCAGAAATGAGTACCGTATCATTGTACAACGGTCCGGTTGTGATTCCCCTATTCTAATTCTGACTCCCATTCTTCTGGGGTGCCCGACTCCTGTCGAACAGGCTGATTTTGCCCCAGATCCCGGAATTCTGTCGGAGAAAAGCCGGTGATATCTTTAAACTGCCGGTAGAAAGAAACCCGGTTGGAAAAACCTGACTGATCGGCAATGTCCTTCAATGACAGTTCATCCCCTTGGGCAAGAATGAGCTTACGGGCGGTATTTACCCGAAACCGGCTGATCAATCCGGCAAAATTCGTATCTCCATATTGCTTTATCGCCTGAGAAACATAACTTCTATTGGAACCAACTAAATCACAGACATCTTGGAGGCTAATATTGTTGTTAAGGTGCATGTTTTGCGACTCAATTTTTTCAATAATCACCTTATACAAGTCGTAAAACTGGCTGTCTTTTTTATCAGAAGAATCTTGTGTCTGAGCAGTTGGAAGCGCCACAGGGCTGTTGACTTGTTCTACGTTTAGCTTATACAGCGTCTTTACATACCGTCTTAATCGGTAGTACAGATATGCTATGATCACCATGGCTGTGGAAAAAATCGCAATAATGATCAACAGCATCCACAGTTGAGTCCTACGATATACAATATCTTCTTCTAATGCTGTATTTTTTGAGATCATCGCATTAAGGTCGTACAGCACTTGCATTTCTGCGTACGCAGCAATGGCCTCATCTTTGGATCTTTTTTCGGACAGGTCAAGGTATTCATCCATGACTTTTTGATACATTGCGAAATCACCCATCCTGGCGTAAACAACACTCAAATTCAATAAAATAACATTTGTATTAATGTCACTTTCAATTTTTTTTCCATAAGCCAGGGCTTCTTTGAGATAACGTTCCGCATCAGCCAAATCAGATCGGTTATAAATATTATTACTACCCAAACTTGTATAAGCAGCGAGCAGCGCATCATCAAAACCATACTTGTTCGCAATTGAAATAGCTTCCATTGTGAGTGCCTTTTTCTGAGCATCGTCTATTATCTGGCTCTCACTGCTACCAACGTTGACCAATTGATGGGCTATACGAAATGGGTCATTCATGATACGAAACAATCGAAGCGCCTCCATACTGTGAAAAATAGACTGCTTCACCTCATTGATATTTTGGTACGCATTGCCCATGTTTTGGTGACACAGCGCCATATTTAAGGTGTCATTTTTCGAAACTGCATATTCAAGCACTCGCTTATCTATCGAAATAGCCTTTTCATAATTATTCTTATTGGCCTCTAAAAGGGCAATGTTAATCCAAGATTGTACAATAGTTGCAGAATCAGCATACTTTTCTGCAATATGGAGGGACTTATAGTAGGCATCCAATGCTTCGTTGGTGCGCATCTGTTTGTCCATGACAACCCCGAGATTGTTCCAACAGGATTCTGCAAAACGATCGTTATCGTGACCGAAACGGGTCTTCAACGCCAAATTGTAATAATTGCTGGACAATTGATACCGAGCTTTGTAATACTGAACCATAGCCAGCAAAAAATATGACTTGGCAACCATGGAATCGCTTTCGGCTCCGGAAGCCATCGACAATACTAATAATTTTTTACCAATGGAATCTGCGCCATCCGTGTTGTCAGGCAACAACGCTGCGGCAGATTTATACAAGAGCATCCCCTCTGTCTGGGCCCCTAATCTTCCCGGTGATAGTACCACCATTGACATCAGTAGCCTAAAACCGATATTTTGTATCCATTGTTTGTTCATACTTTTTAACTTAAAAATTTT
>CAIZLM010000092.1 GCA_903933805.1 uncultured Bacteroidota bacterium | reverse complement strand
GAAGCAACATCATTGCCATCTAGGTTTTCACCACCCAAATGCAAGGCTGTCACCGTTTGGCCCTCGCAGGCAGAAAGTGGTACGAGGCTCATCGTGCCGGCATTCGTGGAACAAGAACAGTTGTAACTGCCTGTAATGCTGAAAGAAACACACTGAAGTGCGTCCGTTATAACAAAATTATAACCTTGGCCACTCACAATGGCGTTCGAAGTAAATACGCCATTAGAGATAGTGCCGCCAGAGATCACATAGGGCGGTGTTCCGCCCGAAATAGGGAAAGAAACCGTATAAACTTGGTTTGTCGAATCACAAAGCACCGTTATCTGGCCGGCAATCGGGATGCTTAAACTTACATTGAAACAATTATCAGCACTGTTGCCGCAGGTGTTGGCTGCATTGACGCAAACAATACCTGCTGTAGCGTTTGTATTCCAGGTAACCTGTATGTTGGTGGTGCCTTGTCCGGAGGTAATCGTGCCATTCGTTATTTGCCACTGGTAGGTCGTAGCGCCCGGAACAGCGGACACTGAGTAGCCAACAGTTTGCCCGGGACAAGCAATCTGAGGCCCAGACAAACTGGGAGAAGCAGGAATACTGGTCACCACAATCGGTAGGCAAACATCCGGACTGACGCCACAGGTTCCGGTAGCATTTATACAAATAGTATCGTTTGAACCTGCCCAATTGACTACAACAGCGGTGGTACCCTGCCCTGAAACAATACTGCCGCTGCCGGAAATACTCCAGCTGTAGGCGCTTACACCGGCAATCGGTGGAATTGAATAGTTTTCAGTGGCGCCGGCGCACACATTCACGGCGCCCACGGGTAGCATGGGCGTGATGGAGGGAGAAACAGAAACTGCAATGCAGGTAGGTGTACTGGTGCCACAAAGGTTGTTTGCAGCAGCACAGACATTACCACCGGCATTGCTGTTCCAAGTGACATTGATCGACTGTGTATTTTGTCCTGAATTGATGACGACTCCGGACGGAACGGTCCAAATATAATTGGTTGCATCTGCCACGGTCGTCGTGGTGTACGTTGCTGTTTGTCCCTGGCAAATCGTGGTGCTTCCGGCGATAGAAGCAGGAGCATCTGGAGGGTCTTGGCTGGCCATCACGGTAACCATAGCAGAATCACAGCAGGTTGCCCCCCCACCGGTTTTACAAACACGCAGTTGATAATCTCCGGGTTCATTTACCAATACATTGATGGAATTGGTACCACTGACAATATGACCGCCGTTGCTGGCCGTCCATAGGTAGTTGACACCCTGTCCTATGCTTGATCCAATACCCAGCAATTGAAGCGATGGCTGATTACAGGTCAATTCCCCTGGAGGCGTGATATTTGCCACCACGATTAAGGTTTGAAGGTTTAGGTTGACAATGCTGTCACAGCCTTCACTGTTGGTGAAAATTTCTTGGTAACTCCCTGCTTCACAATTTCCTTCAAAGCCTGGTATGGAGGAGCATTCTCCGACACAAATCGTTTCGATAATATTTTTGATGGTTGGCTGCAGCACTGTCAGGTATAAGGTTGCAGTGTATGGGCAACCTTGAGCAGAAAGTAAATTTCTGGGGTAAGTCCCTGATTGACAATAAGTTTGGTTGTGAAAAAAGTAACACATTGGCGCACAAACAGTAGCGTACTCCTCTTCATCGGGTGGGCTGGCATTGATGACCACATTTACGCAGTTTCCAGATAAGTCGCCACACATGGGTGGGGTGTTAGAGCCCAACAAGTTGTTCAACTGTACCATCGTCAAGGAACCATCTGGCTGGGGTATCAGGTTCTGTTGTGAAATGAGGTATGAAAATCCACAAACCGTGTAGGTTCCTGGGTCGTATGCTGTCAGATCAGGACCATCCTCATACGCTAAAAGAATGCCACCGGAACCAGATACAGCATACGTATAGGCATAATCTGCAGCAGGAGGGGCGACAAAGGGTGGGGCATAGGTAGGGGGAAGATCCAAGTTCAGGTTGGGAGAGCCATAACAAGCAGCAACATCTGCCTGCGTTAAGTTGCCACCGTCTGCCGCACATGAAAAACAACTGATACCGGAAGGATCACAAAAAATAATTTCGTAGTTGTAAAAATTACCCACGTCAACAGCCTGACCATCGGTCACGGTCAGGGTCCAGGTACCATTGACGGGACCGGAATTGAAATTCTCCAAACATCCGTTGCTCGGATAATATGCTCCGGTATAATTGCCGAACATTCCCCAAGGCTGGTTGTTGTTCCATTGATTCGCAAAACCAGCATCTGGATTGGCCGCATCACCACACGGTACAAAAGATACATCCCAGGTGGTAAAATCTGTAGAACCAAAAAGGCCTATCGGGCCGACGAGCGTGACAGACTGTCCGGATGGAGACGTCAAAACGATGCTCAAATCGCCCAAATACTCGTGGTCAAAATTGATGTTGACACCACAAACACCTTGGCCGTTTTGTCCCAGTGTATTGTTGGTAGCGCCCATAACGTTGATTAAAAAATCTCCGACGAAATTGTCTGGCATAAACTGTGGGCAGTTGGTACAAACGCAGTCACCTTGTGCACGCAGGCCTTGTTGTCCACCAAAAAACATGCAGCAAAACACCATTGTGTGCATGAAATAAGTCCTCAACGAAGCAGTAGTAAATTTTGTCATTTGTTTAATGTTTGGGCAAAATGGTTTATTCAATTGAAAATATTCTGAAAAAGGGTTCTGAAGGCGGCTTTTTCAATCAATCATTTGGCAAGGGGAAATTATCGTTCACGCCATAAGGTATAGACTGGCCGAAACTTTTTCTAGAAAATGTACCCAACCCAGATAAATTCTCAAAAGCCCAAATGCTTCAACGGAATTTCGGGTTAGAAATGGATGTTGTGGAAGTCATTAAAAGGTGAATGCAAGATGAAATTCACGCACCAATCGCTGCTTTTCGCCCCATTATACTTTTTGTTTGCGATCATTGATTTGTACGGTTGTGACATAATCTTGTAGTCGGGTAGTTGGTCGTGTCGGAGAGAAAAAAGTTGCCTTTTTAGACTAACATCCGGTATCCAAAATCATGTAGCTGGTTACCACCCAACCAGCTACAAAATATAATCTTAGAATAGAAACAAGCGAATATCACGCTACAATGCAATTCCTGTTAATTTTGCGCCATAAGAACTGGCTAAGTTGCACGGTGTCTGGTACAAAAGCACCATTTTTTTGTTTCAGAAGTGACCACCCAACCAGTTACCACTTTATATCATTTCATTTAAAAAACTCCTTTTTGTGCAAGATTTTATAGCCGAATTGACTTGGCGTGGCCTGATACACGATATGACGCCAGGTATTGACGAACACCTGAAGTCGGGCACTGTAAGAGCCTATATTGGATTTGACCCGACAGCGCCTTCGATGACCATCGGTAATTATGTTCAAATCATGCTGCTGCACTTTTTACAACGCGCCGGACATCAGCCAGTGGTGTTGTTGGGTGGTGCAACAGGTCGAATTGGAGACCCAAGTGGAAAAGACAAGGAGCGAGAACTGAAAACGTACGACGAATTGGATCAGAATACCGCCCATTTTGAGGCGCAAGCCAGGCGTCTATTGGACTTTGATCCTGCTCGGAAAAACCATGCCATCATCGTCAACAACTATAGCTTTTACGCCAACATGAATGTGTTGGACTTCTTGCGGGACGTTGGTAAGTACCTCACGGTCAATTATATGCTCTCGAAAGAAAGTGTTAAACGCAGGATAGAAAGCGAATCAGGTATCTCCTTTACTGAGTTTAGTTACCAGTTGCTTCAAGGGTATGATTTTGTGCTGCTCAATCGCCTTCACGGTGTAACCATGCAAATGGGTGGCAGTGATCAATACGGCAACATCACGTCTGGTGTGGAATTGTCCCGTAAAATTGACGACGCCAAAGTGTACGCCATTACGACGCCATTGCTGACCAAATCGGATGGTTCAAAGTTTGGAAAAAGTGAATCCGGGAATATTTGGCTCGATCCTAATCGAACTACGCCCTACAAATTTTATCAGTTTTGGCTCAATGCTGACGACCGCGATCTTCCCAAGTACCTGCGCTACTTTTCACTGAAAAGTCGCCCTGAGATTGAAGCCTTGGAGGAAACCGAAACAGCACAAGACCTCAAGCGTATTTTTGCTGCGGAAATAACCATCCGTATCCATGGGCAAGATGCCTACGAGGCGGTGATGTCTGTTTCAAAACTGCTTTTTGACGCCAGCGCTGATGAACAAACACTCCGAAGCCTTGATGCCAACACCTTGGAACAAGTGGCAGAAGAAATCCCTTCTCCAAAAGTCAGCAAAGAAGTTTTTGCCGGGGACATCAATATACTTGATTTTTTGAGTGAAATGACGTCCATTTTACCCAGCCGCAGTGAAGCAAAACGGGCCGTACAAGCCAATATGATTTCGATCAATAAAATTAAAATCAAAGACATGACGGCGACTATATCAACCGATGATCTGCTCTATGGAAGGTTTATGATGGTTGAAAGCGGCAAAAAAAACAAATATATAGTAGAAATCGTGTGATCCCAGCCATATTTATAATCCTTTCCTAGGTCTATCAAACACCGATCACCATCATCTTTTTCGCATGGAGACACTTCCAAAAATTGTCATCGTTGGCGCTGGTCGCATCGCTTGGCATCTCAGCAAACGTTTGAAAGGTAAGGGCTTACCAGTGTCACAAATCTTCAGCCGTACAGAAGAAAATGCCCGGGAATTAGCAGAAACTTTGAACACGGCTTGGACAACAAACCCCGCTGCAATTTTACCAGAGGCTGAATGGGTCATATTGGCCGTACGCGATGACGCTATTCAAGGTGTCGCGAGTGCCATCGCGCCATTCGTTTCAAAAGCACTGGTAACCCATACCTCCGGCGCAACTGCCGGAAACGTGCTTGCAGGTTGTTTTGAGCGTTTTGGCGTATTTTACCCCTTACAATCATTTTCCCATGAGCACGCACCGGTGTGGTCAAAAATTCCCTTTTGCGTAGATGCCGCTTTGGAGGCAGACCTCCTGTTCTTGAAAAAAATTGCGAAAATTATAGGAAATCTGGTGTACCACGTAAACGATGAACAACGCGTTTTCCTGCATGTAGCAGCCGTTTTTGCCAATAATTTTGCCAATCATTGTTTTTCCATCGCAGAAAAATTGCTGGATGAGCACAATTTGCCCTTCGAGCTATTACACCCGCTCATGGAAGAAACGATTGCCAAAGCATTACAAGAATCTCCCGCACGCATGCAGACAGGTCCTGCTGCACGGGGAGATGCGGATACCATTCATCGACATCTAGCTTTGCTGTACCAGCACCCCGAATGGCAAGTATTGTACAACAGTATGACCCTTGATATCAACCCTAATCTTGCTATAGGTGCAATAGACAATTAATAACCCCTACGTTTTCAATAGCAAGATTCAAACCTGACTTCTGAAGTATTGGCTCAGATGCATCCACCTAACCAGTTGCTAAATTATTTTTTTTAGATTATAATTTTTGCTTTTTCTATGTTAATAAAATATTATTTTGAATTTATTTAAAAAATAAATAGTAAGATTGAAATCTATTTTCATGTAGAAGTTTAAAAATGGTTGGCTAAACTGACTTACTTTTGTCGCAACAGTAACTGGTTACTCGCAACCTACATTAGTTTTACCTCCAACGTTCCATCACCAACCTTGGGGAACGTCTTGACTCCTTCTCTACATGGCAAATGCACGTCTGACGGCTATCGGAATGGCTGTTCCCCGAAAAAAAGTACCCAACGCTTATTTTGAATCCATTATTGATACCACCGATGAGTGGATTGTTTCTCGGACCGGTATCAAAACGCGTTACCACGTGGAAGAAGGTGAATTTACCAGCGATTTGTGTGTGCGTGCGGTGGAAGATTTGGTAGAAAAGTACCCTACTTCACTTGAAGATGTAGACATGATTCTGGTTTCTACCGTGACGCCAGACCAGCCAATGCCAAGCATGGCATGTCGTGTGCAACATCGACTTCACATGTCACGGGCGGGCGCCTTGGATATTTATGCCGCTTGCGCCGGGTTCTCGTATGGCATTGTTGTGGCAAAAGGATTGATTGCCGGAGGTTTACACAAAAAAATATTGGTCATTGGCGCAGAAACATTGTCAAAAGTGACTGATTTCTCGGATCGCACCTCTTGTGTGCTTTTCGGGGATGGCGCAGGAGCCGTATTAATTGAAGCTGATCCCACCGGCAATATAGGAGCCTGTATCACCGGCGCAAGCGGTGAAGGCGGCTCGGATCTTTATATTTCGGGTTATGCTTCCACAATCGATGGTCACGAACTAAAAATGAACCGCTGCATTGTACAAAATGGACGAAGGGTGTTCAAATGGGCCGTCACCACAGTAGCCGCAGAAATTAAAAACCTCTTAGCCAAAAACAACCTGACACTGGGTGAAATTGACTGGTTTGTACCGCACAGTGCCAATCTGCGCATCATCGAAGCGATCTGCAATGAAACTGGTTTCTCCATGGATAAAGTACTCGAAAGTGTGGTTGATTTTGGCAATACCTCCTCTGCATCTATTCCAATCGCGCTGTACAATGGTATTCAGTCCGGCAAAGTAAAACACGGCGATCGCATCATGCTTTTTGGCTTCGGTGGTGGATTGGCGTATGCCGGGACAATTATTACTTGGTAATGTGCAGCTGATTCATGTACCTTGTATGCTGTTTTACCCATAAATAGCTTAGGAAAGTGCAGCAAATAGATCTCAATTATATACTAACCCATCTGGGAGAAAACCGCGAGGATTATTTTCACGCCATTGCGCCACCGGTCATTCAGAGTAGCAATTTTGCTTTTCCTGATTTAACAGCCTTTCGGACGGCCTTCTCCGACGAGCTGCACCACCACGTATATTCACGCGGCAACAATCCAACCGTAGAAATACTTCGTAAGAAACTGGCTGCACTGGAAAAAACGGAAGACGCCTTGGTTTTCTCCAGTGGCGCCGGCGCTATTGCCGCTGCCGTCATTGGAAATGTTGCCGCAGGGGAACACATTGTTTGCCAACAAGCACCGTATTCCTGGACAATACATTTGCTCAAAAAGTTCCTGTCTCGTTTTGGAGTGGAACATACTTTTGTGGACGGTACAGACATCAATGCCATCAAGGCCGCCATTCGCCCCAATACCAAAGTGTTGTTGTTGGAAAGTCCCAATACCATGACTTTCGAAATCCAAGACCTTTCTGCCTGTGCTGCACTTGCCAAAGCACACAGCATTGTAACGATTATTGATAATTCTTATGCTTCGCCCATTTTTCAAAATCCAGCAGATTTCGGGATAGATGTTATCATTCATTCCGGTACAAAATACCTGAACGGCCACTCTGATGTTGTAGTGGGCGTATTGTGCGCCGACAAGGCGATGGTGAAAAAAATATTTGAATCTGAGTTGATGACACTCGGAGGTATCTTGAGTCCGCACGATGCTGCTTTGGTACTGCGGGGGCTCCGTACATTGCCCTTGCGGGTGAAGCGAAGCGACGAAAGCGCCAATTATTTGATTGGAAAACTAGCGAATCATCCCAAGGTCGCCCGTATCTGGCACCCTTTTCACCACAGCTTTCCACAAAGGGAACTGGCAATGAAACAAATGCGTGGCTGTGGTGGCTTATTCTCTGTTACTTTTAAAACCGATTCCCCTGACAAAATGGAGGCCTTCATTCACCAAATTGAACGCTTCCTGATGGCCGTCAGCTGGGGCGGGCACGAATCATTGATGATTCCGACCATCGGATTCTACAACATCCCAGGTCGTGAAAATCCCGTTATTCCCTATACGTTCGTCCGGTTCTATGTTGGGCTGGAAGACCCGGAATGGCTGTGGGAAGACCTCGAAAAAGCCTTGTTGTTGCTGTAACGACATGGGTGGGGCTCTGTCTGGCTCCAATAGGACACTTTTACCGCTCAGGCACAGCCATATCACTGCTTACAAGTCGCTTTTAGTATCGTGAAATAGCTGTTTGTCAAATAATTGCCAATACGTAATATTCGGTAATGGTCAACAGCTTTTCTGGTACCTTGCAACCCACAATCACTGTACGATCGTCTTTTTCGAATACTATTGGGACCAACTACTAAAATATTTCATGAAACACCAGACATTATTCCTCGCTACCTGCTTCCAATTGCTGGCAGCCACGCTAGTTGCCCAAATTAGCTTTTCAAACAAGACCAATTTGTTAACCCCAAACGATCACAAGAGTGGTGTAGCCATTGCTATTATCGACATGAATGGCGATGGTTTGGATGATATTGCGCGTATGGAATTGGGTACCAACCTAAACATACAGTACCAATCGATTTCTAACGAACCATTTACGACTTTTCAGGTGGGCAATTTGCCAGGGAATGCCGGTAGTCAGTGGGGGATGTGTACCGGGGATGTGGACAACAACGGTTTTGCCGACGTGTTGGCAGGAGGATACTACGACGGTGTTAAAATCATCCGAGCCAGCGACGATGGAGCATCTTTCAGCATCGTAAATTTATCCCAACCATCTACTTTTGTTCAGGGTGTGAATTTTGCCGACATCAACAATGATGGTTGGTTGGATGCTTTCGTGTGCCATGATGATGGTGCTGCCCGGGTTTTTGGCAACAATGGTGACGGCACTTTCACCTACCAACCAATGTGGTTGAATTTGGTAACAGAGCCTGCATCGGACAATTCTGGCAATTATGGATCAGTTTGGAGTGACGTGGACAATGATGGAGATGTGGATTTGTATATCGCACACTGCCGTCAGGGCGTCAATGACCCCACTGATCCCCGTCGTATCAACCAGTTGTTTCTGAACAATGGCGATGGGACCTACTCCCAAGATGTGACCAATGAATCCGGTTTGCGTATTGGCGCTCAAAGTTGGACGGCAGATTTCGGCGATATTGACAACGACGGTGATTTTGATTGTTTTATTACCAACCATGATGTCTCAAGCCAAGTATTGGAAAACGATGGTGCCGGTCATTTCACGGATATTACCGCAAATACCGGCATTTTGAATGCGATTCAGGGCGCTCCAATTCAGGGTGTATTCCGTGACTTTGACAACGACGGCTTTGTAGATATCCTCGTTGCAGGATCATATCAATATATTTTTAGAAATAATGGAGACAAAACGTTCAGCCAAGTAGATGGTATTTTTGACAGCAACAACATGGAATCTTTCGCAGTGGGAGACTTGAACGGCGATGGGTTCCAAGATATTTACGGGGGGTACGCCAATATTTACACCGACCCTTCCAGCATTCCCGATGCGCTGTGGATGAACGATGGCAATGACAACCACTTTTTTGGCCTGACACTTCGGGGTGTTCAAAGCAACAAAGGCGGTGTTGGCGCAAAAATTCAGCTCCACAGCAGTCTTGGTATTCAAACCCGTGAAGTGCGTTCCGGAGAAAGCTACGGAATCAGCAACTCCCTTCAAATACATTTTGGCCTTGGACAAGTGGAAACAATAGACTCTGTGGTTGTCAACTGGCCTTCCGGCACCCACGATGTTATTTACCTCCCGACCCGGGATCAGTACCTAACTTTTGGTGAAGGCGGATGTCTTACACCTGCAATTGTGCTGACGGCATTGGGATCGACCACCTTTTGCTCGGGACAAAGTGTTGATATTCAAGCACCAGAAGGGTATGATTACCATTGGAACAACGGCGACTCCACACAAATTACCACCATTCAATCAGCAGGAGAATACCGCGTTACGGTGACTTCTGCCGATGGCTGTACTGCCATTTCAAACAGTATTCCAGTTACCGTTGATCCCATTGAAATTCCAATGATTGCGGTAATGGGTGACTCTGTTTTTTGTGCTGGAGGCAGTGCAATCCTGACATCTTCACCAGCGGGATCATATCTTTGGAACAACGGTGCAACCACGCAAAGTATAACGGCCAATGAAAGTGGTCAGTATGTTGTAAACACGCAGGGTACTTGTAACACGTTTTCTTCTGCGCCGGTCGGCATCACATCTTTGATGGCCAACTTGCCGGTGGCAACGAGCGATACCATTTTGACAGACAGCGTGGCTGTACTAACGGCAACCGGCTCACTACTCCATTGGTATGAAAGCATCAATAGCCCAACGCCGTTGTTTTCCGGCAATCCTTTTTATACCCCATCACTGACAGAAAGCACCACCTACTGGGTGAGCAATGCTTCCGTGTACGATCAACCCAATGCATTCGTCGGAATGGTGGACCACCAAGGCTCGGCATTCAGCGACAACAGTTACAACGGTGGTTTGGTGTTTGATTGCTTTACGCCTTTTATATTATCCACCACAAAAGTGTATACCAGTAAGGCCGGAAACAGACAAATCAATCTTTTCAGCGATACAGGGACTTTACTACAATCAAAAACGGTCAATATTCCCATTGGTACGACTGTTATTGATCTAGGATTTGATGTACCAGTCGGAACCGGTTTGCTTTTAACCACCGAAGCCGCTGTCAACCAATCGGTTCTGGGCTCTGCCGGGCCTCAACTGCGCCGAAGCAACCAAGGTTGCGCATACCCTTACGAAATTCCCGGTGTTGTAAAAATTAAGAATTCGTCATTTGACGAAACCCGATATTACTATTTCTTCGACTGGCAGGTAGATTTTATAGGATATGTTTGCGAAAGCGATCGAGTACCTGCAACCGCAACTGTGTTGACCAGCGGGACAGCATTGCCTACATGGGTTGGAGACGTGACTGTTTTTCCAAATCCTACGTCGGGCACGTTAAACATCTCCATCAGCAACTGCGAAGGCAGTAATATCCTGATTACCCTCAAAAACATGCAGGGGGTTACGTTGGAATCGACCCATATAAGTGTTTCAGGGTCATTGGAATACACCACCAACCTGAGTACCTTGGCAAAAGGAATTTATTGGTTAGAATTGTCGGGCGCAAATGGCATCATCAGAAAAAAAGTAGTCATTCAGTAGTAAAAAAGACCGCTTTACAACCAATAATTCACCTTTAATACCAAGGCCTTATTCTTAGGGCCCCAAAATTTTACAGCATAATTGTCAGTGTACACCAAAAACACGTCACTCATGGGTCTGAAACGCCATTGTAGTCGGCTATTGAGGTTGAAATTGTCTGATTGTGTGTTGTATTGAATGAAGGTTGTCCACCAAATATTTTTGGCGAAAAACACTTCAATGCGGGGTGTAATGTTCACGTATTGGGCATCACAGATGGGATATGGAAGGTCTAGCTTATTAAACTCAGCCTCCAATCGCAGGTTTACAAACGGTTGAAATCTGTATCCTGCGGACGCAAGGAAGCTGTACTGGTTGCCATTGAAATATTCGCCAACGATACCGCTCAGTTTCCATGTAAAAGGTTTTCGGTAATCTCCGGAATAGGACCAATTGACTTGGTTGTATTGGTATTTTCCAGCCAAAATGGGGGGACATTTTATCAAATCGTTTCCGTCACCAATACTAAAATTGACGGGAATATTGGCATAATTACCCACGATTCCGACGGATATTTCGCTTGTACTTTTAAAAAACGAGGAGATTTTTGTTTCCGAGGAAAACTCATTTACGGAGCCATCTTGATTGAAGGCTAGGAAAAAAATAGCCGCCATTTCGGTGAAATTGAGCTGGCTTTTTTCCTTTTTTGGAAAAAATTTGACTCTGGTGTTGTTGTAAATGTAGCTGTAGGGTATTCGCAACACAGAATCTAATAGTACGTCTTCATTTTCAATGCGTTGTTCATACCCGAGATCGGCGTAATACTGTTCGCCGATATAGCCAAAATCTGTAGCCGTGGATAGTTGGCGCGTGTCGTAGGCGAAACCAGTGTTCCCGCCCCAGTTTTTGTCTGAAATATGGGGTTTAAAAGAACGATGGTGCGTTGCCCATGCATTCCATTTACCATCGTTGGAAATGAAAGCAAACTCTAAGCCTGCATTCCGGCTAAACCCATTTTTTGTAATTTTTCCGTTGTTAAAATCTTCCCGATCCAAGAAAAAGCCCGAAACCTTGCTGCGACCTAAAACACGCCTATTGAAGGCAATGGCGGTATTATTTCTGGAGGGAATACCATTTTTTTGGCCAGTCTGAATGGTCATGATCCCCAAGCGTGTATCTGAGTTTAGGTTGCCGGAAAGTCGGAGCCCTCCGAGAATGGGCAATGGATTGCCATCATTGTCAAGCCCAATACGTCTGGAGAAAAAAGGTCGAACCAAAGGCGTTCCGAAGTTGCTAAAAATATCACCGTTTTCCAGAAAAAAAGTCCTTTTTTCTGGAAGTTGCACATTAAAACGGGTTAAATTCACCACTTGCTGGTCTATTTCCACTTGAGAAAAATCAGGGTTGATGGTCAAGTCAAGGTTCAATCCGGAACCGATGCCAATCTTTGCATCCAGACCAGCATTTGCTTT
>CAIZLM010000091.1 GCA_903933805.1 uncultured Bacteroidota bacterium | reverse complement strand
GCTTGCCACTTGGTACCCGCAACGCGGGAATAAAAAGGGCTCAGGATGACAGCGTTTTTTTTGGGCGGGCGCCTGCTTGTTGCTTGGTACCCGCAACGCGGGAATAAAAAAAACTCAGGATGACAGCGTTTGTTTTGGGCCAGCGGGACCCGTAAAAGATTAACAAACAGCGCTTCTTTGCAAAAATGGCCGTATAAATTAGAAAGACAGCGTTTTTTTTGAGACAAGGCGCCCTGCTTTTGCGTACAATACCAAAAAAGCGTCCCAAAAAGAGAAAAACCAACGATTCATTCACCACAAAGCCGCAAAAGGCCAAGGGCCCAATCCGGTCATAACACGAACCACCCATGTACCACCCCTCCTCTTTCATTGATGCTGGCGCCCAAATTGGCGAAAACACCCGCATCTGGCATTTTTGCCATATCTCCCCAGAGGCCATCATTGGCAACAATTGTATCCTTGGTCAAAACGTATTTGTCGCCAATGGTGTCACGCTCGGCCACGGCGTGAAGGTTCAAAACAACGTATCCTTGTACACGGGGGTCACCTGTGAGGACGATGTGTTTTTAGGTCCGAGCATGGTGTTCACCAATGTGATCAACCCGCGGAGTTTTGTTGAGCGGAAAAGCGAATTCCGACAGACCCTTGTCAAAAAAGGCGCCAGTATCGGCGCCAATGCCACCGTGCTGTGTGGCGTCACCCTGGGCCGGTACTGCCTGATTGGTGCGGGCGCTGTGGTGACAAAAAATGTCGGCGATTTTGCGCTGGTAGCAGGCGTTCCGGCCCAGCAAATTGGCTGGGTGAGCCGACTCGGTCACAGACTGGTGTTCCACAACGGGGAAGCCTCTTGCGCTGAATCCGGTGATCAATACCGTTTGTCCGATGGCTGTGTTGAAATGATGTAGGGCTTGCGGCGCCACGGGAGGTTGTCACCTTGTCACATCTGGCAAGTCAACAACCTGTGTATGAAAACAATGCCTTACTTTACAGCGAAATTTTATCGGCTCATGGCAGCCACAACTCGGCCTACGAAGGTCGTTATTATATGAAAAAAGCACTTATTACCGGCATTACCGGTCAGGATGGCGCCTATCTCGCCGAATTGCTCCTCAACAAAGGGTATGAAGTCCACGGCATCAAGCGTCGCTCTTCCCTGTTCAATACCGATCGCATCAACCACTTGTACCAGGATCCACACGTGGACCATCGGAATTTCATCCTGCACTATGGAGACCTCACGGATGCCAGCAACCTCATCCGAATTGTACAGG
The DNA here is from genome assembly GCA_903933805.1 of uncultured Bacteroidota bacterium. GTDB lineage: Bacteria > Bacteroidota > Bacteroidia > Chitinophagales > Saprospiraceae > M3007. Next base: position 28,091 of record CAIZLM010000091.1, on the reverse strand, counting down.
AGGTACAGCCAGACGAGGTGTACAACCTTGGTGCACAAAGCCACGTTCAGGTAAGTTTTGAAACCCCGGAATACACCGCCAACGCCGATGGGCTGGGCGTTTTGCGCATCTTGGAGGCCATTCGTCTGTTGGGGATGACCGAGAAAACGCGATTTTACCAGGCATCCACGTCTGAATTGTTCGGATTGGTGCAGGAAACCCCGCAAACCGAGCGCACTCCTTTTTATCCGAGATCGCCGTACGGTGTTGCGAAGTTGTACGCCTATTGGATTGTGGTCAACTACCGGGAGGCATACGGCATGTATGCTTGCAATGGCATCTTGTTCAACCACGAAAGTCCGCTGCGTGGCGAGACGTTTATCACCAGAAAAATCACCCGCGCCGCCGCCAAAATATCCATGGGTTTGCAAGACAAACTTTGGTTGGGCAACCTGAATGCAAAACGGGATTGGGGCCATGCCCGCGATTATGTGGAAGCAATGTGGCGCATGTTGCAACAGCCTGTTGCCGAAGATTTTGTGATTGCCACCGGCATCACCACCACGGTGCGGGAATTCTGCAGCATGGCTTTTCAAGAAGCTGGTATCGGCATCGAATTTCAGGGCGAAGATCTGGAGGAAGTTGGGGTGGTAACGTCCTCCAACAACCCGCACGTGACCCCTGGGCAGGTGGTGGTTGGCATTGACTCCCGCTATTTCCGGCCTGCAGAAGTGGACCTGCTGGTGGGAGATGCCACCAAGGCTTTGAAAACATTGGGGTGGCAGCCGACCTATACCTTAAAGGATTTGGTGCAAGAAATGGTAGAATCTGACCTGAAAACATCCCGCAAACAGGGTTATTTGCAGGAAGGTGGCTTTGAAACAGCCAACGAGTACGAATAAGAAGACGCCGTGGTGGTGTGTGAACGGTGGTAGTGGTGATTTCACCTACAAACGATCACCACCATCCCCGTTCCCACCATATTCATGGTGTTGGCCACAGTTCGGCCGTTTCGAGGTGTTGCACGTCATTTTCCCGTTCAAAGACCACTTTATCGTCTTTAAAATGGGCGACATAACAGCCTGTGTTGACGTGCGCTACGCCGTCCATATCGGTCAGGGAGCAGCCTTTGAGTTGGGTGATGATGGCCCGCATGGTACGTCCGTGTGTAGCGACGAGGATGCGGTTTTCGGGCCGGGTGCGCAACCAAGTGATAAAGCGGGCGACGCGTTCGCCGAGTTGTCGTGCTGATTCACCTTCTGGAAGTGCTGCGTCAAAGTTACCGGCCTTCCAATCGGCCATCAGGTTTTGAAAATCGCGGTGTTGTTCAGGGCTTGGAGCGAATCCCTCGTGGGTGCCCCAGGATATTTCGTTGATATCTTCCGTTTGATGCCACGGAATATTTTTTTCTATAAAATGCTGCACCGTTTGGTGGGTACGGCGGAGTCGAGATGTCACCACCAGGTCAAAATCGACTGCACTGTATGCATCAAAAAAGGCTTTTGCCTGGGCGTGCCCGAGTGGGTTCAGGTCGGTGTCCATGCCACTTCCTTGAACGATATTCTGTCGGTTGAGATCTGTTTCTCCGTGGCGAATAAAATAGATTGTCATAGTGTAGTTTTAGTAGTCGGTTGCCCGTTTTGAATGACCGGCAACTCAACATATCCTCGAAAAGCCTTGTCTTCCGCGAATTCGACGTCTGTGAAATCCTGGACGACCTTGTAGAGGGTATCGCGTTCGACGGGTCGGCGGCCCACCCTACGGATCATATCGACCAGTTGTTGGGTATTGAGGCTAGGGTTTTGCTCTTCGGCGCCGGCCATGGCATAAATTTTGGTGGTATCGTCAATGGTGCCGTCGAGGTCATCTACGCCGAAAGCCAGGGCCAATTGGGCGGTGGTGCGGCCGATCATGGGCCAGTAGGCTTTGATGTGGTCGAAATTATCGAGGTACAACCGACTGATGGCATAATTTCTAAGATCTTCCACGGCGGTACTTTCCGCGATATGGCTCATCTGGTTGTCCTGATTGCGAAATTTGAGGGGGATAAACGTTTGAAATCCGCCCGTTTTGTCTTGCAATTGTCGCAACTGTTCCAGGTGGTCAATCCGGTGTTCCCAACGTTCGATGTGACCGTAGAGCATGGTTGCATTTGATCGCATACCGAGATTGTGCCATATTTCGTGTAAGCGCAGCCATTGTTCTCCCGTGCATTTATCGGCAGCGATCTGCTGGCGAATTTCCGGGTGAAATATTTCGGCGCCGCCGCCTGGCAGGCTATCACATCCGGCGGCTTTCACCATGGCCATTCCCTCCTCGTAACTGACCTTTGCTTTTTTGAAGACATAGTGGTATTCCACGGGTGTCAACGCTTTCACGTGGAGTTCGGGGCGGTGTTCTTTTATTTTTTGGAAGAAGTCGAGGTAAAAAGCGAGGTCATACTGGGGCAAAACACCTCCCACGATGTGGACTTCCGTGACGGGTTGGCCATCGTATTTGCGGACAATGTCCAGCATTTCATCGAGGGTAAAAGCCCAGGAATCGGCATCGCTGCGCTGTTTGATCAGGCGGGAGTAGGAGCAGAATTTGCAGTCATAGACACACAAATTGGTGGGTTCAATGTGGAAATTCCGGTTAAAATAGGTGTTGTCGCCATTTTTATGTTCCCGGACAGCATTCGCCAGGGTACCCAAGAAAGACAGCGTACCCGCTTCGTACAGGAAAAGTCCCTCTTCTGGCGTGAGTCGCTGTCCGTTCATTGTTTTCTGAACGATGTGGCGGTGATCGTCGCTTAACTGGGGGTCGTGTAACAGCAATTCTAGCGGGGCGAAACTCCTCATGGGTAAAATTTTATTAAAAAGGTGGTTGTGTCTGAGACCAAAAAGCGGCCATTTTTTGCCAGTCAAATCAGATTTTTGCAGGACGTGACAGCGCCACGGTTGAAAAAAATGGGTGAAATATGGCGGAGTGTGCGCCTTATTGGACGAGACAGCGTACCACCCAATCGGGCACAGCACCTACCCAAGCACGACAACACATCGTAACCCCAAAAAAGGCGTTTGGTTCACCAAGTCTATCGAAACTTGATCAGGTTCATGAGTTTTTTCGCATTTTTTTCGTTGGAATAAGCGGATTCGAGCACGGAACGGCGCTCTTCAATCCTGCTTTGTTCGAACGGTGCGTTGATGAGTGCTTCGATGGTTTGTCGGATTGCGGGGGCTGAATTGCGCACGAAGCACAGTTTAGCGAGCCCTGATCCATGCACCATGGCGTCGTTGACGATACAGAAGCGGCCTTGGAACAGGGCATTGATCAGCTTCAGTTTCACACCTGCCGACTGCGACGAGACGAGCAGGTTGATGTGTGCTTTGGCGATCAGGTTGTTCATCTCTTTTTCGTCTGGATTTTCGACCAATTGTACGTGGTCGAATCTGCGGGCCACCTCGCGCAGTCGTTCCGTAGGTTCCAGTCCGGCGATGACAAACGGGATGGCGAGGTCTTCTGAAAAGACCTCTTCCATGAGCCAGATAGCGGAACGTTCGTTGTCGGGCACGCTGAGTTTTCCATGAAACAGGACATATTCACCACGGCCAAGTTGACTTTCGATGGCATCATTGGGGTGAAAAGCAGGAATGTAGTGCGTATTGGCCTTCATTTCCTGGTAATATGCCTGATCGTTGGTGGAGATGGTGATAATTTCATCGGCGTGTAACACCACATAAGGCTCTGTGCGCTGCAATTTGATACTTTCGATGAAGTAGTAGGCTTTTTCGAAGGGTTCTGTGGCCGGTGTAAGTTGAGAGAGCGACTCATAGTATTGCCACTCTACATTGTGCATGCGCACCAGTTTTTGTCGGGCGCGCAGGCGTTTTTTCCACACAAATCCAGCGGTGTGCATCCCTTCGAAGAGAATTGGGTGATCGTCTTTTCGGAGTCGCTTGAGCAGTGCCCTGTTCATCCGGGTCTGCATGATAAAGGGTAAAAGGCTGAGTTGCCAAATCAGCGAACGGCTGCGTTTGTAATAATACACCTCATGGCAAAAAGCGGCCAACTCTGGTTGTGGTTTTCGGTCGCCGTATTGAAAGCAATGCAGGATAACCTTTACGCCCTGTGCCTGGAGGGCTTTTATCTGGTTGAATATTACGATCACCCCGCCGTAATTTGCAGGGTAAGGAATGTCAAAAGCAACGACGTGTAGGTACATAATAATCGGACTTCAGGTGTGGCGCAAAATTAGCGCCATATTGCCAGCTTTTCGGTGAAATCAGCGGGTTTTATACAGAATGGTGGAAGAAAAAAACTACCGCGTAAAAGCAGAAAAAAAAATCTAGGCTTGCGGAAATTTATGGAAAAAAACCCCTTACCTTAGGGAAGGTTTTAGTAACCCGTTATTTTGGTTGTTTTAACAAAACCTTCCAACAATTTATTGTTCACCAAACGCAAAAATTCATGAACATTACATTTGAAGAACTTCGCCGCATCAAACACGCGTTGCCACAGGGAAGTATTGCCCGCATCGCCCAGGAACTGCACTTAGAAGAACAAACTGTTCGCAATTATTTTGGTGCGCACCAATACAAGGATGGTGAAGTAATTGAATTCCACTTAGAGCCTGGTCCGGACGGCGGCATCGTCTATTTAGAAGACACCACCATATTAGAGCATGCGAAAAAAATAATTGAAAAAAACTCGTAAAAACCCCATCTAGGTTTAGCCGTTGAGGGCCACTCACTCCGCCGTTGTCACCCGCTCGCCAACGAAAAACGTGCGTGGCCATGCCGGCGTCAGCGTCCCCGCCAACATCGGCATGGATCCGCCCAAAAGCACAGCGCCCCTTCGGAAATTTTCCGCGGGGGCGCTGTGTTTTTGGGCGATTCAGCTGTAAAAACAACCAATTACAGGGGGGGGGCACAACCAGAACAACTATCTAAAACCTTTAGGAACACCCATGCCTGGGGGCATACCCATCTTACCTGCGGGCATATTGGCAAATTGGTGCATCATTTTCCGCATTTGTTCAAAATTTCGAACGAACAGGTTGATTTGATCCAGCGATTGTCCGCAGCCCTTTGCAATTCTTTTTTTGCGGTTAAGACTCATCATTTCAGGATTGGCGCGTTCTAGCGGGGTCATACTCTGAATAATGGCTTCTACCCGTACGAGGGCTTTTTCGTCAATAGGAGCGTCTTTCATGGCTTTTGACACACCGGGAATCATACCCATGAGCGTCTTCAGGTCACCCATTTTTTTGATCGTCTGCATTTGGGCCAGGAAGTCGTTGAAGTCAAACTTATTTTGCTTCATACGTTTCTCCAATCGTTTGGCTTCGTCTTCGTCGAAGTCCATCTGGGCTTTTTCAACCAGCGACACGATATCACCCATACCCAGGATTCGCTGGGCCATACGATCGGGGTAAAACACATCAAGGGCCTCTAGTTTTTCTCCTTGGGAAGAAAACTTAATAGGCTTTCCGACGGTATATTTGATGGAGAGTGCGGCGCCACCGCGGGTGTCGCCATCCAACTTGGTGAGGACAACACCGTCGAAATTAATACGTGCGTTGAAAGCTTCAGCGGTATTGACGGCATCTTGGCCCGTCATGGCATCCACGACAAACAACGTTTCTGTGGGCTGCAGTGCTTTTTTAATTTCTTCGACCTCCTCCATCATCGCTGCATCAACCGCAAGGCGGCCCGCCGTATCCACAATGATGACATTGTGGCTGTTGGCTTTCGCGTATGCGACGGCATTGCGGGCGATGTCCACCGGGTTTTTGTTGTCAATCTCCTTGAAAACGGCGACTTTGATACTGTCACCCAGCACGGTCAATTGGTCGATGGCTGCTGGGCGGTACACGTCGCAGGCCACGAGCAGCGGATTCATCTTTCGCTGTTCTTTGAGGTATTTGGCCAGTTTTCCGCAGAAGGTCGTTTTACCGGAGCCTTGGAGGCCGGCCACCAGCACAATGCCGGGGTTGCCTTTGACATTGATGCCCACAGTTTGTCCGCCCATCAGCTCGGTCAGTTCGTCCATGACGATTTTGACCATGAGTTGTCCGGGGTTCACATTTTTGAGGACATTTTCGGTGCCGAGCGCTTTTTCGCGCACCTTGTCGGTAAATTCCTTGGCAATTTTATAGTTCACATCCGCGCCGACGAGCGCACGGCGGATTTCCTTGATGCTTTCAGCAACGTTTAGTTCGGTAATCTTATGGGTACCACTGACAACCTTAAAGGCAGATTCTAGGCGGTCGCTTAGGCTTTCAAACATATTCTCTTCGTGTAAATGGTAAAATCAACAGATTGGGTTTGGTGGTTGCAAAGGTAGTATGAAAAGTGGTTTGGCGCGGGCAAAAATATGGAAAACCTGACGTTATCTATTCCATTTGCGCAATTGGTTCAGCAGTGCTGCGAAATCTTTGGGGAGTTCGGCTTGAAATTCCATTCTTAACCCTGTTTTGGGGTGGTCGAGCTTCAAGCGGGCCGCGTGTAAGCTGGTACGTTCCATAATAGGCCGTTCATCATCGCTGAACTTGCCGGATTTATAAGATTTACCCTTTAATTCCGACAGCAAAAAGCCTGGTCGGCGACCGTACAAGGCATCTACGGCGAGCGGGTAGCCGATGCTTTGAAAGTGAATGCGAATTTGGTGTGTGCGTCCTGTTTTTATCAGGACATCCGCCAAGGTAAAGCGCTTGAAGCGCTCGGCCACGCGGTAGAACGTCAGGGAGGGCTTACCTGTCATCCTGATCGACATTTTACCCGGAATACTGGCATGTTCGCCGATGGGTTTGTCTATCTCACCTTCTTCGTGGTGCAGTTCTCCGTCAACCAGCGCCGTGTAATATTTGTCAGCCGTATGGTGTTCCATTTGCATGGACAAGTGTCGGTGCGCGGTCTCGTTGCGTGCAAAGCACAGGATACCGCTGGTTTCCCGGTCGAGGCGGTGCACGATGAACACCTTTCCATATTTGCGCTCCAATTGGGCGTGTAGGCTATCTTTTTCGCCATTTCGGTCCGGAATGGTCAACAATCCTGCTGGTTTGTTGACCACCAGCAGGTCATCGTCTTCGTGTAACAGTTCGTAGTTCATTTCTTTGTCGTTAGCGGTCAGGCCTTCCCCTTCAAATTCAATGTTGAAAACTCCTTTATCCGCTTGAAATAATGGGCGAAAACAATACTTTTCGGATAAATACCCGCTGTATTGGGCTGGTTGATGCGGTGGTCGTGGATCAATTGGGTCATTTTTTTTCGTTTCCTCAGTGTAATGCCAAAATGGGCATAGAATGAAAAATGCGCCAGGATGATGGCCCAAATGGCTCGAAACTGGCCTTTTGCTGCATAGCGCATACCCGCCAAGCCATCGAGGACTAAACGCGCGGGAATCAGCCACAGCAACGTGCTCCAGCTTTCGTTTTTCAACAGCGAAAAAAGGCTGTTTCTAAAGTTTAAATATACCTTTCGAGGGCTTTCATACTCCAGGGTACCGCCACCCAGGTGGTACACGACCGAAGAAGGGAAACACCAGACAGCATAGCCCGCACGTTTGAAACGCCAGCAGAGGTCAATTTCCTCATTGTGCGCAAAGTAATCTCCATCGAAACCACCAAACTGATGGTAGAGTTCCGCCCTGACAAAAAAAGCTGCCCCGGCTGCCCAAAAGCAGGGATGTGGATCATCGTATTGCCCTTTGTCTTCTTCCCGGTGGCTGAAAATACGACCCCGACAAAAAGGATAGCCCAATGCGTCCAGCCAGCCACCTGCTGCGCCGGCGTGTTCAAACTTTGCCGTTTTGTGGTCGCCATTCGACACCCACTGCAATATTTTGGGCTGTGCGACGGCAATGTTGGGGTCATTTTCCATGGCTTCCAGCACAGGCTCGAGCCAGCCGGACGCCACCGCTACATCGGAATTCAAGATCACATAAAATTCCGCGTCCACCTGTTTCAGGGCCTCATTGTAGCCCTGCGCGAAGCCGTAATTTTGGCCTAGATCAAGTATTTCCACCGAGGGGAATTGGTGGGACAGGCACTCTAGGGAATCGTCCAGGGAGCCATTGTCGGCCACAATGACCCGTGCATCTGCGCTGTTGGCCAAAACAGTGGGTAAAAACTGTTGTAAATGCCGGCGGGTATTGTAATTGAGGATGACAACGGCCGTTCCCGCGCCTTTCCCCCATTTCAATTGTTTGGTTACCGCCGATTTGTCGAGCGCAATTTGTTGTTTTAAAGAGTCCAGACCATCCAGTTTTTTGTCGGGACGAATGAAGGCCACCACTTCGATGCGGAGTTCCTGTCCGTACAAATCCCCTTCAAAATCAACGATATTGACTTCGATGACCCGTTTGCCGGAAGCTTCGACGGTTGGCCTATTGCCGATGTAAAGCGCTCCTTTGTAGGGCTTAGCACCGGCAAGAAAGACTTTTGCCGCATAAATGCCGCTGGGCAATATCAATTTGTGTGGATCGGCGATGGCGATGTTGGCCGTTGGGAATCCGAGTGTTCTACCCAGGTGATTCCCGTGTACCACTGTTCCGGAGAACGAAAAAGTATGTCCCAGCAACCGATTGGCGCGGTGTAGGTCCGAAAGGTCGAGTGCTTTTCTGATGTTGGAAGAGCTGATGGCAATAGCGTCAATTTCTGCAGCCGGAATTTCTACCACCGTAAAAGCTGCCGTTGTTTCGAATTTTTTTAGGAAATCGATGTCCCCCGTTCTGTTTTTGCCAAATCGGTGGTCGTATCCAATGACAATGAAACGCGGGTGAAATTTATGTACCAAAAAATTGGACACATAATCGTGCGCTTGTTGATCAGAAAATTGGTGTGAGAAAGGAACCACGACCACATTGTCTATGCCAATAGACTCCAGCAAGTGGATTTTTTCGGTGGTGGTGGTGATGAGTTTGAACGCTGCATCGTCGGGGCGCAGGACCGTTCGGGGGTGGGGGTCGAACGTAATCACCACCGTTTCGCCGGCGCAGTCACGTGCCAGGGACCGTAATTTTTCGAGGATACGGCGATGACCAAGGTGCACACCATCAAAAGATCCGATGGTAACAACTGCATTTTGGAAAGTCGGTAACTGAGATAAGTCGGTAAAAACCCGCATAGAACTGCAAAGATATGTTTCCTGCTTTTGATCTAAATCCAGATTTTAAAAATCATGTTTTTTTCCTTAAAAACGTGTGATTTTCCTGTGGAATACGGCGTGTACAAGCGACCTGCGCTAAAAGCCGGGGATATCCACGGTGTCTATCCGAACGGAATAGCCTGAAAAATTGCCCAGACCTCCCGCCATGTTGTTAAAGACAGCATCTGGTTCGTTGAGCGGAAGGTTTGCGCCTTGGCGGGAAAGCGAGAGGTGGTAGCGGTAAAATTCTTTGGAGAGGGTACGCCAGGTGATGTACATCCGACGGGGTCGATCGGTCTGCGGATTATATGGGATACGGGCAATGAGGTACAGTGCCCTGCGGTCGTCGGCCCAATATTTTTCGTCGATGAGCACCACGGGTTCCGGTATATTGTGGAGCAGGGAGATTGTTCGTCCGTCTGCCAGAAAATTTGTCGGCAGTTGTTCTTTGGAATAGTCGAGTACAGGGGGCGAAAACGATTCATACACCTCTGTATCGTGGGTAAGATTGAAAGCAAAGTAACGCTCGCTGGCAGGCAATTGGTTCAGCCGCAACTCGAGGGGGATCCGAAGTTCTTTTGAACCATCTGGTAGGCTTTCCACCACCACATCACCGGCTTTTATGACAACTGGATCGATGGGTTGGTGGAGGGGAATACGGCTGGTCGCTTGCACCGTGGGGTACCCTGGAACCCGTACCACAAAGGAATAATCCACCCCGGTCTGCGCCAATTTCTGCTGGTGACTGCGCCAGTAATAGGTGTTGCCCTCCCCTTTCACGCGATACAGGACGTCGTAAAACGCGCCATTGATGGCAAGCGTAGCATCTACCGCATCGGGCTGATCGGGGTCGTCGCCCACATTCACCGGCTGGCTCAAGGTAATGTTTGCCCGAAAATGTTGGCCCTCGGTAAAATGACAAACGGCGACGATTTTGGGCGCTACTTCCGGCAAATCAATGATGACCTCCCGCGCACAACGCGCGAACAGTAAAAAAGCCATACAGAGCGGAAGCAATAGAAAAGTGCGCATTTTTATTGAAATCGTAACCAGTTACTTGGAATCAAAACTTTATTTCATAGCGAAACACCGGTAATAACGGCAGCAAAGTAAACTGTATTGCGTTACCTTTTATACGACTACCAGCATCTACGTACAAATAAAATGGGTTGGCGCGGTTATAAGCGTTGTAAACCCCCAATTGGATTTCATGTGCAATACGGCCGGTATTGAAACGGCCGTTCAGTGCCAGGTCGAGCCGGTGGTAGTTTGGAAGACGGTAACCATTCACTTCTGTATAAAAGAACACCTCGCGTTCCACTTCCCCCTCCACAGATTCGTGGCGAAATTTAACACCCGTCAAGGTGATGGGATTTCCCGTCGCAATACCCCAGACAAGGTCCGCCTCCAGCCACTTAAAAATATGCCGATGAAGGCATAATTTCAGGTCGTGGGTGCGGTCATAACGGAGTGGGAATGTGCGGCCAGAATTGATGTCGGCAAATCGTCGATTGGACGAGGCAAGGGTGTACACCAGTGATCCTGTTGTTTTTCCAGCAGTTTTCTCAACCATTATTTCCAGGCCACGGCTCTTACCGGTCCCAATGGCAATACGATCCTCCCAACCGCTGGCATCCACGGCGCCGCCGGTAAACAGGGCATCTCCTGCCGAAATAAACGTGAGTACCCGCTCGAATTTTTTATCGTACAGTTCGGCTTGAAAACGCCATTTTGGGTGTTTAAAGCCTGCCCCTGCTGACAGTTGCCATACTTTTTCCGGCGGCACCTTGCGGGTACTGGGCACCCACAGCTCAAAAGGCAGACTGATGTTAAACGTGCCAATTTGGTGCAAATTCTGAGCCGTCTTGTGAAATCCCAGCCATTCACTCCAGCCTTTTTCACCCGAATAACGCAGGCGAAGTCTTGGTTGTGCCACGCGATAATTGGCGCTCTTTACCTGAAAAACGCTCCCATGTACGCCAGCTTCTAACCGCAAATGGGGCGCAAGGTCCCACTCCGCATCGCAATAGGCTTCTGCTTCCACCGCATTGAGCTGCTCGTTGTTGAGCAGAATACTGGCGAGGGAATCCACGTTGCCCTGGAATTGTCCAGACTGCAAAAAGTTGGCGGAAAGTGCCCCGGGTTGGAAATTGTGGGTGGTGTAAGCAACGCCCCAACGCAGGGTCAGGCTTTTGGAAACATAAAAAGTAAAATCCGTTTTCCACGACCAGTCGCGTATGAGGGTTTGGTACAATTGGCCGTAGTTGGACAGTTGAAACGTTTTTCCATCGGGGTATAAAATGTCGGAACTAAACCCAAGGCGGCTTTGGTAGAAGAATCGGCTGTACCGCAGGGTCGTGTTGGTAAACAGATTTTCCCGCATCAGGTGGTTCCACCGGAGGGCGGCAATCGAATTGCCCCAATCGGTGGCCAGTACGGAGCGATCCGTAATATAACCCTTGACGTCTGAATAAGCTTGTCCGAAATTGTTTTTAAACAAGTCTCCCCCGTAATAAATGCTGCCATACAGACGGTCTTTGTCGCTGAGGGTGTAATTAAGTTTCAGGTTGCTGTCGTAAAACTTATACCGTACTGCGTCGCCGGAAAAAGTCAGCAAATTGCCTTTACTGCTAAAAAACTGAACCCACGGCTCAAAATACGTAAACCGACCACCCAACAAAAAAGATCCCTTACCCTTTACAATGGGGCCCTCTACCACAGCCGACGAGGCAAATAACCCGGTAGAAACCTGTGCTTTGTAGCGGTTCATGTTGCCTTCACGGGTTCTAACATCAAGGACAGACGATGCCCGTCCGCCGTAACGTGCCGGAAAATCACCCTTCCAGAGGCGGACGCTGCTCACCATGGCCGGGTTAAAAATGGAGAAAAGTCCGAGGGCGTGACTGGGACTGTACACGGGTACATCGTCCAACAAAAAGAGGTTTTGATCGGCGTTGCCACCACGCACATGCAGGCCACCCAGGCCGTCTGTCCCGGTCTGAATCCCGGGTTCCAAGGCCGCCAGTCTCAACAGATCCGTTTCTCCACCGGGCATGGGGATTTTTCGCAGCGCATTCATATTCAAGTACGTGGGACTTCCGCTTTTTCGATCTTTTTCTTCTTGGGCCGAGTAAGCCGGAATGACCACCTCTTGCAATTTTGTGTTGGTCGTCAGTTTCACGTGGATGATGCGGTCTGTGTTGATGGAAACCTCCATGCGCTCTGGGCGGTAACCCACGTAGGTACCCAACAGGCTGTGGTCACCTTCCGGTAATTTCACGCTAAAAAACCCGAATTCATTGCTGGAAACCCCTACATTGTCCTCTGTGAGCACTTTAATGCTGGCTCCTATGAGCCTTTCGCCCGTTTCAGCGTCTTCTACGAACCCACTCAAGGTCCGCTTTTGCACGCGTCGATAGAAAACAATCTGGTTGCCAACCTGTTTGAAGGCAACCTTTGAGCAGCCGGAGACCAACTCCAGCACCCGTTTTATGGGTTCCCCGTTGGCACGTATGGTCACAGGGGGGCATTGCTCAAAAAAACGGTCACTGAATGCAATGGTCACCCCAGACACACGACTTAACTGTACCAATGCATCCGCGGGCAGACAATTTATGCAGGTAAAATCTACGGTTTGGGCAAGGGGCGATTGCGCCCACAAGCAGAGCAGGTTCTGAACACTGAAAAAAAGGCACAGCGATACAATTCGCAAGGTCATGGTGGATGGTACAATTCGAAAGCACAAGATTACACGGTCAAATATAGTGGCAACAGACGGAGCGCAGGTGGGAGATTTCAAACAAAGACGCACCATGATGTGTTAAAATCAGGTTTGGCGCGGTATTGCTTTGCTGAAACCAGTTCGTCAGCACGCTGTCTGGCCCAAAAATGGGCCTTTTTTGTCTCAAACGCGACCACCTAACCAGTTACGCTTTACCTTCGCGGTTCTTTTATAAATTTCATGGTAAAAATAGGCAATGTTGAATTGGGTGAATTCCCACTGTTACTCGCTCCAATGGAGGATGTTAGTGACCCACCCTTTCGCAAACTGTGCAAGGAGCAAGGGGCTGACATGGTTTATACGGAGTTTATCAGCGCAGATGGATTGGTGCACGAAGCCAAACAAACATTTCAAAAACTCGAAATCTTCGATTACGAACGCCCGGTTGGTATCCAGTATTTTGGCGGCCAGCTCGAAAACATGATCGAAGCAGCCGAAATTATTGAGGCGAAAAATCCGGATGTCATTGACATTAATTTTGGGTGCCCCGTCGCAAAAGTAGCCTGTAGGATGGCCGGGGCCGGACTGCTTCGCGATATTCCCCAGATGATCCGACTCACCGAAGCCGTTGTCAAAACAACCAACAGGCCGGTAACCGTCAAAACACGCCTGGGTTGGGACGATGCGTCCATCAACATCGTCGAAGTGGCAGAAAGGCTGCAAGATGTGGGCATACAAGCACTGAGCATTCATGCCCGTACCCGCGCGCAGATGTACAAGGGCGAGGCAAACTGGGCGTGGATTGCCAAGGTGAAAGAGAATCCGCGCATGCACATTCCTATTTTTGGCAATGGGGATGTGGACAGCCCACAAAAAGCCCTGGAGTACAAAAATCGTTATGGCGCGGATGGGATAATGATTGGCCGAGCCAGTATTGGATACCCCTGGATTTTCAAAGAAATCAAACACTATTTTGCAACCGGCACCTTACTTGCCCCGCCAGACGTGCATGAACGGGTCAGGGCAGCACGCCAACATTTAATGGACAGTCTAGCCTGGAAGGGCGTAAAACTTGGGGTACTGGAAATGCGGCGCCACTACGCCCCTTATCTGCGCGACCTGCCGTACATCAAACCCTATCGGGCGCGTCTTGTCACGGAAATGGAACCTGATATTTTGTTTGCAATTTTGGATGAAGTAGAGGAGGTGTACAGCAATTTGGCCGCTTTTGAACCTGAAATAGGCTGATCAGCGTTGTTTAACGGGCTATTGGACAAAAAAACGAACTTTTTGGGGCATTTAGGTTGAAACGCCCCTCAGAAACAACAATGTCTGTTCCATATCATCGTGCAGAATTCGATCTTCTTCCAAGCGGGGTACCTGTAACCGATATTTTTCCAATACCGCCTCAATGCCATCTGCTGATCGCAGGGGTCTTCGAAATTCGAGTGCCTGCATGGCCGTCATAAATTCAATGGCCAGCAGTCGCTCCAAATTCAGCACCACCCTGCGCGCCTTGGTAGCGGCATTGGCGGCCATACTCACGTGGTCTTCCTGCCCGTTACAACTCACAATACTGTCTGCCGACGCCGGCACACAAAGGGTTTTATTCTGGCTCACAATGGATGCTGCGGTGTACTGCGCGATCATTAGACCGGAGTTTAAGCCCGGTTTGGCTGTCAGAAAAGCTGGCAGTCCCCGTTGGCCACTGATCAGTTGATACACCCTGCGCTCGGAAATACTGCCGTATTCAGAGAGGGCCAGGGCCAAATGATCCAGGGGCAGCGCCAGGGGCTGCGCGTGAAAATTACCACCCGACACAATGAGATCGTCATCCGGGAAAATATTGGGGTTGTCCGTCACGGAATTGACTTCCGTTGTCACCATTTTTTCAATATAGGCCAGGGCATCACGACTTGCGCCATGTACCTGCGGCACACATCGAAATGCATACGGGTCCTGCACACTGGTCTTGTTTGCAGCAGCAATGGCGCTATTGTGTAAAATATCGCGTATTTTTTTGGCTGTTACCACCTGCCCCTCGTGTGGTCTTATCTGGTGAATGTGTTCATCCAAAGGGGACAAGCGGCAGTTGAATGCATCATAACCAATGGCGGCATTGAAATCGGCCTGATCGGCAAGGCGGCGGCTTTCCAACAAGCACCACACGGCATAGGCGGCAGAAAACTGGGTCCCATTGAGCAGGGCAAGTGCCTCTTTGGCCTTAAAGACCAACGGCTTCCAACCCATTTTTTTCAGCACCACATCAGCCGCTGTGCGCTGACCTTCATACCACACCTCCCCCAGGCCGACCAGTGGCAGACTCAGGTGCGCCAGCGGCGCCAAATCTCCCGAAGCGCCCAAGGAGCCCAATTCATATACCACGGGCAATATGCCGGCGTTGTAAAAATCTATCAGCCGATCCACAACGTCCTCGCGTACGCCTGAATGACCATAGGAAAGGCTCTGAATTTTCAGCAAAAGCATCAGGCGCACCACGTCTAACGGTGCTACGTCGCCCATACCGGCGGCATGGCTGGTTACCAGGTTGAGTTGCAATTGCTCGATATCTTCCTGTGAAATTCGAATGTCACACAGGGACCCAAATCCCGTGTTGATGCCGTAGAGTAAGTCGTCGGTGGCGCTCAGTTTTTGGTCTAAATACGCCCTGCAATGCCTGATTTTTTCGCGACTTTGGGCAGAAAGTCGGAGTTGTGCGCCGGCAGATTGGAGAGCGCCAATTTTTTCGATAGACAGGTGGTCAGGACTAATTTCGTGTACGGGTGTCATGATGGTGTGGTGGTGTGGTGGCAATATAAGGAGGGCGAAAATACACAATCAAAACGACGCAGGTAATTATTGGCCGTTTTAGGTTCAAAATGCCCGTCTGTTGTTAAACTTTTGTAAACCAAAAACGCGGCCCATTAATCAGTCTAATTTTGCAGCCGAAAAAACATTTCACGATTAATATTCTCACAACCAATTCATAAAAAAATGGAAAGGAACAAACAAGTTCAATTGGGCCTGCTGGCATTGCTGGCTATTTTATTGATGGCCAATTTATTTGGCGGTGGTTTCAAAGGCTGGCTTGGCCAATCGGAAGGCGAAAAAATCCGCGCAGCAGCTGTCGGCACGGATGGTAAAACCATGCAAGGCAATGGCAACATTCCAGGAACCAACCTCAACGCTACTTCAATGCCCCAAGGTGCGTCGGATGTACCCTCCGGCCCAACCACGACCATCCAATACGAATCCAACGAGTTTGACTTTCAAACGGTCAACGAAGGCGAGATCGTAAAACACATCTACAAGTTCAAGAACACCGGTGATGTGCCGCTGATTATCAGCAATTGCAAGGGATCCTGCGGATGCACCGTTCCCACCTGGCCAAAAGAGCCTATTCAGCCGGGTGCTGATGGCGAAATCAAGGTGGAATTTAACTCAAAAGGCAAACCGGGACCACAGCGCAAGCAGGTAACGGTGACCGCAAACACCACGCCCACGGAAACATTCCTGGTGATCAAAGGAGAAGTACACGGCAAGGAACAGCCTGTTTCAAAAGGCAATTGATTTGAAACTGGTTAGGTGGCTGCGCCAAAACAATGGCAAAAAAGCCCTGACAACTTTCCGCTGTCAGGGCTTTTTTGCTATTGTTTTGGCTGTTTGCAAGACCTTTTTGCCGCGCCGATTACTTTCTGTGTGAAGGAAATTTCGGGTTGTATGGCCGTGAATTCCTGTTTTTCTAAACAGCGACTGAGGGATGTTTCCACTGCTTCAAAATTGCCATTGCTCAGTGCCAACTCATACTCAAACAAGTTTTCGCGTCGAAAACGGTCAAAGGTAGCGACGTAATCCGGCTTGGGTTTGAATTTGAGGTAAACAAAGCAGAGCAACAGCGCTGTGACAAAGCCTCCAATACCCGAAGCCAACAACATCTTAAAGCCGAAACCGCCCTTTTGAATCCTAAGAATCTCATATCCCCGCTGTATTCGATGGTTTTCTTCCCGGAGCGTTTTGTTTTGATCAAACATCTTTGACCAGTCGGCCTGAAATTCCCGGGCGCGTTTTTCAGTCTCCTGCAAAATGTTTTCTAGTTCGCGGATAAGTTTTTCTTGCCCTGCAGACAACCCTTCTGTACTTTCGTTGTTTTTTGGATCTGTATTCATCACGGTTTTTTTCAAACGCTTGTTGCTTGTTGCAACGGTAATTGTAGCTACTGAGCATTGTTACGGGAATTGGTTTTGAGCCGATAGCGCGCCACCTAACCCGTGATTTTTTCGCAAAATTATCCTTGTTATCACAGATTCAACTACTTTTTTTCAATTGAACATGAAAATTGACATATTAGCCATTGGGGTTCACCCGGATGATGTGGAACTAAGTGTTGCGGGCACCCTACTCCGCCACGCTGCTGCTGGCAAGACATTCGGATTGCTGGACCTTACCCGTGGAGAACTGGGCACCAGAGGCTCCGTTGAGTTGCGCAGGGCGGAAGCCCTGGAATCCGCCAAGCTGCTTGGAAGTACCTTTCGGCACCAATTGGACATCCAGGACGGCTTATTCGTGCATACCCCGGAAAACTGGTTGAAAATTGTGCGGGTTATTCGAGACTGCCGGCCCGAAATTGTGTTGTGCAACGCTCCGGACGACCGCCATCCCGACCATGCCCGGGCGGCCAAAATGACGGTTGACGCTTGTTATTATGCCGGCTTGGAAAAAATAGAAACCTTGGATGATGCCGGTGTGAAACAAGAAAAATGGCGGCCCAAAGTCGTGTATCACTACATTCAGGACCGGGAAATTATCCCGGATTTCGTGGTGGATATCACCCCGTTTTTTGAAAAAAAAATGGCGGCGATTCACTGCTTTCGTTCGCAATTCTACGACCCCGAAAACAAAGGCCCCAACACCCCCATCTCAAGCAAAGAGTTCATTGATTTTGTGGAGGCCAAATCGCGAATTTTTGGCCGGCCAGTTGGCGTTGCGTATGCAGAAGGATTTATCTGCGAGCGCACCCCCGGTGTAGATGATCTTTTTTCGCTGCGATGAGCCTCTCGGCGCACAGCGGGCGCCTTGTTTAACAACGGACTTGTTAACAATTCCAAAAAAAGACCATCTTCGTACAGCACTTGTAGATATTTGTGGCTCCTATTGACGTTTTACAATCATAGGTGGTCACATCGGATAAAAAAATGGGCCTTTTTGGACCAAATGGTGCGCCGTCTATGTCTTCTCAATTCAGCAATTAACAAAAATACCGCACGGATGAAACGCCTATTTTTACTTTCTTTCTTTACAATCATTTCGTTGTCAGCGGTTTTGGCCAATGTCAAACCCGGATTCAATATCAAGGTCAAACTGGAACATTACGAGGCTACCGAACTCGTGTTGGGCTTCCATTATGGCGAAAAACAATATGTGAAAGACACGGCGGTCGTGGATGCCGATGGTTGGTTTACCTTCCAAGCAGATACCATGTTGCCACCGGGCATTTACTTGCTCGTTCTGAAACCCGACAACAATTTCCTGCAAATATTGATGCCGGAAAACGATCAGGAATTTACCCTGACCACCGACGTAAAAGATTCCGTGAACAAAATGAAGTTCAAGGGTTCTTCAGACAATGATATTTTTTACGATTACCTGCGTTTTCTCAACAAACAACGCCCGGAAGCCGATTCGCTTCGGGCAAAAATAGCACGAACGAAGGGGAATATTGCCGATTCTACCCGATACACACGGGAATTGGAAGGATTGGATAAAATTGTAAAAAAATTCCAAGCAGACCTGATCGCCAAGTATCCCGGCACGCTTTCTGAACGTATCACCAAGGCTTCCGTCGATCCGGAAGTGCCCGAATTCAAAGGCGATGACACCGAAAAAGCCCGCCTGCGCTATTATTGGGTACGGGAACACTTTTTTGACAACATTGACCTGACGGATCCTGCCCTGTTGCGCAGCCCTGTTCTACATGCAAAAGTGGACCAATACATCACCAAAATCGCGCCACAACATCCTGACAGTTTGAATATTGCACTCGATTATATTTTCGATAAAATAAAAAATACATCGGAAATCAACAAATATTTCTTGGTGCACTTTCTGAATTATTACGCCAAATCACAGATCGTTGGTTTCGATGCTTGCTACGTACACATCGCACAAAAATACTACTGTGTGGGGCTGGCTCCTTGGACAAAAAAAGAAGACCTGGAAAAAATTTGCGACAATGCCGCTCGGTTAGAGCCCATCCTTATTGGCAAAACAGCGCCCAATATTGTCGTGACCGACCGCCAAAACAAACCCCATGCCTTGTGGGACGTTGATGCCGATTATACCGCGCTGTTTTTCTGGGCGCCCGATTGTGGACACTGTAAAAAAGCAGCGCCATTTATGATTGAGTTTGCGCAGCACTTCAAAGACCAAGGGGTGAAAGTATTTGCTGTTTGCACCGCTGTTGCCAAAACAACGGAAGAAGGGGATTCTCAGGAATGCTGGAAAGGGGTGGAGGAAAAAGGCTTTACCGACGATTTGTTTATGAACTTGGTCGACCCTTTTATTCGCAGCCGCTATAAAAAACTGTATGATATTCAAAGTACCCCCCAAATTTTTGTCCTTGACCGAAACCACAAGATTCTGATGAAGCGCATTGGCGCTGAACAAATCACCAAAGTCATGGAGGAAGTCATGAAAATGGAAGAAGAAAAGAAGAAGAAAAAGTAACTGGTTGGGTAAAAAAACAACAATTACTGCTGTAAAAAAAGGCCCCGGACAATGCGCTCCGGGGCCTTTTTTTTGATCAGACGGCACTACAAGCACAACCAATTACCCATATTTGATCCTGGGATCAATCCATGCGTAGAGCAAATCTGACAACAGGTTGACCACGACAAAAACAACGGCGGTAAACAGCACACAACCCAAAACAACAGGGATATCAAAATTGAGCAATGCATTGACGGTTACATCGCCTAAACCTTTGAAATTAAAGACATTTTCAACAAAAAAAGCGCCCGTCAAAAGTGCCGCAAACCAGCCTGAAATGGCGGAGACCAGTGGATTCAGCGCGTTCCGAAGGGCGTGCCGCACCAGCACCGTGGTCTTCGGCAATCCTTTAGCCGTGGCCGTGCGCACATAATCCTGCTTCATGACATCCAGCATGGTGCTGCGGGTAAGTTGTGTGATGAGGGCCACCGGGCGCAGTCCCAAGGCCAAAGCCGGCAAGATGATGTTTCGCCACTGTACCTGCCAATCACCAAAATCATCCAGCATGAACAAACTGCCCTGAATATTTAGATGGGTCCACCCGCCAAGGGCAAAACCAAATATGAGGGCCAACAGCATCGCTGCAACATAAGAAGGCAGCGAATAACCCAGCACCGAAACCACGGAAATAACGTGGTCCCACCACGTATGCTGTTTCAATGCCGCCACCACCCCAAAAAACAGGCCCAAAACAACAGCAAAAAGCATGGATATCCCCGCCAACAACGACGTGGCCGGAATGGCATCTGCCAAAATTTCACGGACCGGTCGGCCCGTCTGATAGGACTCGCGCAAGTAGGGGCTTTTTACCACCAGAACCTGGCTGTTTCCGACCGAAAAGAGGGGAAAAAACTGGTACTTGAGCTGATTCGCCACCGTTTGCGGGTGTACAGATATCGGAGAAAGGTCGTTCAGGTACAACAAAAGTTGCACGGCCAGCGGTTTGTCAAGGCCCAATTCTGCCGTTTTAGCCTTTACCGTTCCAACATCGGCCCGTTGCCCAAACGTCAGTTGCGCAGGGTCAACAGGTGACAAAAAAATGATGCCTGTTATGGTGGCAACCACCAGCACCAGCACCAAAAGCCCGTACACCACACGTCGAAGGATATATTTTACCATAGTACGTTTTTGGCAACTACTTACGTGGCAGGATTGATACCCTCTATCGGCAACCAAACACACAAGGGCAGCAAACTACAGGACGGTAATCAACACATCCTGCCGCTTGACAAAGAACCCGAAAGGCTGTAAGTCAAAACCTTCGGCAGCGGCAATGCGTTGAAATTCAGCCTCGTAACCTGCTTCTACGGCCACCATCAATCCACCACTGGTTTGTGGATCAGCAAGAATATGTTGCCTGTCAGCGTCTTCCGCTCCGGCGATTTTATGGCCATAACTTTCCCAGTTGCGGGTGGTGCCGCCCGGCACGCATTTGTTGGCAAGGTAATAATCTAGGATTTCGCGGCTGATCGTGGGCACCTGGTCGAAGTGCACAAAGGCGCTGGCATCACTCGCTTCACACATTTCAGACAAGTGGCCGAGCAGTCCAAAACCAGTCACGTCTGTCATCGCCTGCACGAACGGCAATTGGCCAAAACGCGCGCCTATTTTATTCAGTATTTTCATACTGTCGGGCGCGATGTGGGCATGATCGGGTTGTAGGAGGTTCTTTTTCTGGGCTGTTGTGAGAATGCCCACGCCGATGGGCTTGGTGAGGAATAGTTTTGCGCCAGGGGTGGCGCCACCATTTTTTTTCAAATCCTTGATATTGACCCTGCCAGAGACCGCCAGACCAAATATTGGTTCGGGGCTGTCGATGCTGTGACCACCCGCGAGCGGGATTCCCGCCTCAGCACAAGCCTTCCTGCTGCCTTCGATGACCGCGTTGGCGACTTCGGGGGGGAGCGTATTGATGGGCCACCCGAGAATTGCAATCGCCATCAGGGGTGTCCCCCCCATCGCGTACACATCGCTGATGGCATTGACCGAGGCAATGCGGCCAAAGTCTTCAGGATCGTCCACAATGGGCATGAAAAAGTCAGTCGTACTGACAAGCGCGGTACCATCCCCAAGGTCAAATACCGCCGCATCATCGCGCTCTTCATTTCCGACGAGCAGTTGTGGGAAATGTTGCTTCAGCCCAGACGTTTTCAGAATATTGTCCAACAACTTGGGAGAAATCTTGCAGCCACAGCCAGCGCCGTGAGAATATTGTGTTAGCTTGTACATGGTGTGGGTGGGTATGCTGATGCGCCAATCGTACGGACCTTTTGTCTAAAAATTAGCAGCGCCGAACGACAATCCGGTGCTGCGTCCAACATGCGTTACACATTGGACGCAGCGCCGTTGACCGGCAATACCGTTGGAGCGTGTCATTAGAACTGAAATGTTGCACTTAAACTTGGGAGAATAGGCAGTTGATTTACCCGGGTGTAACGCACGCGATCGAAGTAAAAGATGTTGGGGCGGTCGTAAACATTGGTGGCAGAAGCCGTTACCTCGAGGTTGCTGAATTTGGTAAATTTAAAAAGGCGCTTAATGGAAATATCGAATCGGTGGTAATAGGGCAAACGGCCACCATTTCTTTCTTCTGCGTACAAAATCCCCAAATCGCCCTGGCCGCCGAGCACGTCGGTGCCAATACCATCTACGTAAAAAGGAACACTGTTGAAGAAGCCTTGGGTTTGGGTGAAGGGAAAGCCGGAGCCAAAATTCCAGCGTGCACCGAGTTCCCAAGCCTTGGATTTACCCATTTGATAGGTGCCTACCAGGTTTAAATTGTGGCGTCGATCAAACACGGGCGGGTACTTTTGTTGCCCATCAAAACGATTGACAAAGCCAAAGGAGTACGCACCCCAGAGGTATGCCCGTTTGGCTTCTATTTTGACGGTAAAATCTATCCCGTACGCATCGCCTTCTTCCGTGGTATAATTGGGGTCCTGTGGTTGCAGTTTATTTCGATTCAGTGCGATGAGCTGGGTGAATTTCTTGTAATACCCCTCGATGTTTACGTCAACGATGCGGGTAACATCCACCTCAAAACCTGCTACTGCGTGGATGGATTTTTGCAGGCGGTTTTTGGCCGGTTCGGTGCCATTTAGTTCGTAAATACGCTCTTCAGGTCCGGAGAGAAAACCTACAAAGAGGTTTACGATATCGCGTTCATTGACCGTAGAAAGCAGGTTTTGGGAGTATAAGCCACCCGCTGCTTTGAAGCGCAACCGGTCGTTGATGTTGTATTTCAAGCCCAATCGGGGCTCAAAAGAAACATCGTTGAGCGATTGGTAGTACTGAAGACGCACACCGGGCTCGATCACAAGCGGTCCGACCTTGTGTTTCCACTTGGCGTAACTGCTGATTTCGGTGGTGTTGTCATTTTTTTCAATGGTGTAGCCTTTGAAATTGACGAATTCAAATTCAGTACGGAACCCATTGAGCTCCAATCCATATTTTATTTCGTCGTTTCGGCCAAAATTGGTGAAATTAAGGCCTGCAAAATAGCCAGAAATACCACTGTTACGCGGCAAGCGATCCGCCTCTTCGATGTGGGAATTATACCCAGAAACGGTTAGTACCCCACTGACGATGGTGTTAGAATTGGTCGGAACCAAGGTAAAATCCATACCGCCGCCACTGCTTTCCCATCCAAAGTCCGTGATGGGAAAATCTACCCCATCGGTGTAATTGAAGCCAAAAACATTTAATTTACTGCCATTGCCTGTGAGAAAAGAAATCTTTCCGTAAACATCCTGGTAATCAAATGGAATTCCAACGGAGTCGTTGACGTAGGGGTAAAGGGGTTTGGCTGCTTTAGAAATGAGGCCTTGCTTGCCTGTCAATACAAAAGAAACACTGCCTCCGCCTTCTGTTTTCAGCGGTATAATGGGCCCTTCAATCAGGGCTTTGGCTTGGAAAGGGCTGGCAGAAACGATCCCAGAAAGCCGTTTTCGATTGCCTTCACGGGTTTTCACATCCACAACCGCCGAAATACGGCCGCCATAATCGGCGTTAAAACCGCCGGTCAGTACATCCACATTGCGGATGAGTTCGGTTTCAAAAACCGAGAAAAACCCGATGCTGTGGAATGGGTTGTAGATGGTCATGCCGTCGAGCAGAATACGGTTTTGAACAGGCGAACCTCCTCGAATGTAGAGTTGTCCGCCTTGGTCGCCGGTAAACACCACCCCGGGCAACACGGTAAGATACTGTGCCACGTCGGCCTGTCCGCCGGCAGAAGGCAGTGCGCGAATTTGTTTGGGGGTAATGGCTATTTTGGACACCTCAACGTTGGCCTTCGCCTGGGCTTTTTTGCCGCTGATTTCAACTTCCCCCAACTGCGTTCCACTTTCTGTGAGGTAGATGTTTTGAAAAATAATTTCACCCTTTTTTATTTGTATGTCTGCGGTGTATTCTTGATAACCGATATACGACACGCGCAAGGTGTATTTGCCGACCGGCACGTCAGAAACAGAAAAAAAGCCGTTGACATCTGTCGTTGCGCCCGTGGAAGCACCTGCAATGGCCACCGTGGCGAACGACAGGGGCTGGGCTGATTCTTTGTCAAATACATTTCCCCGAACACTGCCCTTTTGGGCAAAACCAAGCGCAGAAATCAGGAAAAAAAAGAGCAAAAAGGAGATGTTTCTCATGTTGTGGTGTTGTTCATCGCACCGCTTATGGCCGGGTGTAAGGCTTTCCATCAGGAATATTATTAAACTGCATAAAACCCTACAACGCAGGGATAGGGGCAAAGATAGCCGTACTCCTGCTCATCTAGGTAGATGAAATAGACGTGTACAGACAAAATGATAGTTTTCAGGGCGTTGTGTCCGTCCTTTTCAGCAAAATCCAGCAATCTGCGTGCCCTATTGCGCGTACCTTTGCGGACTTATGGCATGAAACAATCCACTGTCCTCTACTGTACCAAGCTGCTGCGCTATGCTGACCATCTATACTTCAAGGTATGCCCAAGCTGAAAAAGCGTATGTCTTTCATGTTTTGTTCCGCGAATTGTTGGGTGCTGATTTCCGGATTGTCAATCAGCCGGAAGCAGACCACCACCGGATTGTTCTCCCCAACGGAAATACCTTGGTGGTGGAGAACCACTATTGGTTTCCGGATATCAAGCACGTCCCTCCAGATACCATTGCCGGGGCACTACCCCACCCTTTTCACCCCGATGACGACGTGGTTGTCATATACGGAAAGCCAGTTTTTTCCACAGGCGATGACCGCATAACCTGCGGCATTGACCTGTTTGCTGCCACCTATTATATGCTGACCCGGTGGGAAGAAAACAATCCGGCTGTTTTTGACGCTCATGGGCGCTTTCCCGCGCAGCAATCCCTGGCTTATCGCGCAAATTTTCTCCACCGGCCCGTGGTAAACGAGTGGGCTGCACTCTTGTGGGAGATGCTGCTCCGACTTGGTTGGAATCAGCCACGCCCCACGCGCAATTTTAAGGTATCAATTTCCTGCGATGTAGATCACCCCAAGTTGTGGTGGACGGCTCGCGAACGCCTGCGAACGATGGGCGGTGCGTTGTTGAAGCGTCGAGACCTCCGGGAGGTGCTGTATTGGACCAAAAACCATTTGTTCCGGCCGGAAGACCCGTACGATGTGTTTGTTACATGGATGGATAGGTTGGAGGAAAACAACTGCGTGGCTCAATTCAATTTCCTTGGGGCACGACCACGAGCAAGTGACTGCTGGTATCCGCTGGAACATCCATTTGTGCAGACAACCATGAAAAAAATAGCCGCACGGGGACATAAGATTGGTTTTCACCCAAGTTGGGAAGCATTTGAAAGCGCGGAAATTTTCAACCGGGAACTTGCGTCTTTACAGGCCGTTTCACCTGTTAAAATTACCCACGGTCGCCAACACTACCTCCGTTTTAGGGCTCCTGACACCTGGCGTATGTGGGAGGATGCCGGCCTTGTCGGCGACAGCTCCCTCGGCTACCCGGAAGCGGTGGGCTTCCGGTGTGGCATTTGCCACGACTTTCCTGTTTTTGACGCGTCCACGCAAACCATGTTGCGTTTGCGGGAAACTCCCTTGGTGGCCATGGATGTTACCCTCGCCCAATACTGCCGTTATACCCCGGCAGTGGCGGTAAAACACCTGGAGGCCTTGAAAGATCAGGTAAAAAAACACCAAGGTGAATTTACGCTGTTGTGGCACAATTCCTCCTGGAATACGTATAAATGGGCGCCTTGGAAACACATATTGTTCGATATGATCCGCTGAAATTTATTTGGCTTCGGAGGTGTCACCCCTTTTTTTGATTAATTTTACCGGTCAATACTGCGGTGGCCGGTCCTGAGGCGGAAAATGGGCCTTTTTTGGCCAGACAGCGTGCCACCTAACCAGTTACTTTAATAAAATCACATGAGTGCTACGTCCTACATCAACCACCTTGATGCAACCGAACCCCGATGGTTTGCCGTTAGAACACGCTCCAAAAGCGAAAAACTGGTCAAAAGAATGCTGGAGAAGAAAGGGATACACGCCTATCTCCCCATACAACAGTTTATGCGTAAATACACCAGGAGCACGCGGCTGGTAGAAAAACCACTCATCAATTGCTATGTCTTTGTCCATATTACAAAGGGGGCCTATTTGCCAGTGTTGGAGACAGACAATGTGACTGGATTCGTCAGGTTTAACAAAGACTTGATCTCGATTCCCCAAGTTGAAATAGATGTTATTCGGCGCATCACCTTTGAGACTGGTCTGGATGTAGAGACCATTGTCAGTGACTATTCGGAGGGGGAATGGGTTGAAATTGCTGCCGGCACATTGCTGGGACTGAAGGGCAAAGTGGTCAAGCGGGAGGGGAAGCGGAAATTCCAAATTGAACTGGCGTCGCTTGGCATGAGCCTGCTCATTTCGGTCGATGCTGCGTTTCTGGAAAGACTGCCCGCTGGTACAGCCGCAGCGTTTTCAGGTTGAAACCACTTACGCGTCGCAACTGGTTGGGTGGTTGCGTCTGGTTACAACAGTTTGTAACTGGTTAGCGTGGTCGCGTTTGAGACAAAAAAGGGGCCATTTTTTGCCAGACGAAGCGGATTTTTGTAGGCCGTAGCAGGGCTACAGTCAAAAAAATATGCGATGTATGGCGGAAAATGGGCCTTTTTGGGCCAGACAGCGTGCCACCTAACCAGTTACAACAGTTTCAACGTTTCTTTTTCCGCTTTCTTAAGGGTTTTTACCACCTGTTCATAGCTGTGATCAATCAAATTACACAGCGTCTGGTGGTCCAATGATCCTTCAAAATCGACCGTATTCCAATGTTTTTTATTCATGTGCCACCCGGGTTGTATCTCAGGATGCCTTTCTCGCAGGTCCACCGCCATTTCTGGGTCGCATTTTAAGTTTACGGTAAAGTGCGCTGCATCGAGACCTGTCAGGGCAAATATCTTTCCCATCACCCGGAGGCAGAGGGTAAATTCATCGAAAGGAAAGTCTTCAGACGTGCCCTTTTTTGCCAGACAATATTCCCTAAATTGCTCAATATTCATAAAAAAGGGGTGTCTATGGGTTATCAATCTGCGATTTGGCTACCTGTACAGCAATTAGAACAGCCCATGTAACTCCGCTTGGACCATTTCCAACACTTTTGAGGCATGCTCTTTGTTTGACGAAAAATCAAGGTTATCGACATTGATGATGAGTAGCTTGCCTTCGGCATAGCTGCTGATCCAGTTTTCATAGCGCTCATTGAGGCGCTTGAGGTATTCTATACTGATGTTACCTTCATAATCTCGGCCACGCATGTGGATGTGCTCGACGAGGGTCGGGATACTTGCCTTGAGGTAGATCAACAGATCAGGCGCCTTGACTTGGGAAACAATGGATTGAAACAAGGTGAGATAATTTTCAAAATCACGGCGCTCCATCAAGCCCATATCGGCCAGGTTGGGTGCGAAGATGTAAGCATCTTCGTAAATGGTCCGATCCTGTATCACCGTACGATTGCCTTGTAAAATGCGCAGCACCTGTTGGTATCGGCTGGAGAGAAAAAATACCTGTAAATTGAACGACCACCGCTTCATATCC
The DNA here is from genome assembly GCA_903933805.1 of uncultured Bacteroidota bacterium. Classification (GTDB taxonomy): domain Bacteria; phylum Bacteroidota; class Bacteroidia; order Chitinophagales; family Saprospiraceae; genus M3007. Next base: position 437 of record CAIZLM010000091.1, on the reverse strand, counting down.
ATGTAAAAATCGGACAAATACGGGTTGTTTTCAGTGTTTTCGTAGTGCACCTCCCAGCCAAAATGCTTTGCCAGCATTTCTGTTAGGGTCGTTTTACCGGCGCCGATGTTTCCGGCAATGGCAACGTGCTTAATAAGTGTTCTTTCGGTGGGTAAAGCAGCGTTCATGAAAATCAAAGACAAAATTGTAAAAAAGTAACCGGTTGACGTGTATGAACACGATAGATGGTAGTAACACCGCCGCCTGCGAGGAGGTTAAAGCGATCCTTGAAAGGAATTAACGGTTGTTTTCGAACGAAAGAGAAGATCGCTTGGACATGCACGCCATCGCGTATTTGCTTCAATCGCCGAAACCAATCCTGATATGATCCGGTGGTAAATTATTTGTAACTGGTTGGCGTGGTCGCGTCTGAGACAAAAAAGTGGGCCTTTTTGGGC
>CAIZLM010000090.1 GCA_903933805.1 uncultured Bacteroidota bacterium | reverse complement strand
GCCAACCTGACTGTTACGCCATTGCTGGCAGGCTGTATTGGTGCAACACAAAATTTCAGCATCACGGTCAATCCGGCGCCCATTGTATTTCCTGTTGCCAATCAAAGCGCCTGTGCCGGGTCGTCTGTGGCGGTTAATTTTACGGGTAGCAACGGCGCTACTTTTGAGTGGACCAATTCGAATAGCACCATTGGATTGGGGGTGGCTGGAACTGGCAACATCGCTTTCACCGGTACCAATCTATTTACTACGCCGTTGGTTTCCAACGTGGTGGTCACGCCCTTTCAGAATGGTTGCTCTGGCGCATCGGAAAATTTTAGCATCACGGTCAACCCGCGGCCAACGCTTGCTGTAAACAGCACCACTTGTTCAAGTGATCTGCTGACCTACTCCATGAGCGTCACGTCCAACGCAACCACTTTGTTGACCTCCGCAGGAACGGTAACAGGCAATACGCCCAATTTTACCATTTCCAATATTCCCAATGGCACAAATGTGGTTCTGACTGCCACCAATACCGCCACGACCTGTTCGCAGCAGCAGGCTGTGGCAGCGCCCAATTGTACTTGCCCAACTGTGCCGGCGCCCAACAGTCCAAATTTCCCGGTTATTTGCGAAGGTACTACCACACCGGCGCTGATGGTAAATGTTTCGCTGGGACATACAGTTGATTGGTACGCCACGCCGACTGGGGGCACCCCTTTGTTTGTGGGAAGCACCAGTTTCACGCCAGTTGGCGTCTTTGCGGCGGGGTCGTATATTTTTTACGCAGAAAGTCGGGAGGTTACAACAGGTTGTACCAGCGCAACGCGTACGCCCGTCTTTTTAACCGTAAATGCAGCTCCTACATTGACACAGCCGATCAACCAATCGGTATGTGCGGGTTTTGTAATTTCGATTGGTTTCAATGGTACCAACGGGGCGGTATTCAATTGGACCAACTCCAATCCTGCCATTGGCTTGGCGGGTAATGGCGCTGGAAACATCAGTTTTTCATCCGTCAACCCAGGTGCTGCGCCTGTTACGGCTACCATTGTGGTAACGCCATCCCTTTTTGGTTGCGTTGGGCAACCCAAGACGTTTACCATCACCGTCAATCCGGCGCCAACCATGGTAGATCCGGCGGATGTTTCAGCCTGTGTTGGACAGTCCGTTGCGGTTAATTTTTCGGCCACTAATGGCGCCACATTCACGTGGATCAATGCCAATGCCAATATTGGCTTGGCGGCTTCCGGCTCGGGCAATATTAATTTCACCACCACCAACCCCGGCAACGCAATGGTGACGGTCATCCCAATGGCCAATGGTTGTTCAGGCTCTCCACAAACCTTTAACATTGCGGTCATCAACAATCCGATGATGAACAATCCCGGCAATTTGGCCGCTTGCGCCGGCGCCAACGTCTCGGTTGTTTTTACCGGAGACCCAGGCTTGACGTATTCCTGGACCAATTCCAACCCGGCCATCGGTTTGGGTGCCAGTGGCGTTGGCAATCTCAGCTTCATCGCTGGCAACGTCACGGGTGTTCAATCCGCCCAAATCAATGTAAAACCATTGTTTGGCGCCTGCTTCGGCCAGTCTCAATTGTTCACCATCACCATCAATCCACCGCCATTGGCGACTATATCGGGGCTTTTTCAGATTTGCAAAGGCGACGCAGCGACGCTCACAGCAGCAGGTGGGACAGGTTATAGTTGGAGCACTGGACCCAATACCGCAACCATTTCGGTTAGTCCTACGACCACTTCAAACTACACCGTTACGGTCACGGCCAATGGCTGTACCGCCACAACTACGGCCACCGTTAAGGTCAACCAACCAACCACAGCTACCGTCAGTGCACTTACCTGCAACCCTGCCCAAGTAGGCAGTAGTACCACCACGATGACCAACGCTGCCGGGTGCGACAGTATCATCACCACCATCACGTCGCTCGATGTAGTGGGGTGCACCCCCACGGCATCCCTTTCCAATGGTTCTGTGAGTTGTTTTGGCAGCACCAATGGCACCTTGTCTTTGAGTGCTGCTGGAGGACTTTCGCCCTACCAGTATGCTTGGACGAATGGCGCCCAGATGGGGAACGGACTGATACCGGTTGCCGGTAATCCGGTTCTGGTACAAGGCCTTTCAGCCGGCACGTACACGGTTACCGTCACGGGGGCCAATGGATTGACCATGACCGTATCGGCGCAAGTAACGTCGCCGGCGTTGCTCACCGCCCAAACGGTAGCCGTGTTGGCCTATGGACAGTATGCGCTCAGTTGTAACAACGCGTCAGACGCCACGGTCAACGGTTCTGGGGCAGGGGGGACAGCGCCTTATAACTTTGCATGGGATGTACCCGGGCAAAATATGTCCATGCTCAGTGGTGTTGGTGCTGGGACGTACACCCTCACCCTCACGGATGCCCACTTGTGTTCGGCCACCAGTGCAGTAACGGTATCTCCACCGCCGCCGTTTGCCTTTGGTATCGATTTGTCCAGCCCCGAATGTGGTTCCGCCGCGCTGACAGCACTGATTACACCGACCAGTGGCGCCAGTCCATTTCAGGTATTGGTGGATGGGGTGCCAGCCACTGGCGGCTTATCCGTGAGTATAGCTGAGGGCGTGCATTTGGTGGCGCTGTTGGATGACAACGGTTGCCTCGCAGATTCGACGGTGCAGGTTGTATTACCGTTGGCGCCCTATATCGTTTTACCATCAGAAGTTTCGATCACCCTTGGAGAGACACTTATCGTTGAAGCCTATACCAACCTCGACGTGTGGCAAAATCTATTGTGGAATCCGTTGCCTGACCCAGCTTGCCCAAACTGCTTGAGACAGGAGTGGATACCCGATGCTTCCCGCGTATACGAGGTTGTGATTACCGACAACGCTGGTTGCTCTGCAACATCTTCCGTTCAGGTGTTGGTACGTCGTGAGGATGATATTTTTATTCCGAACGTATTTTCTCCGAACGACGATGGAATCCATGATTGGTGGTACCTGGACGCTGGAAATTCCATCGTATCCCTCCACACGCTACAAATTTATGATCGTTGGGGCGATATGGTGTATTCCTTGGAAGCCCCCATGCCCGTAGATGCCTGGCACGGCTGGGATGGCAGAGCCAAAGGCAAAGTGGTCAATCCGGGTGTTTTTGTGTATTATTTGGAGTATCAACTGATCAACGGAGAAACTGTTGTTAAAAAAGGAGACGTAACGGTGGTGCGATGATAATAAGGGTTTTATCTTTTCAGCAGACTATCCTAAAGCAAGTCGTATTGGCGATATGCGGTTGGTGACAAACGCGCTCGTGTCATAAATATGTAGAAGGTCCTCAACGGATAATTGTTTGCGTTACACAAACAAAATGCTACTGCATTTGCTACGGAGCAAAAACCTATGTTTTTATCCAATCTTTCGTAAATACCGTTCGAAAGTGGCCATCCAGTCCTTTCAAAAAAGGCTTTATCGTACTCGCTGAGTATCATGTACAAACCTGATGAGTCAATTGTTAAAATAAGTAACTGGTGAGGTGGCACGCTGTCTGGCCCAAAAAGGCCCATTTTCCGCCATACTGGGCAGATTTTTTTGACCGTAGCGCTGCTACGGCCTGCAAAAATCGGCTTCGTCTGGCAAAAAATGGCCACTTTTTGTCTCAGACGCGACCACGCTAACCAGTTACTAAAATAAATTGTTTTAAATTCTGCTCGTAACACCGTAATTTTGTCGGAGAAAAGCGCTGCCGGTGCATCCTGTATCCGCAAGCGTGATTTGTTTTTCATCCGGTAAACAGCGCATTGATTGGAGCACCCAACAGCATCTTTATCAAAGTGTTGAGCGGATGAATGATGGACGACTGCCGCCCTGAAATGCAACAGTGTTGAGCATAAACCACAGTTTTTGTGGATTAAACGTACTATGGCAAAAGCTAGAAAAGATACCTCCGCACCACCGACTACCTCCCAGAACCATGAGGACAGCGTCATAACCTTATCGGGTATGTACCAGAATTATTTTCTGGACTACGCCTCTTATGTTATCTTGGAACGCGCCGTTCCCGCCATTGAAGATGGTCTGAAGCCAGTACAACGCCGCATCCTGCACGCCATGTTTGAGCAGCACGATGGACGATACCACAAAGTGGCCAATCTCATCGGTCAAACCATGCAATTTCACCCGCATGGCGATGCCGCTATTGGCGACGCAATGGTTAATATGGGTCAAAAAGAACTGCTGATTGACTGCCAAGGCAACTGGGGGGACTACCGAACAGGGGATTCAGCTGCCGCACCACGTTACATCGAGGCACGATTGACGAAATTTGCCTTGGATATCGCGTTCAACCACGATACCACGGTTTGGCAAATGAGCTATGATGGCCGCAAGCGAGAACCGGTCAATTTGCCCATGAAATTTCCACTCGTCCTGGCCCATGGTGCAGAAGGCATCGCCGTTGGACTGAGTACTAAAATCATGCCCCACAATTTTATTGAAATCATCAAAGCCAGCATCGCCAGTCTGAAAGGGCGGAAGTCCGAGTTGATCCCTGATTTTCCAACGGGTGGGCTGATTGATGCGAGTAATTACAATGGTGGCGCCCGTGGAGGCAAAGTGCGTGTGCGTGCGCGGATTCGTGAAATGGACAAAAAAACGTTGCAAATCACGGAAATACCTTTCGGGGTCAATACCGGCGACTTGATGGAGTCCATCGTAAAAGCCAACGAAAAAGGCCAAATCAAGATTAAAAAGGTGATTGACAAAGTTGCTGCAGACATTGACATCGAGATTGAACTCCAACCGGGGGTCAGTCCTGATGTTACCATAGACGCGCTCTATGCTTTTACGGACTGTGAAGTGGGCATCAGTCCCAACTGTTGTGTCATTATTGAGAACAAGCCCCTCTTTACCGACGTCAACGAATTGCTGCGTATCAGTACGGAAAATACCAAGGAGCTCCTGCGCATGGAGTTGGAAATCCTCAAAAAAGACCTCGAAGAAAAACTTCATTTTGCCTCGCTGGAAAAGATTTTCATCGAAAACAGAATTTACCGCGACATCGAGGAATGTGAAACGTGGGAGGCTGTGATTACGACCATTGATGTCGGCTTGAAACGCTTTGTGTCTACGCCATCGGAGCCCGGGTATGCCTCGGAAACAATAAAAATCAAGTTGCTCCGAGACGTTATCGAAGAAGATATTCTGAGGCTTACAGAGATACGCATCAAACGAATTTCCAAGTTCAACGCTTTTAAAGCAGACGAAGAAATCGCCAAAACGAACGCGGATCTCGAAAAAGCCAAACACCACCTGGCGCACCTCATTGAATATGCTATAGATTATTTTGAAACCTTGTTGGCCAAACACGGAAAGGGTCGGGAGCGCCGCACGGAAATTGCCGCATTTGACACCATTCAGGCTTCGGCAGTTGTGGCCAACAATGCCAAATTGTACGTCAACCGCAACGACGGTTTCATTGGATCGAGCCTGAAAAAAGATGAGTTTGTACAGGATTGCTCGGATATGGATGACATCATCATTTTCCGCCGCGATGGGGTGATGAAAGTTGTGCGTATCGGCGAAAAAACGTTTGTCGGTAAAGACATCATTCACGTGGCCGTGTGGAAGAAAAATGATGAACGAACCACGTACAACATGGCATACCTGGATGCCAAAACGGGAAAAACATTTGTCAAACGAATCAATGTTACAGCCATTACCCGCGACAAAGATTATCAACTCGGTTCTGACGCCAAGGGCTCTAAAATGCTCTATCTCACAGTCAATCCCAACGGCGAAAGTGAGGTGGTACAGATCATGCTGACAGCTGCCAGTACGGCCAGGGTCAAGGTATTTGATTATGACTTTGCCGAGCTTGCCATCAAGGGGCGCGACGCCCAAGGCAACGTACTCACCAAGTATCCGGTCAAGCAAATCAAACAGAAAGAGGTTGGAAAAAGTACCATCGGCGCCCAAAAACTTTGGTTTGATGATATTACCGGACGACTCAATACCCAGGAACGTGGCAATTTATTGGGTGAATTTGACACCGGCGACAGTATTTTCTTGTTGTACAACGATGGGTCTTATGAAGTGACCGATACCGATGTACAGCAGCGGTTTGACGTCAAAGAGATCCTACACCTCTGTAAATTTACCCCTGAGTTGGTGGTCAATGCTGTTCACTTCGACGGCAACAAAGGTTGGACCATGGTGAAGCGTTTCCGCGTGGAAACCAATAAATTGAAAGAGCGATTCTCTTTTTTAACCGATCATCCAAAGTCTAAAATACTCTTCGCCTCGGTGAAAGAAAACCCACGCATCAAATATACCTTAAAAATCAAGGGAAAAGCCATGACTGGAGAGGTTTCTATTGGTGATTTCATGGATCCTAAAGGCTGGAAGGCTGTCGGAAACCGCTTGAGTGACCAAATGCTCGGAGCAGTAAAAGAAATTGATGAAAGTGAGTCTAGGTTGTTGCCCAAATCTGATGCACCGCAACAATCCAGTTTGTTTGAAGAGGGCGGCAGTTGATTGTTACGCTCTTGCGCACTTCTCAATCGGAGCGCAATTGTCCAGTAATATATTGCCGTTGTAATAGAAGGTTGTTCCGGGGCCATACCACACCTCCAAGGTAAGGTAACGAACCACGCCAGGGGTGAAAAATTGAAATTGATAGCGCTGCCAATCGCTGTGGTTGATCAGTGGAGAAGTATCCAGTAAGGTGCCCTTATCGCCCTTGGTGGCACTGCCCCATACCCGGATACGGGCAGGGTGATTGAACCCTACATATTTTTCCAGGTGCGCCAAATAAATGGAAAAAGTGTAGCAAACCCCGCCTGAAAGCGGCTCAGATAGGCTCTGAGTGATGTTTTCAGTCGTGCCGTCAGAACGTGTAACCAGCCCAACGCACGTTGCGCCGTCCTGCGGGACAACCTCCAGCCCCCAGGCTCCCGGGAGAATATCCGGGGTACTTCCAGGCGTTCCCGTGTTCCAGCCTCTGGGAGAAGCTGACGCTTTCGGTGTGTCTTCGAAAGATGGATTTTTAAAATAGATTTTGTCCTTGGGTTGGTCGAAAAAAGTGGCTTCTGAAGGGGCAAAAAGCCATATTGGAAGTAAAAAAAAGCAAATTATTTTCATTTGAATAAGGCGGTTGAGCGAATTTTGTGCGAACAAAGCCAGTGATAGTAGAAAACAGACAGCTTATTCTACCTTTGCACACACTTTGTTCCCTATTTTATCCTATTTTGATCAAAGGTATGCCACGAGTTAAGCCCAATTATTTTTACGCCATCGCCAGCGTCGCGCTGGTCCTGTTTGTCTTGGGCTTCTTTGCACTCATGGCCTTACAAGGCCGCAAGTTAGTAACCTTGTTCAAAGAGAAAGTGGACATTTGGCTGGAACTTAAACCCGGCTTGGCCCAAGAAGATATTTCACGCATCGTAAATCAGGTGCGACAGCATCCATTTGTGAAACCGGAAACGGTCAAATTCATCACCCGAGAGCAAGCAGCGGCCACCATGCGGGAGGACTTAGGCGATGAGAGTATGTTGGAAGACATGCCTGATTTGTTGCGGGATGTCGTCCGTTTTAATGTGAAAGCCGAATTTTTGGACGATAAAAAATTGGCCCTATGGCGCGAGACGCTGCGACAAGACACCTTGGTAAGCGACCTGTTCTTTGAGGCTGCCAACACAGGGAATGTCAGCAGAAATATTCAGAACATAGGCCTAATAACCCTCGTATTGGGTATATTTCTCATTTTTGCAGCCATTGCGCTCATCCACAACACCATTCGGTTGGCCCTTTTTTCCAACCGAATGCTGATCAAGAGTCAGGAATTGGTGGGTGCCTCTTGGGAATTCATCAGCCAGCCCTACATCCGCCGTGGCATTATCAATGGACTTTGGAGTGCGGTGTTGGCAATTGTCGCCCTTTTACTTACCCTATGGTGGTTGCGCTCGCTGATTCCGGAGTTGGAACAATTGGACGATCCCAATGGAACTGTTTTCGTGATGATGGCCTTGGTATTGCTCGGTGTCTTGATTTCCGGGTTGAGCACCTGGTTTGTTGTACACAAATTTCTTCGCATGCGCATCGACGATCTCTATTAATACACCTCCCAAAGTACCATCGGATCAATTCAGCACAATAGAAACAACTAAAACATGGCAAAGCAACCTCAACGTCCGCAACCTGCGGCCAAAAAGTCATCCCCGGCTCCGGCGCCCGCCCGTCGTACAGAACAAAAAGATACCATCTTCAATACAAGTGGCAACGATGTGCTCATTTTTGGGCGACAGAACTTTATTTACATGGGCATTGGGTTGTTGTTGGTTTTGGCAGGCCTCATCGCCATGGCGGGTGGCGCTATGCCCGATCCCAACAAGTGGGAACCCGAACGCATTTACAGTCCTGTACGCATCACCCTAGCACCCATGCTCATGGTGGCCGGGTTCGTCGTGGTGATTTTTGGGATCTTTAAAAAAAGCAGTGCCGCTGAAAGCAGCACTGGCCCCGAACTTCAGGCATGAACCTCCTCCAAGCCATTGTATTGGCCATTATCGAAGGCATTACAGAGTTTCTACCTGTGTCATCCACGGGTCACATGATCATTGGCTCTTCAGCAATGCACATTGCCTCGGAGCCTTTTGTCAAGGTATTCACGGTGGCCATACAGTTTGGCGCTATCTTATCAGTTTTGGTACTTTACTGGCGCCGTTTTATCCAGCAGTTCAGTTTTTATCTCAAACTGCTGGTGGCGTTTTTACCGGCAGTTTTCTTTGGCCTGTTGTTTAAAAAGCAAATAGACGGGTTGCTGGAAAACATCGTTGTCGTTGCCGTGGCACTCATCGCAGGCGGTATCGTTTTTTTGCTGCTCGACAAAATATTTGCCAGGCTCCGCGAAAAAGAAACCTCTGTTGACGACGTGACGCTGCCAAAAGCCTTGCGTATTGGGCTTTTTCAGGTCATGGCCATGGTGCCAGGTGTTAGTCGGTCTGCAGCGACCATCATCGGCGGCATGACGCAGGGGCTTTCGCCCATCACCGCCGCCGAATTTTCCTTTTTTCTGGCAGTGCCCACCATGTTCGCCGCTACGTGTAAGTCCTTGCTAGATTTCGTACAAGAGGAAGGGGGTTCCTTTACATCGCAGGAGTTGACCTTGCTTGCCGTGGGCAATATCGTCGCTTTTGTCGTCGCCATGATTGCCATTCGTACCTTCATCGGATACCTTACCCGTTATGGTTTTCGTATGTTCGGGTATTACCGCATCGTTGCGGGCGTGATCATCCTGGTATGTTGGAAATTGGGGTATTTTGATGGCGTCAATGTGGGAGATTTTTAAAATTTTGACCAGATACTTACAGGATGAGACAATACAGTTCCCGCTCCACAGCCATTTCTGGTCGGAAGTGGGAATTTGTCGTAATATAACTGGTTGAGTGCTCGACGTATGACGAAAAACGGACTTTATTTTTGCCATACAGCGCGCCATCTAACCAGTTACGTCGTAACATACAAAGCTTAACCAGCGCTCAATGTTTTAAACTGTTCATTGGGAACGCTGTATTTTTGTGCTCTATTCCACCACAATTTTTTTGAGCATTTTTTTGCCCTAACAAATTTAACAATGAATTATTTATGCAAGAATTTGGATTAAAACCCTCGACCGCCAATTTAGAAGAAATCGGTCTGAAAAACATCAAGTCTGTTTATTGGAACCTCTCTCCCGAAGAACTGATTGAACACGCCATAAAAAAAGGAATGGGTCAGTTGTCAGACACTGGCGCCCTCCTCATCAACACCGGTGAATTTACAGGGCGCTCGCCGGAAGACCGTTTTATCGTGAAGGACAGCGAGACTGTCAACAAGGTCAACTGGGGGAAAGTAAACATACCTTTTGAATCCCGTAAGTTTGACGCCCTTTGGCGAAAAGCGTGTAACTACCTGAAAAAGAAGGATGTGTACATCCGAGATGCAGCTGCCAACGCCAGTGCCAATCCGGAATACCGCCTTCGCCTCCGTGTTGTGACGGAGTTTCCCTGGAGTAACCAGTTTGCCAGCAACATGTTGCTTCGTCCCAGTATTGATGCCTTGGAAGATTTTGACCCGCGCTGGACGGTGCTGTGTGTGCCGGGCTTTCACGCTGATCCGGCGCTGGATGGAACCCGCCAGCATAATTTTGCCATCATCAACGTAAAGAAACGCCGTCTGCTGATCGGCGGAACGGGCTACACAGGCGAAATCAAAAAAGGTGTTTTTTCTGTCATCAATTTTGTGCTGCCAACGCGTACCAAAGACGCACTGCCCATGCACTGTTCAGCAAATCTCGGTAAAGAGGGCGACATTGCCTTGTTCTTTGGCCTTTCCGGTACTGGTAAAACAACCCTCAGCGCAGATCCACACCGTATGCTTATTGGCGACGATGAGCACGCTTGGGGAGCAGGTGAAGTTTTTAATTTTGAAGGCGGTTGTTATGCTAAAACAATTGACCTCACCCCCGAAAAAGAACCCGATATCTTCAAGGCTATTCGGCATGGCGCCATATTGGAAAATGTTTCTTTCTACCCTGGAACCCGCAACGTTGATTACTCCGACCGCAGTATCACGGAGAATACCCGTGTTTCTTACCCGATCAACCACATTGACAACGCCCTGTCGCCCAGTCGAGCCGATGGCGATCCCCAAAACATTTTTTTTCTCACCTGCGATGCCTACGGTATTCTGCCGCCCATCTCCAAACTCTCTCCGGAACAGGCGATGTATTACTTCATCAGCGGATACACAGCCAGGGTAGCCGGTACGGAGGTGGGTGTGAAAGAACCAAAATCAACCTTTTCTGCTTGTTTTGGCGCACCTTTTCTCCCGCTGCACCCAGCGCGCTATGCCGATTTGCTGGGCAAGAAATTGCGGAAGAGTAAAGCCACTGTCTGGCTCATCAATACAGGCTGGAGTGGTGGACCTTATGGGGTGGGCAGTCGTATCAAACTTTCTTATACCCGTGCTATGATAACCGCAGCACTTGGCGGCGACCTCGCAAAAGTGGATTTTGAAAAACACGATATATTTGGCGTAGAAATACCCAAATCATGTCCCAATGTTCCAGCCGAATTGCTCAATCCGCGCAATACCTGGAAAAATACGTCCGAATATGATGCCAAAGCGAACGCCCTAGCCTTGGAATTTCTACATAATTTTGAAAAATACGCCGATCAGGTGAGCCCTGAGGTGTTGGCCGTTGGCCCAAAAAAAAGCTGATAAAAGGTCGTATTTTTGCCGCATATTTTTCATTTTTGCCATTTAAATCCGATTCTAACACTCTTTAACAACAAATACCTTTGATGATGACCTCTGTTCGACGTTTCCAAACGCTCCAAATTTCCGGCTTTTTACTCTGCGCCCTCGTCTGGCTGGCAAACAACGGGAACCCACCAACCGGCCGCACAGGCGCTCCCTTTGATGGCAACTGCGCTGATTGCCACAATGGCAGCAACCCGGGAGGGTTTGATGGAGATGTCGCAATAGACGGACTTCCGGCCACCATTCAGCCGAGTACCACCTACCCGCTTTCTATCACCATTACACCCACGGCCGGGGCGCCCAACAAAGGGGGGTTCCAATTGGTTGCGGTTGATGCCAACAACGCCAATGTCGGTGACTTGGTGGCGATAAACAGTCAATCGGGTACGGAAACGTTTGCCAGTAGGGAGTATCTGGAACACCGCAGCGGAAAATCATTTGGCGGCAATGCTGTTACGTGGAATTTCAACTGGATTTCACCGGCTGGAGGCGTTTCCGGAAACACGGTGAAATTCTACATGATCGGTAATTTTACCAATGGAAATGGTCAGACTTCTGGCGATTTTGCAAAAGCATTTCTGGAAACGTATGCTTTCCAAGGTGCTGCTCCCGTCACGGCAGCCATCTCCAATACCATCAATGTGCCCTGTGTTGGCAGTAATACTGGCAGTGCAACCGTGGAAGCGGATGGTGGTATCGCGCCATACACGTACCTGTGGAGCGACGGCCAAACGGACGCAACAGCCGTTAATTTGACCGCAAATACCTACACGGTCACCGTCACCGGCTCCGGTGGTAGCGGAACAGCAACGGCTTCAACCACCATTTCCCAGCCCCCGGCACTCATCGTTTCGCTTGCTGTTAGCGGTGTGCTCTCCTGCTATCAACCTTCCGTAACCGCTGCTGCTACGGCCATCGGTGGCACGCCAGGCTACCAATATGCATGGCCTGATGGTCAAAACGAAAGCTCCATTGACTTGGAGCTTCCAGGTACCTATTCTGTCACGGTCACGGATGCAAACGGCTGTACAAAGGTCGCATCCGTCACAGTGACCGCCAATTTTGCCCCGCCAACAGCGGTCGCTTTACCCGGCGGAACACTTACATGCACCGTATCGCAAACAACACTCAGTGGGGTGGGGTCTTCGGTTGGACCCAATTTCACCTACCAGTGGTCAACTACATCCGGCATCATTCTATCTGGCGCAAATACCCTGAATCCAATCGTAGGAGCATGTGGCACCTATTCCCTCGTTGTCACCAATAACATCAATGGTTGTACCGCCAGCGCTGTTGCGACGGTCTCCTGTCAGACGGATGCTCCAACTATTTCAGCCGGCAATACGGGGCCGTTAACATGCACCGTGTCAAATGTTACCCTGAACGGAAATTCCAACACCAGTGGGGTTGTATATGCGTGGTCTGGTGTAAATTTTTCTTCAAATTTACAGAATACCACCACCAACGTTCCCGGTAATTACACGCTCATCGTCACCAATCCGGCCAATGGTTGTACCAGTTCGGTCACAACATCGGTACTGCAAAACATCCAATCGCCTTCTGACACCGCAAACGTGTCGGGCGTACTCACCTGCTCGGAGGATTCCGTCCGTATATTCGTCACCACGAATGCTCAAAATGCCACGTTTGCATGGAGTGGACCGAACGGGTTTTCTGCCGTCGGACAAGAAGATACGATTGCTGCACCCGGTGTTTATACCGCAGTTGTGACCAACAACGCCAACGGCTGCACGGCAACTTCCACAATAACGGTACTGCAAAATACCACAGCCCCAATCGCCTCGATAGCATCTCCCGGAAATCTTACATGTAACAATACAGCCGTTCAGTTGAACGCCTCGGAATCCTCTCAAGGAATCTCATTCAGTTATGTTTGGACCACCACCAACGGCTTAATTCTATCCGGCGACACAACCCTCACCCCCATCGTTGGAGCAGCCGGTACGTACACACTGGCGGTCACCAACCTTGACAATGGCTGCGTGGCGCTTGCAACGACAACAATTGTGCAAATCCCACCAGTTTCTGCCAGTATTGCCGCCACTACAAATGTCTCCTGCCATGATGGTTCCAATGGCAGCGCATCTGCTACGGGCACTGGGGGCAATGGTACACTGCTATATGCTTGGTCCAATGGTGATACCTCGGCAACCATCAGCGGACTTACGGCGGGCGCTTATGTGGTCACGGTTTCTGATGGCAACAACTGTACAGCATCGGCGACGGCCATTGTTGTACAACCCGATGCTTTGTTGGCCAATGCCAATGCCACCGGTGAAACATCCCTCGGCGCCAACGATGGCACAGCAGCAGCAGCACCTTCAGGAGGTAACCCGGATTATGGGTATGTCTGGAGCAATGGAGCTACCACCATGGCCATTACAAACTTGACGCCCGGTAGCTATACGCTGACCGTAACAGATGCCAATGGATGCTCCGTGGTTCAAACGGTAACCGTCAACAGCTTTGGGTGCATGCTCTCAGTCAATATTGCTTCTACCAGCACCACCTGCAATGGATCCAATGATGGGACAGCATTTGTAACTTTGACTGGCGCGGTTGAACCAGTAGTATTTGCGTGGTCCAATGGTGTTACGGCCGATAATATCAGTGGATTGTCACCCGGATCTTATACCGTATCCGTTGTTGATGCCAACAATTGTCAAGCCGTGTTGAATACCAATATCACCGAACCAACCATCGTTGTCGCAAACGCGTTTGCCACCGGTGAAACATCTTTGGGCGCAAACGATGGGAGCGCCACCGCCATCCCAACGGGTGGTTCCGGGCTCTATACCTTCTTGTGGAGCAATGGTGTCACAACAGCCACCAATTGGGGCCTCACACCCGGGCTTTATACGGTTACAGTAACAGATTCCAACAACTGTGCAGCCGTTCAAACGGTGTCTGTCAGTGCTTTTAACTGTATTATTACAGCCGATGTTACGGGCGTTGGCGCAAGGTGTTTCGGCCTTAATGACGGACTTGCCTCGGTGGTTGTAAACGGGGGACAACTGCCCTATGGTTATTCCTGGAGCAATGGTGTTACGACGGCTACGGCCAACAACCTTCCTGCCGGTAATTTCAGCGTGACAGCCACAGATGCTGCAGGATGTGTCGTCGTTGACAGTATCGTTATCGCGCAACCGCAGGAACTCGTCGCACAAAGCGTTGTAGTACATCCTGTGGCATGTCCGTCTGATAATAACGGTTCTGTTGAAATTGTGGTGGACGGAGGTACCTTTCCGTACGCCTTCACCGGAAGTTTGGACAACCTAGGAGTAGGCCAGCAAGCGGTGACCATCACCGATGCCAACGGCTGTTCTGTTGGTGTCGCTTTTACCGTTGGCACAACAGACAACCAACCACCAGTTGTCTCCTGCCCTTCAACGATATACCTCTGTGGGGCTGACTTCGTGGTGTATCCCGCTCCGACGGCCACCGACAACTGCGGCCAACTGACTGGGCCTCCAACTTTGATCAGTGGCTTGCCCAGTGGCGCCGTTTTCAATGATGGTACTTCTGTACAGGTTTTCCGTGCAACGGATGCTGCGGGTAATTCTGCCACTTGTTCTTTTGCCATTGTTGTATATCCTATTCCGGATATTTATTTTGATGCATCCACCGATGACCACAATGGAGAAGGCGTTGGTTCTATTTCCATAACCCCCGTTGGAGGAGCCGGAAACTTCTTCTTTATTTGGAATAAAAATGGCACATTTTTCTCAAATAGTGAAGATTTGTCGGGGCTCAATGCTGGTTCCTATACCCTCACGATCACAGACGCAAACGGTTGCACCAGTGCCCTCGCACCCATCTATATCAACAACACCGTGGGAACCAATAATCCCGACATTTCGGGCGCTGTGCGCTTGTTTCCCAACCCAACCGCCTCATCGTTTAACTTGGAAACAAGGAACATGACGATTGTTTCTGCACTAATACTTGATGTCAGAGGGCAGGTTGTGCTCGAATTACAGGAGTCGGAATGGCAAAATGAAGTGTCTGTTGAAAATTTGTCCACAGGGATATACTGCTTGAGACTAACCCTGAAAGATGGGTCTATTCGGATATTAAAATTTATTAAATCAGCGTAACTGCTTGGGCGGCACGCTGTCTGGCCCAAAAAGGTCCATTTTCCGCCATACTTCGCAGTTTTTTTTGACCGTAGCGATGCTACGGCCTGCAAAAAACCGCTTCGTCTGGCAAAAAATGGCCGCTTTTTTGTCTCAGACGCGACCACCCAACCAGTTACAAATCAGCGTAACTGCTTGGGCGGCACGCTGTCTGGCCCAAAAAGGTCCATTTTAATAACAACAATGCGTTGTAAAACGGTATTGAATTGGTGTAGATGGCCAACGGCCACGCGGTCTGTTCTTGAACCGCGTGGCCGTTTTTTAGGTTTGTTAAACAGGTTGTTGCTGAATGCAGCCCCTAAATTTTGAGTTTTTGACGCTTTACAATCGACACAAGCCAATGCTTCGTACAGTTTGGTATGCTCGGCCGCCTCGCAGGAATACAAATTTCACGGAAAGAAGATCCGCCTCCTTGGGTTGCTTGCGTTTCATGCCTTTTTTCATATCGGGGCTTAAGCCCAAAATTAAACACTGATAATCTGCAAATTGAACCAAAAAGCCCGCACCTTTGCAGGGCAGTACAGCATTCAAACTAAAAATTATTCCTTTTCATGGAAGAGAAAAAACGTCGTCCGCGCTTAAAAACGGACACGGATTCGCCGCTGGAAGAGCGCAGCGAGTCCACAAATCCCCCACAATTTTCTGAAAACAATTCCCAGCCATTCGAACGCAAGCCTTTTCAAGACCGCGGAGAACGTGGTGGCGGCAGCTTTGAGCGCAAACCTTTTCAAGACCGCAGCGACCGCGGCGGTGACGAACGCAAGCCTTTTCAAGACCGCGGGGAACGTGGTGGCGGCAGCTTTGAGCGCAAACCTTTTCAAGACCGCAGCGACCGCGGCGGTGGCGAACGCAAGCCTTTTCAAGACCGCAGTGAACGTGGTGGCGGTAGCTTTGAGCGCAAACCTTTTCAAGATCGCAGTGAACGCGGCGGAGGCGGAGAGCGCAAGCCCTGGCAAGACCGCAGCGAAAGCGGAGGCGGTGAACGCAAACCTTGGCAAGACCGCAGTGAACGCGGAGGCGGTGAGCGCAAACCTTGGCAAGATCGCGGCGAACAAGGTGGCGGTGAGCGCAAACCTTGGCAAGATCGCGGCGAACAAGGTGGCGGTGAACGCAAGCCATGGCAAGACCGCAGCGAACGCGGTGGCGACGAGCGCAAACCTTGGCAAGACCGCAGCGAACGCGGTGGCGACGAGCGCAAACCTTGGCAAGACCGCAGCGAACGCGGT
>CAIZLM010000089.1 GCA_903933805.1 uncultured Bacteroidota bacterium | reverse complement strand
CGATCTGTTTCCTGTTCTTTCTTTGGCTTTAGGTCTGGATCCTCAATAACGTGCACCACTTCTAAGCCTGCATGTTCGATGTTCAAAAGGCTTTTCAGCATTTCCATTGACCGCTTGTCCAGTTTCATGTTGAAATCAGTGGCGAGTACAAAGCGGGCGTAATTGCGAAAAGTTGCGTTTTTAGGGACGACCATCAAAGGTCTATGACAGGATGAGATGACACCGCCGGAAGTACTGCCAAGCAAAATACCCTTCAAACCGGCAGCACCGGTTGTACCCATGACAACTAGGTCAGCATTGAGTTCAGCAGCGATATGACCAATAACAGAAATGGGGAAACCGATTTGACATTGCGTTTGAATGTCAATACCTTTTAAATGATCACTGCGTTTGAATCTTTTCACCCAGTTTTCCATTGCCTTTTTGCGCTGTTCGAGGTAATCATCGATCATAAACGCATCGTACATATTGTTGTCCACCCCTTCCGTGGGGTACACAACGTAGAGTGCTACCACCTTAGCCTCTATGCGTTTTGCCACTTCAAGGGCATACGTCATGGCATTGTTGGCACATTTTGAAAAGTCTGTGGGGACGAGAATAGTTTTCATATTGAATCAGGTAAGTTGGTTGTTGAAAGCTCCGCGCAACAGGCGTGTAACTGAACGCGACACTAATCTTGTTCCCGATAATCCATGGGATCCACAAACTCAAAATTTTGATTCAGGCTTGCTTGAGCCTTGGCCTCCTGTTGTTCCAACGTCAGATCATCGGTTACGGAAGTTTCCAGCCAAGTATTCCCCGACCTGCGAAATATTTGCACGTGCAAGCCATATTCTAATTCAAACAATCGCTCCAACTGCCATACCGGCATATCCGATTCCAAGAGCAAATGGGTCGTTGCATGCACGCTTTTAGCGAAAGACGAAAGGGTGGCCTGACGGTCGGAAATAATAAACTTTGCCGGACTACCCTTGTAGGCATCGTGCGGCTTTGAGAAAAAGACCGGCTTTAAATTGGGGAAAAAAGTGGCGAATTCGTCTTGGAGTTGGCCTATTGTCCTGTCGGATGAAATGTTGAGTTCCATAAACTTTTTATAATTTATGTACAAAGTTCAACCTCCAACACCATCAAAAAAATGATTCAGATCATGTACTGCGATGATCACGACAAAAAAGGGCCAAGAAGAACCGAAAATAGAGCCTATTCCAAGGGATTAAAAACCGTTTTCCTCATACAAGAACAACTTTCCTTTGGTTGAAAGCGGCCAATCGTCGGTACGGAAAGGCAAGGCTGGCAATCCTGCATCGTTGTACAAATCCAACTGTCCGGGGTTATCAGACCAAGCATAACGGACCGCCACAGGTTGTGTCACCGCTGGCGAGAAAACCACCACTGTATTGCCCTCGGGGTAAGCGATGGCCCAGTGGAATTTTTGATCGACCCCGGCGATGGCAAAGCCCCTGAGAAAGCCATATTTGTCTGTAGAGCGTATGTTTGACCCGTCTAATTGAAAGGATAGGCGTATTTTATCGCCTTCGTTCTGCATGGATTGATACACAGGTCCATCAGCCACTACGGTTTCTCCATAGGCGATTTTTCGGGCTGCCAATCCGAGTCGAGCTGCCACATCCTGCTTGTTTTTGGGATGGATATTGCCGGCTTCACCCAGATCGATGGCCGTTGCGATGGCGGTGTTGGGCAATGAAAGTGCTGCCATTTGAGATGCGCGAAGTTCCGCCCATTCACTTTCACTGGGCTGAGCTGGTTCTGGGTAGTAATTTGCCAATTGAACGACGAGAAATGGAAAATCACCCTGCCCCCATTTACTGCGCCAGTCTGTTATCAAAGCGGGTAGCAGATCGGCATACTCCTCCGCATGTGCTACGTTGGATTCTCCTTGGTACCAAATGGCGCCTTTGATGGCGTATGGTTGCAGTGGCGCAATATTTGCATTGTACAACAACGTTGGATGGGTAAAAAAACTGCCGTTGACCACTTCTGGTTTTGGGAATACGGCTGCATCAATTTTGACCCCAGGCTTGTATTTCCACCGACCGAGTAGAATTGGATTACCCCAAAAAGCGTTGGTGTACATTCCCCCCTTTCCGCCACAATCGAAAACACGCACCACCAGCACATTGCCTTTGGGTTTCAAAATATTCGTGGGAAAAAAGTAGTTGCGCCAATTGCGGTTACCAAAACCTTCCCCAATTTTCACGCCGTTGACCCAGGCAATATCATAGTCGTCAATCTGGTTCAAGGCAATGTTATAGGTCTCGCCGGTAGCGCCCTCCGGCATGTCAAATTCCTTCCGAAACCAAACGGAGCCATCATAGTCATTCAAACCGATGTCTTCCCAAAGATTTGGGATATCCATGTCTTGCCAATCGGAGACATCGGTGGCGGGTTGTTGCCATTGTTGCTCAATACCCGGGTCGTTTTTGAGGTAATAAGCAGTGTCCCACGCCGACCTGTACGTTTTCAAGTTGGCGTTGATCTGGTCAAAATTTTTGCCGGATGCCGTTATTGAACCCACGACGGTGTCAAATTGTGGAAACTGCTTTAGTGCACCCGCACTCATCCAGGTTTCAATAGAAGTAGCACCCAAGTTGCTGCTGATTAGTCCGATGGGGACTTTATACTGTTCGTACAAATAACGACCGAAAAGATAGGCTGTAGCCGAAAAACCGCCCACCGTTTCGGTTGAGGTCGATTGCCAGAAGCCAACTTTTACGTCTTTTTTCGGCAGGTAGTCTAGGTCGAAAAACACACTGAACAGGCGTATTGCTGAAACACTGTCTCGTACCGTATCGGGCTTGATACCAAAATCATTCAAGGTCCACTGCATGTTTGACTGTCCCCCACATAGCCACACCTCGCCGAAAAGCAGGTCCTTTACCACAAGGGTATTTTTCCCTTTTATTGTCATGTCGAAAGGGCCGCCTGCAGGGTGTGGCGCTAAGCGCAGATTCCAATTGCCGTTTTTATCTGCTTTGGTCTTTAGCATCTGCCCTGCAAAAGAAACCGTCACCTGTTCGCCTGGAAGCGCCCATCCCCAGAGGGGCACTTCCACCCCGCGCTGGAGCACTGCATGATCAGAGAAAATTTGGGGCAGGGTTATCTCTGCCCGGATATTGCCACTTAAAACAAAAAAAAGGCAGGACAAAAGGGCCGAAAGAGCGTTGTATGTGTGTTTGAGCGACATGTGCAGGTAGATTTTGACGATTGAAAAAGACCTAAACGGGTACATTTTGATGCGTGAACACCCTGATTTTGTTTGCAACTGGTTGGGCGGCACGCTGACGGGAACAAAAAAGCCCATTTCCCGTCCTACTTCACCCATTTTTTTGACCGTAGCGCTGCTGCAACGGACTGCAAAACTCCGCTTCGTCTGGCAAAAAATGGCCGTTTTTTGTCTCAGACGCGTCCACCATAATTTTATTGAACATTTAGTATGTGCAAACATAGTACCAATGCGGATGAAATATCTACTTTTACCTAAAAATAATTGCGATGAATTGTTATTTGTACAAAAATTTGTTAATCAATGGTTTATGCTTGGCGTCACTGCTGGGTGTAGCAAGTTGTAGCCCACGCACCAAAGCAACGGCTACCCCACGAACAGCCGATGCAGGGCAAATAGCCAAGTCTGTTGGCGCTCCTGACTGGGACAAGCTATTTACGCGAAACACCGGTTGGTTTGGCGGGGATGGTCTTTTTGCCATTCCGATGGACGGCGCTGAATTTCGGCCTGCCACGGAGCGCACCAAAACCATGTTTGTTTTCAGCGATTCTGTGGTAGCAGACACAGTGGGTGAGACGATCAAACGAAAGGATTTTACCATGGTGCACAATTGTGTTGCCTTTTTGGACGGCAGTGAACCGGATTCCTCTAAGTTTAACTTTTTCATCAACCACGACCAACAGGGGAATCCGACCTCCCTTTTTGTGCCCAATACTCCCCATACCAAACCGGGAGATTATTACTGGCTTGGCGATGGTTTTGTAAACGTGGAACTGGACAGCACCCTTTATATTTTCGCGTATCCTGTCATTGACACCATTATTCCGGGCAGCTTTTTCGAGTTTGACCAAAAAGGTGTCAATATCATTGCCATTCCCAAGGGGAGTAAGCCTCCTTATAAGGAACAACGGCAACTGGAGACCCCATTTTTCTTTCCCTTAGAAAACTGGAGTAAAGTAACCATGGGCAGCGGCATCCTGGTGAATACAACGTGGGCCGGGGCACCGAATCCAGATGGATACCTTTATATACTGGGTGTTGGCGGTGTTGACCAAGGGCTCATTGTGGCCAGGGTAAAACCGAAAGACTTTGAGCATTTCGACCAATGGATGTTTGCCAACGGCACCGAATGGACATCGGACTACCGGCAAACAAAACCTGTGACGCGGCATGTTTCCAACGAGATGAGCCTCAGTCCGATGGCAGATGGTCGTTTTGTGTTGGCACACCAGCTATCGGGTATTGACGATGAAGTTGCCGTACAGGTGTCAAAAAGTCCCAGTGGCCCGTATTTCCCCATTCGGAAGGTATGGCAATGCAAAGAATGGACGGAAGATTTAGATTATTTCTCGTACAATGCAAAGGGTTTCCCCCACTTATCCAAACCTGGCGAGTTGCTCATTGCGTACAATGTCAATTCGTTTGATTTTTGGAACGATATTCCCAAGGAACCAAGACTTTGTCGTTCTCGGTTTTTCAAGTTAAAATTGTAAACAACTGGTTGGTGGTCGCGTCTGAGACAAAAAATTGGGTCTTTTTGGGCCAGACGCAACCACCTAACCAGTTTCGAAATAAAAAGTGGGCCTCTTTGGGAAGACGGCGAACCCCACCAACGTAATTACCAGCAATAAACATTTGAAAAGATGCGAAAAAGCGTCCTTTTGTGCCTAATTTCTCTGTTGTCTGTGCGGTTGATGGCACAGGAATGGCATGCTCCAGACCAATTATACCCTGTGGAGGGTCATCATGGATATTTACAAGGTTTTGTGAACATCGTTGGTGGGCAGCAACTCGATTACCCCCCCATTTTACAGCAGGGAAAACTGGCCTTGATGGTGGTGCCGGGTGGGAAGTCCATAGAATTTGAAACAGATCCTATTCCTGAAAGCGATGACGATCGCGTGACCTTTGTTTGGCAAGCCTCCTTGCCGAAGACCGGCAGTCAACAACGGGCCCGTTTTGATTTTTATATCAATGGTGTGAAGTACTTCACGTTTTTTCGATGTCGGAATGAACTTGAAAAAAATTGGATGCAGCAAAAAGACTCCACCAAGCTTATCTTCATAGCCACAGAAACGGATGCGGAGAAGAACACCATTTTTGGTTATCACTTTTTGTCGATCAACAAGCGGGCATTTCCGGCAGGAAAACGCCTCACGCTGAAAATATCCGCGCCGGATGCGCCCATTTCAGATAATTATACGGTGTACCAAAACCATGTTGCACCTGCGTTACAGGTATTTTCACTTCAGGCTGTAAAACGCATTGATATGGCGTTAAAACAACCTGTTTTCCTCGAATTTAACCATATTGGAGCGCCCGAAAATGCCGTGGTATATCTAGACGGCAAGAAAAAACTTGAAACCCTGCTTCATTTGGGGATGAATAAGATTGTTTTGTGGGTTGATACACTGTCTTCGGCGCGGACGGCAATGCTGGAGTTAAAATTGGACAAAACCTGGCGGCAAGCGGTGACCTTGAAGCCTGTCAGGCACTTCGACGTGTATTTTCTCCCCCATTCACACGTCGATATTGGTTTTACGCACCAACAATCAGATGTCGAGAAATTGCAGTGGCGCAACATAGCCGAGGGCATTGAATTGGCAAGAAAGACCGCCAATTACCCGGAGGGTTCCCGTTACAAATGGAATGTAGAAGTGCTGTGGGCGGTGGATGGTTACTTGAAAAATGCCAGTTCTGCAACACGGGACACCTTTTTTAATGCGGTAAAACAGGGCTGGATAGGGCTGGATGCCTTGTACGGGAGTGAACTGACGGGTTTGCAGCGTCCGGAAGAGTTGATGCGCATCACTGGTTTTGCCAATCAATTGGAACGGGAGCAAGGGGTACACATCAACTCAGCGATGATTACCGATGTGCCGGGTTATGCCTGGGGAATTGTGCCTGCATTGGCCGAAAACGAGGTTAAATATTTTTCCATCGGTCCGAACCACATGCCACACAAAGCACACGGTGGCTACCAAGTCGGACTTACCTTTGAGGCTTGGGGAGATGTACCCTTCTACTGGGAATCCCCCTCCGGAAAAAACAAGGTGTTGTTTTGGATGACCCGTCACGGATACTCTTGGTTTCACGATTGGCTGCTGGGCAAAATGCGCTACACTGGTGGAATCCCCATTTTGAAATTCTTGGGCGAACTAGACAGCGAAAACTACCCCTACGACATGGTTCAAATCAGGTACACGTTGGGTGACAATGGCGGCCCAGACACCGATATGCCTGAGTTTGTGCGGACGTGGAATGAGACGTATGAGTATCCAAAATTTCGGATCGCCACCACCCAGGAAATGTTTCAAGATTTTGAACAACGGTACAGCGAAAAAATACCCACCCACCGGGGCGATTTCACGCCTTATTGGGAAGACGGGGCCGCCTCCTCCGCACTTGAAACTGCCACAAACCGGAATACCGCCGAGCAGCTTGTACAAGCAGAAACACTGTGGTCTATGCAAAACAGCAAAGGCTTTCCAGCTGCTGAATTTGATGAAGCCTGGACCAATGTGTTGTTGTTTTCAGAGCACACTTGGGGCGCTTTT
This sequence comes from uncultured Bacteroidota bacterium, assembly GCA_903933805.1. Lineage (GTDB taxonomy): Bacteria > Bacteroidota > Bacteroidia > Chitinophagales > Saprospiraceae > M3007. Next base: position 6,022 of record CAIZLM010000089.1, on the reverse strand, counting down.
TCCAGCAAATCAGATCCAGACAAACCATTTGCAATGAACCAATGGGCGGTTAAAAAAGGCTTTGCAGACAATGCTGAAAGGCAATCTAAAGCATTGATTGACCAGTCTTTGTCAAAAATAATACCACCACCATCATCGGTGCGCTCCTTCCTTGTTTTCAATACCACCTCTTGGGAGCGCACAGAGATTGCCCGGATTCCGGAAGCTTGGAAATCTGCCGGCCTTTCCGTGGTAACGGCCGATGGAAAAGTACTGCCAACACAAATCCTATCCACCGGAGAAGTTGCTTTTTTAGCCAGCAAGATCCCGCCTTTCAGTGCCGTACTTTTTACCCTTCAGAAAACTGTCGGGAAGGGCAGCGCAACGACCGGCGCTTCAGCCAACCAGACGACCTTGTCGAATGAGTGGCTCACGGTAACCTTGGACACCACCACTGGCGCCATTGCCGGTATTCAACACAAAGACCAAACATTCAACCTCGTTGATACGTCAGACCGATATGGTTTCAACCAATATTGGTACACAGGCGCCAATGCGGCCAACCCGCGCAGCAGTACCAATACCGTGATTCGCATCAAGGAAACTGGTCCTTTGGTAGCCTCTTTCGTTGTTTCCAGTGATGCACCCGGTGCACAGCAATTCACCCGAGAAATACAACTTACAGCAGGTGTCAACCAATTGGATATCACCAATTTTGTGGATAAAAAAAAGGTGTTAGAAGACGAAAACCTGCGATTTTCGTTCCCCTTTAACGTACCCGACGGACAGGTACGGGTGGATCTTGCCTGGGCGACGATGCAGCCAGAAACCGACCAATTGAAAGGCGCCAACAAGAATTTTTTCTGTGCCCAGCATTTCGTGGATATTTCCAACGCCTCCGATGGCGTCACTTGGGCCAACCTGGATGCGCCGCTCGTTGAAACAGGCGAAATGCAGGGACAGCAATGGATGAGCAATACGGCGACGGAGCCTTGGAAAAAAACCTGGCAACCCAGCAAGCGATTGTTTTCCTGGGTGATGAACAACGTTTGGTTTGTCAATTACAAAGGCTACCAAGAAGGCCCTGTATCGTTCCGATACGCCCTTCGGCCACACAAAGCGTTTGACAGCAGTGATGCAAAAAAGTTTGGTATTGGACTTACCCAACCATTGATATTGGCACCCACAGGCTCTGGGCAGCTGGGTACTCCTTCGCTATTGACCCTTGAAGGAGCGCCCTCCGTCATCGTCACTACGTTGAAGCCCCTTCGCGAAGCAGATGGCCTCCTTTTGCGGCTTTTCAACGCCTCCGACAAGCCAGCAACAACAAGTCTGAAATGGGGACCCAAAAAACCGAAAAAAATAGTGCTCAGCAACCAAAAGGAAAAAACCTTCGCTCCTGCCAAAGAAATTCTTGAACTGGGTCCTTGGGAAATTTTGACATTAAAAGCCAATTATTAACTGTTATGCAACCAAATAAACAACCATTTCGACTGGACCACAAAGTGGCCGTCATCACTGGAGCGGGCAGTGGTATCGGGCGGAGTATAGCAACGATTTTTGCAGCCAATGGCGCGATTGTCCATGTGGTGGATTTGAATGCACGCGCAGCCGAAGAGACCACAAATTTGATTCTTGAAAACGACGGCATCGCTTTCCCACATGCCTGCGACGTCTCCATTCAAACAGATATGGTGGCATTGATGGACAAAATCCAGCATCAAACCCCCATCAACATCTTGGTTAACAATGCCGGAATAGGATTTGTCGGCAATCTTGAGCAAACAACAGAAGTCGATTTTGATCTGCTTTATCGCGTCAATGTAAAAGGTGTGTACAATGGCATGTATGCCTGTATTTCCCACCTCACAAACAATGGCGGTGGCGTTATCCTGAACACGGCGTCGGTGGCTGCATCGGTGGCGTTACCCGATCGCTTTGGGTATTCCATGACAAAAGGCGCCGTGCTCACGATGACGTATTCGGTGGCACAAGACTATCTGAAAGCAGGGATACGCTGCAATTGCATCTCCCCAGCGCGGGTACATACCCCATTTGTAGATGCCTATTTGGCGAAAAACCACCCCGGTAGGGAACAAGAAATGTACGATCAACTGGCAAAAACACAACCCATCGGACGCATGGCAACAGTGGAGGAGGTAGCGCATCTCGCCTTGTTTCTCTGTTCGGATGCCGCAGGATTCATCACTGGATGCGACTATCCATTGGATGGTGGGTTTATAAAATTAACGTAACGGGTTGGGTGGTCGCGTATGAGATAAAAAAGTGGCCTTTTTTGCCAGACCGCGTGCCACCCAACCCGTTGCAAATTAACAAACAGATGAAATTAATACGCTTTGGAACAATTGGCCATGAGCAACCAGGCCTTCAACTGGCCGATGGACGACGTATTGACGTACGTGATTTTGGCGAAGATTACAACGAGAATTTCTTTGCAAATGACGGACTGTTGCGTTTACAGCATTGGCTTTCTGTACACCAATCAGCTTGTCCAGAGGTGCCACCTGGTTCGAGGCTGGGGAGTTGTATTGCGCGGCCTTCCAAAATTATTTGCATTGGGCTGAACTACGCCAAACATGCCCAAGAGAGCGGCATGGCCATTCCGACAGAGCCCATTCTTTTTTTCAAATCCACCACGGCCCTTTGCGGCCCGGATGATCCCGTTATCATTCCGAAAGGCAGTGAAAAAACGGATTGGGAGGTGGAACTGGCGTTTGTCATTGGCAAACAGGCCAGCTACGTTTCACTTGAAAACGCCTGGGACTATGTCGCCGGATACACCCTACACAATGATTACAGTGAGCGAGCCTTTCAGTTGGAAAGGGGTGGTCAGTGGGTAAAAGGCAAAAGCTGCGACACTTTTGCTCCTTTGGGGCCCTTTATGGCCACAAAAGACGAGATTGGTGACCCGCACAACCTTCGCCTTTGGCTCCATGTAAATGGAGAAAAGATGCAAGATTCCAACACCTCAGACCTTATTTTTGACATTCCCACGTTGGTCAGTTACGTGAGTCAGTTTATGACTTTGCTGCCGGGCGATGTTGTTTCTACCGGAACACCCTTTGGTGTTGGCTTGGGGCTAAAGCCTGCCAGGTACCTAAAAGTAGGTGACGTAGTAGAACTTGGTATAGATGGACTGGGCAGTTCCAGACAAGAAGCGGTTGCCTATTCGAACGACCGCGAATCCTGACGGTAATATTGGTTGCTGCTATTCCGATCTTTTACTGCCGGCAATGGTAATCCCCAAACCACCATCCACCCGGAAGGATTGACCGGTACAAAAGCCGCCGTGTTCACCGGAGAGAAACAGTATAAGTGCTGCAACTTCTTCCGGTGTGCCGATTCTTTTAACGAGGTGCATATCCACACATTCCTGGTAAACGGCTTCCGGATCGGGAGACAGTTGAATGGCATCGCGGAGCATTGGGGTATCTATTGTGCCCGGACAAACTGCGACACAGCGAATTTGCGGGCCATAATCCACCGCGATACTCCTTGTGAGACCCAGCAGGGCTGTTTTTGAGGTGACATATGGCGCTACATTTTTTTGGCTGATAAAGGCTTGTACGCTGGATACATTGACAATGACGCCCGCGCCCTGTTGTTGCATCAGGGGAATAGCATGTTTGGCGCAAAGAAAAGCGCTTTTTAGGTTGACATTCATCACCAAGTCCCATTCAGCCTCGGTTGTATCCGTAACAGTTGAGTAGCGTTGGATCCCGGCGTTGTTGATCAAGATATCGACACGGCCAAAGGTGTCGGCGGCATGCTTCAAGGCTTGTATGACCTGTATTTCATTGGACACATCACAGGCAACAAACAGTGCGCGGTCACCGAGTTCAGCTGCCAACTGAGCGCCTTGGGTATCGGTGTCGAGTATCACGACTTGGGCGTTTTCGCGGTGAAACAATCGGCTACAGGCAGCGCCAATACCTTTAGCGCCGCCGGTGACGACAACCGTTTTATGTTTAAAAAACATGTCTGATCAGTTTGAGTCCTTTAATACAAAGAGGGGGAAGCGATATTTGATACAAAGTAACTGGTTAGGATACAAAAATAGCAAAAAATCAAAGTAACTGGTTAGCGTGGTCGCGTCTGAGACAAAAAAGTGGCCATTTTTTGCCAGACGAAGCGGATTTTTGTAGGCCATAGCAGCGCTACGGTCAAAAAAATCTGCGAAGTATGGCGGAAAATGGGCCTTTTTGGGCCAGACAGCGTGCCACGCTAACCAGTTACAAATCAAGGTAACTGGTTACCAATCAAGTATTGAGCCATTTGTTAAAAGCGGGAACCCTCAATCTACTAACGATGATTTCTTCCTTGATTTCAATGGTCGGTTTGATGAATATTTTTCGATTATCCAGGTATTTAATTGCCTGTACGCCCCATCTGTTGATGATTATTTGCCTGTTGATTCTAAAAAAAAGATCTGGATCCAACAAGGTCTCAATAGTATCAATAGTTTTGGATATCGAATATTTTTTATTTTCGTTTGTATATACGTAAACAACACCTTCTTCTATGCAAAACACCGTGATGTCATGTGACTGAATGGGGTATTTTTTTCCGCGAAAATCAACCAAAAAGGTATTGGTATAGCTTTTAAAGTTGGTTAACATCCTGTTTGTTTTTTCAATTTCCTCGAATTGAATTCTTGAGCTACTGTTTTGAATTTTTATTATTTTGACAAATACTCTTTCAATATCGTGTTGCTGGAAAGGTTTCAGGATGTAATCTATAGCATCTACTTTAAAAGCATTTATAGCATATTCGTCGTAAGCTGTGCAGAAGACGACTGGTTGTTCAATTTTTACCCGATTAAAAATTTCGAAGCTCATCCCATCGGAGACGTGAATATCCATAAAGTAAACATCAATTGGCGTATTTTCATCTTTAATAAATGCTACAGTATCTTCGATCCCGGCACAAACTGCTACCACCTTACAATCAGGTTTTACGATTTTAATTAGCTCTACCAACAACCTTGCCGATTTGGGCTCATCTTCAACGATTAAAATATTCATGGCTACTTGTGATTGTTATGGTGTAATTGGTTAGGATCTGTTTTTAGAGATGATGGGGTTTCTTTGCTGGGCCAAATATGCTGTTAGATTAATTTGAGCTCAAGGATAAACCAATTACCATTTTTAATAATGGTGACGCCCTCCTCCACTCCAAGTATCTGATATCGTTCAATTAGATTTTTCAGACCTAATCCGGAAGAAGATTCTTTGTTGATTTTTTCTTTAATTATATTTTTTATTGCAATAACATTTGATCTGGGCTGGTAAACAGAAATTATCAATGGAGAAATATAGGATATTACATTGTGCTTTATACAATTTTCAACTGCTATTTGCAAAGCAAAAGGTGGAATAGTAAAATTAATACTATCTTGTTCTATATCAATTAATATTTCTACGGTTTCTTCAAAACGTTGTTTGACCATAAAAATATAGTGTCTTAAAAAATCGATCTCTTCTGAAAGCGGAACAAGGTCTCGGTCATTTCTACTGATGATATAGCGATAAAGGTCGGCTATTGCCAGGACAAACTTTTCAGTATTGGGATCATTTTCTCTAACCATGGAACGCAATGTACTCAACACATTGAACAAAAAGTGCGGATTCATCTGTTCCACTAACATTTCATACCTACTCTCAATATTATTTTTGAGTAAATTCATGTTTTGCAGTTTGTATTGTTCCGCTTCCTTTAAATAAGTATACGTATATTCAAAAGAAACTATCATCATTAATGCAAAAATTATCCTGAATGTCTGTTGGAAAATAGTAAAGGAATTTTCCCTACCAATAGACAATATTTTAAAAACATAAATTACATTAAAATAAGCAGATGTAAAAGCGCTGGCGCCAAAAATTAGAAAAAAAAAGAGTATTGAAACCAGCGGGATATTTTTAGTTTTACTATAGTTAAACTTGTTTATAATAAATTTAAAGAACAACCAATTTGAGAATAGTGTAATAAAAACAAATATACCAATAATAATTTTTTTGAAAAT
>CAIZLM010000088.1 GCA_903933805.1 uncultured Bacteroidota bacterium | reverse complement strand
TTCCTCGAAGCTGAAAACCAATACGCGGATGCCGTAATGGCCCCCGTGGCCCCACTCCGACAAAAACTCTACACCGAACTAAAAGCACGCATCAAAGAAGACGACGCCTCGGTTCCCTATTTCAAAAACGGCTATTGGTATTCCTCCCGCTTTGAAACCGGAAAGGAATACCCTATCATCTCCCGAAAAAAAGGCGACATGAACGCGCCAGAAGAAATACTCGTGGACGTAAATAACCTCGCCGCAGGAAAAGAATATTGCCAATTCGGCGGTTTTCAAGTAAGCCCCGACAACCGGTTGTTGGCCTTTTCAGCCGACTTTACGGGCCGAAATCTTTTTAAAGTGTATTTCAAAGACCTGTCAACCCACAGCGACCTCGCTGACTCCTTTGAAATCGGCGGCGCTTTCGCCTGGGCCAACGACAACAAAACCATCCTCTACGATACCAAAGACCAAACAACCCTCCGAAACGACAAAATCTGGCGCCACGTCATCGGATCCCCGCAAAAACAAGACGTGCTGATGTACCACGAAAAGGATGAAACACAGTATGCATACCTCAGTAAATCAAAATCTGAACAGTACTTTTTTATCAATTCCGCCTATACCCAAACGGTGGAGGTCCACTACCTGAACGCCAACAATCCTGGCGGAACCTTCAGCGTGGTCCGCCCGCGTGAAACGGACTTCTACTATGATCTGGAACACTGGAACGACAAATTTCTCATCAGAACCAACTGGAACGCCAAAAATTTCCGACTCATGGAAGCGCCTGTGAGCGCCCCGCAACGGGAAAATTGGAAGGATGTGCTGCCACACCGGGACGATGTGCTGCTCGATGGTTTCACCGTGTTCAAAGACCACCTTGTCACCGCTGAACACAAAGGAGGCCTGAGCCAGGTACACATTGTGCGTTGGGCCGACAAGGCCGACCACTACATTGAGGTCGCTGAACCTTCTTATGCCTGCGCCATCGACAACAACCCTGAATTTGACACTAAAACCCTTCGTTACAGCGTCACTTCCATGAAAACCCCAAACACCATCGTGGATTATGACATGGATTCAAAAGCCAAAACGGTGAAAAAAATAGCCCCCGTACTCGGAGGTTTCAACAGCGATAACTATACCACCGAATTCATATTGGCAACCGCCAGAGACGGTGTCAAAGTACCCATTTCCCTCGTGTACCGTACGACAACAAAGCTTGACGGAACAGCGCCCTGCTACCTCAACGGCTATGGCAGTTATGGCAGTAGTTCTGACCCCTATTTCAACCGCGATGACATCAGCCTGCTCGACCGTGGCTTTGTCATCGCCATTGCCCACATTCGCGGCGGCATGGAGATGGGCTATAAATGGTACGAAGACGGTAAAATGCTGCACAAAATGAACACCTTTACCGATTTCATTGATTGCGCTGATTTTCTGGTAAAAGAGAAGTTTACATCCCCAGACAGGCTATTCGCCGAAGGTCGCTCCGCTGGAGGATTGCTCATGGGCGTTGTCACCAACATGCGCCCCGATCTTTTTAAGGGTATCGTCACCGGCGTACCTTTTGTGGACGTGCTGACCACCATGAGCGACCCCACGATTCCACTCACCACAGGCGAATACACCGAGTGGGGCAATCCCGCCAACAAGGCAGAATATGACTATATGAAACAATATTCGCCCTATGACAACCTGAAAAAAGGAAATTACCCAAACATCCTGGTGCTCTCCTCTTTCGCAGATTCTCAGGTACAATACTTCGAGCCCGCCAAATATGTGGCCCGCCTCCGCGACCTCAAAACCGATAAAAACGTCCTGCTCTTTAAAACCAATATGGCCGGCTCACACGGTGGCGCCTCCGGTAGATTTAAACGTCTAGAAGAACGCGCCATGGAATACGCCTGGATTATGGGCCTTCTGGGGATGAATGGTGACGCGTTAAAACAATAACAACCCTCCAAGGCGTTTGCGTCAATTCCCGTTCTGACATGACGTGTCGGGACGGGAATTTTTCACCACGTTGCTGTTTTGTAACGACTTAATAAGTGAAGCAACAATTATCGTTACCTTCGTGATTCTTCGTTATCTCCCCAAAAATGACTAATAAACCGACCTCCAGTTCCAGGCACTTTCTCTTACAAACCGGTGTATTAATAGGTGTTTTTTTCTGCTTTATCAGTTGCTTCGACGAAGCTACTGTCCAGGCAAGGCCTCCCATGACTTCTGCTGAAAAGCGGGCAGTATTAAGTACCGCTTCAGCACCGCAAAAAAGCAATGTGCCAGAGGCCATTCTACCGCGCTCCACCACCGGCGAAGTGGTGCGCCATACTTGGTTTACGCTGTCTTATGCAGAAAAATACGAACAAGCGGAGTGGGTCGCCTACGAACTCACGCGCGAACGCCTCAACGCGCCTTGGGCCCCAAGACCCAATACTTTTAGACCCGACCCCGACGTAGGCACGGAGAGCGCAACGCCCCGAGACTATGTCAGAAGTGGTTACGATAAAGGCCATCTTTGCCCGGCTGCAGATATGGCGTTCAGCGCTCAAGCCATTGATGAAACGTTTTTTATGAGCAATATCAGCCCCCAAGATCCCGCTTTCAATGCCGGGATTTGGCGCGAACTGGAAGAACAAACCCGCGCCTGGGCCAAAAAATATGCAGTGCTCTACATCGCAACAGGACCAGTGCTCACACCAGGAACAACATACCAACAACTCGGAACAAACCGAGTGAGCGTACCCAATGCATTCTACAAGGTCCTGCTCGCTCCCAATGATCGTCAAGCCATTGCCTTTATCCTACCCAATGCAGCCGTTGATAAACCTTTGATGGACTATGCCTTCACCATTGACAAAATAGAACGTTTAACAGGGATTGATTTCTTTCCCAAACTACTCAAAGGACGCGACGAAGCAATAGAATCAACCCTCGATAAAAATGCCTGGCCCATTTTCAACAAGCGCCGGGATAAGCACGAATGAGCGTAAAGCCGCCGTTTGGCGTATTTTCAGTGTCACGTTAATGCCTTTTTTTCCATGCAACTCAATTCTTTTATCAACACCCAACATCTCCCCATCGGTAAACCATCCATCCTTGGGGCACTACTAATGCTCTTGGCTTTTGCTTGCAGCCAGTGGGGCTGTGAAGACAGTACACCTGTTCCCAAACCACGTGCCTACCCTCGTGTTGACTACCCGCAAAAAGCGTACACACGCTTTGATGCGGATTATTGCAACTTTACCTTCGACATGCCGGTGTATGCAACCATCGAACACGACACCACGTTTTTTGACGAAAAAGCAAAGGACGATTGTTGGTTCAATATCCAGGTAAAACAACTGAATGCCAAAATTTTCTGCAGCTATTATCCCATTCGAAACCGTGCCGGTTTCGATGAATTGGTCAAAGACGCTTTTGAAATGACCAATAAGCACAATGTAAAAGCGAGCTATATTGAGGAACTTACCGTGAATAGGCCAGCCGACCACGTACATGGTGTGGTGTTTCACGTAGAAGGACCCGCCGCTTCGTCTTACCAATTTTTCCTGACAGATTCCACCAACAACTTCGTCCGCGGCGCCTTGTATTTCAACACCGAAGCACGTCCGGATTCACTGGCGCCTGTGGTCAGATTTATGCGAGAAGACTTGGATCGTTTGGTGGGTACACTGACTTGGAACAAGTAGCGCACTATACCTGTTCTCGGTACTCTTGGTCGCGGCGGACCAAGAAAAAGAGAAAGAGCATGATCCAGCGCGCCAGCGTGTACGATCCCCAGTCGAGTACCCGGTCCAAAATACTGCGAAAATGCAGAAAAGTGTTGGCTGTCACCGGGGTAGATTGCTGTATCAGAACGGAAAGATGGTCTTGTACGGATCTTGCAAAATCCTCGTCCAACACCTCGACATTCATTTCAATACTGCTGTATTGGCTTAAATGATTCAGGTTAAAAGAACCGATTGTCACCCATTGATGGTCCACTACGGCCAATTTTCCATGTAGAATACTGGAATCCCATTCATAAATGGCGATGTTATTGCGCAGTACCCATTGGTATAGATAGCGGGTAGCGCGTTTTGCCATGGGCAAATCTGACACGCCAGGAAGCAGCACCACCACCTTCACCCCGCGCTGTGTGGCATTTTCCAGTACCCTACGCATGCTGCGACTGGGTAAAAAATAACTGGCAACGATGATGATGGACGCTTGAGCTTTCCAGCAAGCGGCCCTGTAACCGCTGCTGATTTGATTTTTTTGGCGAAACCAATCGTTGACAACCAGCCGACTGCGTACCGTACCGGCTTTAAGTCCAGTTGCTCCTTCGTATCGGCTTTGGAGTTTGCCGAAATATTTTTCGCGGTAAATTCGCTCGCATACGCGCGACAAATCAACGCAAACGGGTCCTTTGATGCCAATGGCAAAATCCAGCCAAGGCAACACTCGCCCATCACCCCGGTATTTGTCTGCAATATTGATGCCCCCAACCAATGCTGACCTGTGATCGACAACCACAGCCTTGTTGTGTAACCGCCTCCCCAGCCGAAAAAAATAAAAATGCTTTGGTAGTGGTGAGAAAAACTTAAACCGAACGCCACTTTCTTCTAAGTCTGCTACAAATGCCGGAGAAAGCGACTTTGAACCATAAGAGTCCACCACCAGATAAATATCAACCCCACGCCGACTTGCCTTCTTGAGCGCTTCAGCCACCTCTTTCCCGGTGTTGTCCTCATCAAAAATATAAACCTGAAAATGGATCACATGCTGTGCTTCGTTGATCATTTGGAGCAACAGGACAAAAAAAGGTTCCCCGCCGACGACCAAAGACAACGCGTTGCCTGGCAAATACTGTTCAGAATCGAATATATTCTTTTGCATTGCTGGAGTAACTGGTTAGGTGGCACGCGAGAAAGCACAGGAATCAATCTAACAACAGAAGATTTTACCCGACAAGCCAACCAAAGACAATGCAAATTACGTTGGTGTAATGGTATATGTTCGGTGTAATATCACGTCAACCAAAGATAAAGATCATTTTTATGCATACCCACAGCGCGCACATTTGTAAAAAAGAATCCTCCACATGAAAAAAATTCTTGTCACCACCGATTTTTCCAAAGCCTCCAGCGCGGGCCTCCGCTTTGCCATTCAGTTGGCGACCCAGTCAGATGTGGAGTTGGTCTTCTTCCACTGCTTCCAAGCGTTGATCCCAACAACGGTGTTGTACGAACGCGTCGAGTTGGCGATGAAATCGCAGGGCGATGCTCAAATGAAAAAATTGGAAAAATTGGTTGCACGCACCCACCGGTACATGAAAATCCAACCTGGCGCACACCATTGTGCCGTCGTGGAAAGTTTAGATCCGGAGAAAGCCATCCTACATTATGCTGAAAAACACGGTTTTCAGTATATCTGTATGAGTACACGGGGGGCAGGCGCCATCCGGAAAGTCATTGGTACGCATACCGGCAGTGTGTTGCACCACGCTACCATACCCGTTTTGGTCGTACCACATACCTACCGGGTACAGCCCATCAAAAAAATACTTTACTCAACAGATTTAGAGCATTTCGACAAAGAAATGTCGATTGTTACGGCATTTGCTGACAGGCTGAATGTAAAACTAGACGTGGCACACTTCTTTTTTGCTGGGGAAGTAAGTTTGGATGAACAAAATCTAAAGCAGTTGTGGCGGCTCAAATACCCTCAATTGGACCATGTGTACCTAAAGCCGTACCTTATAGACAAAGGATTTCCAGCGATGTTAGACCAGTTGATCAAAAAATCAAGACCCTCCTTGGTCACATTTTTTACCCACAACAACAAAACATGGTACGACAAATTGTTTGGGGCCAGTGTTTCTGAAAATGTGTCATACGCAACAAAAGTACCCATGTTGGTATATCGGAAAGTAACTGGTTAGCGTGATAACACCAAGCAAACAACGCCCTTGAATACTGTGGTTAAAGGTAACTGGTTGGGTGGCAAGCTGTCTGGCAAAAATGGCTACTTTATTGTCCCCGACGACTTCCCCAACTGGTTACGCTTTTTCTTTTCCTCCATTTTTTTGAAGTATTTTCGGAGGAAATAATTATCCTTCAAAGCTTCCATGTTCTGGTTGAAAGCGGCTGTTCCTTGTTCTGCATTGTCGAGGGTATTGCGCAGGCGGTTCGCCATCAGGGTATCTTTCAAGAGGGCATTTACGGTTCCATTCCCTTGGTTGAGATCACGATCAAGAGAAGACACCAACTGATTGAGATCAGTTGCGAGGCGCTCAGCACCATCTTCCACCGTTTTAATTTTTTGTACAGCCTGCCCCAATTGGAAAGCCATGGTGGTATCCGTCAGCAGGGTGGCCAAGGTGCCATTCCCTCGAGAGGCCAAGGAAAGGGTTTTGGACGCTTCCGACATAAATCCCGATGCTTTTTGGGTGGTTTCGTGCAGGTGAATCAAGGAAGCCTTCAGGTTTTCGGTGAGGCTCACATCGTTCAGCAATTGTGCCAGTTGGTTGCTCGTACTGATGTTGTGAATGGTCACACGCAATTCGTCGGAGATAACGGCAATATTTTCATTGGTTTTGTGGAGGGTTTGAAGCATGGCATCGGTGTTGATTTCTTCTTTGGAAGGAATTAGATCACCCACTTCTGCAAAAGGGGCAATCCCAACACCCGGCGAGATATTGATCACCCGGTTGCCAATCAAACCATCTGTTCCGAGGTTGGCCACCGCGTTGCGTCGAATGAGGTTGTGCATCTTTGTCTGAATGTTCATCGTCACCTCAACGACCGTGTCACTGAGCAAGACCACCGATTCTACGGCGCCCACATCAATGCCAACAAAGCGGACGTTGTTTCCGGCAACCAATCCATTGACAGACCTAAAATGCGATTTTAGTTCAAAGCTGTCGCTGAACATACCTTTGTTTTTTCCGATGGTGTACAGCGTGACGACAAGTAGGAGCAAGCCTGTGAGCACAAAAACTCCCAATTTTATGGATTCGGGGCGTTGTTTTTTCATACTAAATTATTGGTTACTGGTTAGACATTGCGCTTTTTGGGCCAAAAAGGCCATTTTTTTATCTCCGACGCAACCACCCAACCAGTTGGGGTTATTGAAAGAATTGCCGGATGTTTTCATCCTGATTTTGGCTTAACGTATCATATACGCCCTCCACGTAACATCTTCCGTTGATCAGCATGATCACCCGGTGGGCCGCAAGTTGGACGCATTTCATATCGTGGGTAATGATGATGGAAGATGTTTTGTATTTTTCTTGAATTTTTTTCATCAGCGAAATGATCTCCAGACTCGTGACCGCGTCCAGTCCTGTTGTCGGCTCATCGTACAAAATAATCTCTGGTTTGAGAATAAGTGTTCTGGCCAAAGCGATGCGTTTGCGCATACCACCAGAAAGTTCAGAGGGCATCATATCCACCGTATGCTCTAAACCAACATTGTGGAGTGCTTCCATCACCATGTCGTTCACCTCCGTTTGTGAAAGTCGAAAAGTACGCCTCCGCAAGGGAAATTCGAGGTTATCTCGGACTGTCATGGAGTCATACAAAGCATTGCTTTGAAACAAAAACCCGACTTTCATTCGAATAGCATCAAGCGCTGAGGTATTGAGGGACAACACGTTTTTCCCAAAAACATGAATTTTACCCCGATCGGGGCGCAACAGCCCAATGATACATTTGATTAAAACGGACTTGCCGGACCCCGACCGCCCCATCACGACCAAACTTTCGCCCCGAAACAATTCCAGGTTGAAATGGTCCAACACAACATTGTCACCAAATGCTATGCACAGGTTTTCAATGACAATATCAACTTTCCGCTTTTTCGACAATTCCTTCATGCTATAGTAAGTCTGTAATCTGAACGGCAATCAGATCCAAAATAAAAATCATAACCGATGACACCACCACCGCCGAGTTGGCCGAACGACCCACCCCTTCTGTCCCTTTCCTTGAATAATAGCCTTTGTAACAACCAATGATGCCAACTGCAAAACCGAAAAAAAACGTTTTGACCACTGCAGGCGTCACATCAATGAAAAACAGGTAATCAAAAATGTTTTTAAAAAACAAATCAAAACTCATCTTTTCATACAAATTGACCCCCAAGTAAGAACCATACAACGAAATACCATCTGAAATCACCACCAAAACAGGCAACATCAACATACAAGCAAGGGTACGCGTAACAACAAGGTACTTGAAGGGATTGGTGCCAGATACCTCCATCGCATCTATTTGTTCGGTGACCTTCATGGAACCCAGTTCCGCGCCTATACTGGAGCCAATTTTTCCGGCAAAAATAAGCGCCGTCATGATCGGTCCTATCTCACGAACAATTGCAATGCCCACCATCGCCGGTATTTGAGCCTCCACACCGTAATATACCATCGTAGGGTGTAATTGCATCGTAAGCACCAAACCCATGATAAAGGCTGTCAACCCAGCCAACGGCATCGACCGATACCCAATGATAAAACACTGGTGAAAAAATTCCCGCACCTCATAGCGCGGACGAAGACCTTCCCAAAAAAAACGAGCCGCAAAACGACTCATCTCGCCTGCATCGTGTAAAAACAAGTGGGTACTTTCTGGAAGCTTGAGATCGG
>CAIZLM010000087.1 GCA_903933805.1 uncultured Bacteroidota bacterium | reverse complement strand
TACGGTCAGGATACCATCGGCATTCAGGACAAATTGAATGTCAATTTTTGGTAAACCTGCCGGCATGGGGGGGATGTTGCTGAGGATAAATTCACCCAGTTTTCTGTTGTGCGCAACAAGATCGCGCTCGCCTTGAAAAACTCTGCTTTTTAGATTCTTTTGTCCATCTACACTGGTGGTGTATTGCCTGCCTGCTTTTGTCGGTACTGTTGAATTGCGGGGAATAATGGTGTCCATGAGCCCTCCGACAGTTTCAATACCCAGGGACAGCGGCGTGACATCCAACAGCAGAATATCTTGTTGATTTCCGGCGAGCACATCGGCTTGGATGGCAGCACCCAGTGCCACTACTTCGTCGGGATTAATGTCATCAAAAACAGGTTGTCTGAAAAACGCAGCAACGGCGGTTTTGACCAAAGGAACACGGGTGCTGCCCCCCACCAAGATAACTTTCCCGATGTCTGAAATTTTTAATTTCGCATCGTTTAAGGCATTGGCGCAGCAGGTAAGGGTATGTTGAACCAATGGTTGGACGATGGCATCGAATTCATGCCTGGAAAGGCTGATTTTCGCCCCGTTTAATACATCTTCAAAGTTGTCTTGTTGGGAGAGTGTTTTCTTGGCAGTTTCAGCCGCGAGCCTTATCTCTTGTCCAAACGCCCTGTTTTCTTCCAGAAAGTTGTCATTCAGTCCCAGTTGTTTCAGCCAGTGGTTCACAACCAAACGGTCAAAATCGTCGCCACCCAGGTAGGTGTCACCACTGGTTGACAGCACTTCAAAGATACCATCCTGGATTTGCAGGATGGACACATCAAAGGTGCCGCCGCCCAAATCGTACACCACGGTGGCGCCTTCTTGGGTCGGGCTGTAGGCCAATGCTGCTGCGGTGGGCTCGTTGACGATGCGCAGCACATCAAGGCCTGCCAACTTTCCGGCATCTCGGGTTGCCTGTCGCTGGGTGTCGTTGAAATAAGCTGGTACCGCAATGACCGCCTTGGAAACCACCGTGTTTAATTCCTGCTCTACTATGCTTTTTAATTCCTTTAAAATCAGCGCACTGAGCTCTATTGGGGTAAAAAACCGGTCTTTTACGCGTATTTTTACCAATGCATCGGTGTCGTCGTGCAGGATTTGATAACCGAGCAAACCGGCCTGTTTGGCAACGTCTTTGAATGATTTGCCCATCAAACGTTTTACCGAAAAAATTGTATTGGCAGGGTCAGACACCAGTTTCTCTTTTGCGGCATCACCTACTACAACGGATTGTTCTGCATCAAAGTGCACAACCGAAGGCACAAGGGTACTTCGCAGGCCTTGCCCTTTGACACAGTGGGGAACCCCGTCTTTGATATAAGCCACGAGGCTGTTCGTGGTACCGAGGTCTATACCAACGATTAATTCGGTTGGTTGGAGTATGTTTCCGTCTTTCAGGTTGATTGAAAAAATTGCCATAGATACGCTGCTGTGCCGATTATTAAAGGTGTTGAAAAAAAACAACCCTACCTGCCCGTGAAAGGCGTCACAAAGGTAGAACAGTGCATCGTAGAAATGGTTGGAAAACTGCCATCGGAACAGCAATGGAACAAAAAAAAGTGGCAGCCGTTAGAGCTATAAACTCGGGCTCTCAATTGGTTCTTTCCCAGAAGTTGAGTAATGTTAAGAGAACGGCTGCCAAAAAATTAATAAAATATAGTGTCAAATATAGTGCAACGACTCAATTGCATGTGTCTTTTTTTGCGTAACTTGTTGGGTGGCGTACTGTCTGGCAAAATATGGGCCTTTTTTGGCCAGACAGTACGCCACCTAACCAGTTACTTTCTTTTTACCTTTCTCAAAGAGAATTTTCAAGTAACATGTGCTCAACATTGACTGGAATTGAACGATCTTTGCACCAGAAAATATGAAATTCTATACCTTAAAAATAGCTGAAATCCGCCGCGAAACGGCTGATTGTGTTTCAATTGTGTTCGAGATGCCCGCTGAATTGCGCCATGTTTTCACCTTCAGGCAGGGACAGTACCTTACGCTCCGTGCTCATTTGGATGAAACGGAGGTGAGGCGTTCCTATTCCCTCTGTACGGCGCCACAAGAAGGCGATTTGCGCGTGGCAGTCAAGAAAGTACAAGGTGGTATTTTTTCCACGTTTGTCAACGAAAAGCTCCGAAAAGGTGATGTGCTGGAGGTAGCGCCACCAGAGGGCCGGTTTTTCCCTGAAAGCCTGACTTTACCCCCTTCGAGTCATGGTGTTTTTTTTGCAGCAGGGTCGGGTATCACACCGATCCTTTCCATCATAAAAACGGTGCTTCTTACGTCAAGCAGCACCCGTGTTACCCTTTTTTATGGCAACAAGAACGCTCAGTCGGTAATTTTTCGGGAAGAAATTGAGGGGTTGAAAAATCGCTACATGGGCCGAATTCGCGTCGTTTACATCCTCAGCCGCGAGCGTGTTGACACCGCTTGGCAGCATGGGCGAATAGACGGGTCACGAATGGAGCAGCTGGTTGAAAACATACCAGATATGCTGAAGGGTGATCAGTTTTTTGTCTGCGGACCAGAAGATATGACGCATGCGGTGCGGGAAGGCCTAGAAAAACAGGGTGTTTCTAAAGCCAAAATCCATTTTGAATTGTTTGGTGTAGGGAAGGGTAAAGCTGGAGCTGTTTCAGATGCTGTTTCAGATAGGGTGGTAGCACACGCCGAAATCCGGTTGGATGGCGTGTTGTTTGATGTTCCAATCCATGAAGGACAAGCCGTGTTGGACGCGGCAATGGCCGCGGGCGCAGATTTGCCCTTCGCTTGTAAAGGTGGTGTGTGCTGTACCTGCCGCGCCAAATTGACCGAAGGAACGGTAGAAATGGAAGTTAACTACGCATTAGACCCCCACGAAGTTGCGGCAGGGTATATTCTGACTTGTCAGGCCCGACCCACGACAAAAACAATAAAAGTTGATTTTGACACCAAATAGGTTTGAAATCAAGGTCGAAAAAACGCAAATGCTTGGTTGGCATGCTGTCTGGCCTAGAAAAGCCACTTTTTCTGTCAGACACAACCAGTTACAAAAACCTGTAAAACTTCATAAACACTACTTCGCATGACCCAACTGCTGCAATTGGAAGACCGTTTTCAAGCGCGTATAGACGCTGAGCAAAAAATAGAGCCAAAGGATTGGATGCCGGATGCTTACCGGAAAACGTTGATACGCCAGATTTCTCAGCATGCACACTCAGAAATTGTGGGGATGTTGCCGGAGGGAAACTGGATTACGCGGGCACCCAGTCTCCGGCGAAAAGTAGCACTGTTGGCCAAAGTACAAGATGAGGCCGGACACGGTCTATACCTATACGCGGCAGCTGAAACCTTGGGCGTAAGCCGCGACCAAATGTACGAAGAGCTGCACGCTGGAAAGGCAAAATACAGTTCAATTTTCAACTATCCGACGCTCTCGTGGGCTGATATTGGCGCTGTTGGCTGGCTGGTAGATGGTGCAGCCATCATGAACCAAGTGCCCTTGTGTAAGTGTAGTTTTGGCCCTTACGCCCGCGCGATGGTGCGCGTTTGCAAGGAAGAGAGCTTCCATCAACGACAGGGGTTTGAGATCATGATGACCCTGGCCCATGGTACTCCTGCCCAACATAAAATGGCGCAGGAGTCACTGAATCGGTGGTGGTGGCCATCCATGATGATGTTTGGCCCAAACGACGACGCCTCGCCACACTCAGCCCAATCCATGCGGTGGAAAATTAAAAGGTATTCCAACGATGATTTGCGTCAAAAATTTGTGGATGTCATGGCAGAACAAGCAGCAGTGTTGGGCCTTACCATACCCGATCCCGACATGCATTGGAATGCCGACCGTGGCCATTATGATTTTGGCACAATAGACTGGAAAGAATTTGATGAAATACTTCGCGGAAACGGGCCCTGTAACAAAGAACGACTGGATGCCCGTAATAAAGCTTGGAACGATGGTGCTTGGGTACGCGAAGCCGCCACAGCCTTCGCCGCCAAAAGAAAATCGGCAACGGCATAAACAGCTCTCCACAAACAATCATATAATAGTATTTCACCACATCAACACAACACCATGAACACTGAATTTCCGCTCTGGGAGGTTTTTATCCGCTCACACGGGGGGCTACAACACAAGCATGTGGGTTCATTACACGCCGTGGACGCCACCATGGCGCTCGAAAATGCCCGTGATGTGTACACACGCCGTCAGGAGGGTGTTTCCATCTGGGTGGTGCCATCCAACGCCATCACAGCCTCTGATCCAGCAGATTCAGATGCTTTTTTTGAACCGGCAAAAGATAAAATTTACCGTCACCCAACTTTCTACCAAGTACCCGACAACGTCAAACACATGTAAATGAAAGGTAAAAGTGCTCTCTATAGCACTTTTACCATATATATATGCAGCAATACCTACTTCACATCGCCGACAACGCCCTCATCTTAGGTCACCGACTGTCTGAATGGTGCGGCCATGGCCCAGCCCTTGAAATCGATATGGCCATGACCAATATCTCGCTCGACCTGATTGGTCAAGCCAGAAATATGTACCAATATGCCGCCACCCTGGAAGGCGATGGGAAAACAGAAGATGACCTCGCATATCTGCGTGATGTGCCGGAATTTCGAAATGTTTTGTTGGTGGAGCAGGTCAATGGTGACTTCGCCAACACCATCGCGCGTCAATTTTTATTCGACACCTACCATTACTTTTTTCAGCAACAACTCTGTGAAAGCCAGGATCCACAACTGGCCGCCATGGCTGAAAAATCGCTGAAAGAAGTGGCTTACCACCTGCGCTGGACCAGTGAATGGGTGATCAGGCTCGGAGACGGAACCATTGAAAGCAAAGCGCGAATCCAACGTGCGTTCCAAGATTTATGGTCGTTTCGCGGAGAACTGCTAACGCCGGCCCTGTATGAAACAGAGGCCGTTGCTGCAGGAGTCGGTGTTGATTTGGGGGCAATAAAAACTGCTGTGGAACAAAAAATTTTTAACGTGCTGGATGAGGCCACCTTGGTCAGACCAACAGATGGCTGGATGCACGCAGGCGGAAAAACAGGCCGTCACAGCGAACACCTTGGTTTCATCTTGGCAGAAATGCAGTTTTTACAAAGAGCCTATCCGAACGCAGCATGGTAACAGTATCAGATAGACACATTGACGCTGCCAACGTCCAATATGGGGCGCAAATGAAGACCTTGGAGCGTATCTGGGAGGCCTTGGAAAACGTGAGTGATCCTGAAATTCCTGTGCTCAGTGTACTTGATCTCGGTGTGGTACGAAGCGTTACCTTGTGTCAAGACAACATCGAATTAACCGCTGAACCAGAAAACAAACAGCTTTGTCACGGCGCTTCAACGGATCAACCTTCGTCTGTCACCATTCAAATTACGCCTACTTACACGGGTTGTCCCGCCATTGGGATGATGGCTGCCAATATCCGAATAGAACTGCTGGCCCATGGTTTTGACAAGGTGCTGGTATTGGAAGTGCTAACCCCTGCCTGGACAACAGATTGGATGACAGCATCGGGCAAACAAAAGTTACTAGCTTACGGTATTGCGCCACCTCAAAACAAGGCCAGAATAGAGAAAATGTTGTTTGATGAAACGGCAGTGCCTTGTCCACAATGTGCTTCGGAAAATACAGCGTGTATATCGGAATTTGGTTCTACAGCCTGTAAATCGCTGTATCGGTGCCTGGATTGCCGCGAGCCATTTGATTACTTTAAATGTCATTGAATGGTTCATGCCCGGTGCACGCCACCCTACCACTTACAAACACGCAATATGACCAAAGCCGAAAAAGTGCTTGCAAAAATGCTCGACCAAGATGCCTTTTCTCGTTGGCTGGGCCTTGAGGTTGACGCTGTGGGGGAGGGATGGTGTCGGCTTCATTTTACCGTGAAGCCTGATATGCTCAATGGCTTTGGCATTGTTCACGGTGGTGTCATTTTCTCCGCTTGTGACTCGGCGTTTGCCTTTGCGTGTAATTCACACGGACGCATCGCTGTGGCACTCGATGTTTCGGCAACGTTTACAAAACCGACTGCGCTGGGTGAAACCTTGTTCGTAGCAGCAATTGAGCAGTACCTCGGCAACAAAACCAGTGTTTACGAGGTCAAAGTAACGAATGAGACAGGCTTTTTGGTCGCTATTTTTAAGGGTACGGCCTATCGTACGTCCAAGGAAATTGGTTAATGAGCCAATAATATACCCATTTTTGGCCCAAGCAGTGTTTTCCTTGATTCGTTGTCAATAAAATAACTGGTTAGGTGGTATGCTGTCTGGCCCAAAAAGGCCCATTTTTTTGTCTCAGTCGCGACCACCCAATCAGTTACACAACAAGATAAAAAAAATGAACAGCGTATTTTTAATAGACGGAATCAGAACGCCCATCGGTAATTTGGGTGGAGCGTTGGCCACGGTTCGGCCAGATGATATGCTCGCCCTCGCCCTAAAAACCTTGCTGGAGAGAAATCCACAGCTCGACCCTAAAGCAGTTGGTGATGTCATCATTGGCTGTGCCAATCAGGCGGGGGAAGACAACCGCAATGTGGCACGAATGGCGACGTTACTTGCCGGCATGCCGGTTGAAGTACCTGCACAGACCATCAACCGACTCTGTGCTTCCGGGCTAGCCGCAGCCATTGACGCATCGCGCGCCATCATGACAGGAGATGCAGATTGTATGATTTCTGGTGGGGTGGAACAAATGACCCGTGCCCCTTGGGTTATCTCCAAAACGTCCAGTGCCTTTGGCCGGGATGCACAAATGTTTGACTCCTCTTTCGGATGGCGGTTCATCAACCCGTTGATGCAGCAACTGTACGGTACAGAGGCCATGGGAGAGACCGCTGAAAACCTTGCTGTCCGCGACAAGATCAGCCGTGAAGACCAAGATGCTTTTGCCGTTC
>CAIZLM010000086.1 GCA_903933805.1 uncultured Bacteroidota bacterium | reverse complement strand
GATAGCAACCTGTTCCTGCTGCGAAATACAATCAAGGTGGTAGTATATTTTCGAAAAAAATGATCGGTTGGCTATTGTTACAAATAGGCGATCAATTTGGGTTTGGATGGCATTTTTTAACCCAGGGAATGGAGAAAGCAGAAAAAAAATACCCCGCTTTGACAAGCGAAGTCCTGTGCGAAAAATCGATTTATAACCCAATATCGCCATAAATAACCTAAAAAATGTGGTGTTTCAAAAATTGTACGCGCATTAATACCGTTGTGGGTTGAAGGCAGCCACAGGGATGGTGGTGGGTTTGTTGGTGGCAAGTTCAGCAACCAATTTCCCGGTGGCGGCGGCCATACTCAGTCCCAACATGGCATGGCCGGTGGCCACGATCAGGTTGCTCGTATGTTTGGCAAATCCAATATACGGCAGTCCATCGGCGGAGAGTGGCCGGAATCCGTACCAAACTTTTTCCCGCAACTGTTTTTTCAGGGATTCTTCGTCGGAAAGTGCCGTAAAAGCCGCATCTTGGGCATAACCGGGCAGAAACTTGGGTACAGCTTCCAAGATGCCTTGTACCCGAGGGTACAGAATATGGTTGTTGATGGCGCCAATTTCCATGGTGCTTCCAATGCGAAGCCGGTGTTCCCAGGGCGTGATGGCGACTTTGGCTTCCAATAATATACACGGGTGGCGGAGTGCTTGTTGTGCTACGTCCACAGTCATGGAATAGCCTTTCCCGGGTATCATGGGCAGGTATTCACCGGCCATTTTCGCCAGGGCGTCAGACCAAGAGCCGGCAGCCAACACGACCAGATCACCCGCAATTTCTTGTTCTTCTTTAGCAGTACCTTGCTGGAGAAACCTCACCTGGGTGATTTTTCGGTTGTTTTTTTCAAAGCCGACCACCAAGGCGTTCTTCTTGAAAATGACGCCGCGTTTTTCGAGCAGGTGCTGAAGCTGTACCATCAGCGTGTTGGGGTGTAGGTGCGCATCGTCCTTGTACCAGGCCCCACCGCGCACATTGGGCTTTAATACGGGTTCAAGCAACTGCGCCTGTTCGCGGGAAATAACTTCGATGTTAAGACCCAAGTCCCTGCCCATCCGGACATTCTCCAGTTCGGCGCGCTCGTATTTTTCTGTTTGAAAGTAGTTGATGCACCCTTTTTCCGTGTATTGAAAATCCATTCCGAGTTTTTGCCAATCCGCTGTGAGTGTCTTGGAAAGCAGCAGCAAATCAACCATCGGCTTCACTGCGCGCGCAACATTGCCGGCGGTACAAGCACGAAAGAATTTAATCCCCCAATCAAGGAGGCGGATATTCAACTCAGGACGGACGTAGAAAGGGCTTTTTGCGTCAAACATCCAAGCAATGCCTTGACTGATGACCCCGGGTTGTGCCAGCGGCGCAAAATGGGAAGGAGACAAGTAGCCCATATTGCCGAAAGAGCAATTATCGGTTAGGTTTTCGCGCTCCAAAATGGTCACATCCCAGCCCTCCTCTGAGAGGTACAGCGCAGTACTGAGGCCAATGACGCCACCACCAATGACGGTTGCTTTCATAATTATATGGATGATTAATCTGCTGAATTATCATCTTCTTCAGGGATGGTTCCAATGCCCCCCCCGAGAACACCCAGCACTGCCATAGCCCGTTCGCTGGCCAGTTGCTCGGCACTTTTTTTGTTGAAGTCATCTGCTGTGCCGCATTTTCTGCCCTCCACAAACACGGCAACCTTGAATTTATCGCGCTTTTCGCTCTTGTACTTGGCCACGACTTTATATTCTATCGCTTTGCCGTTCTTCTGGCACCATTCTAAAAGCTGACTCTTGTAATTGTCGTCAAAACTTTCTAAATCATGGATATTGAGGTACTTGCGCAGGATATAACGAATGACATAAACTTTCGTTTGATCGTAACCCACCTCGATGTACACAGCCCCGACCAACGCTTCGAGCGCATTGCCCAACATAGATTTAGACAGCCGCGTTTGGTTGTAATTGGCAAGGAAGAGGTCGAGCCCCATTTTATCCGCAATGTCGTCCAAAGAATTTCGTTTGACGATTTTGGAGCGCATTTTTGTCAAAAATCCTTCGTCGCAATTCGGGTACTTTTTGAATAAATATTCCCCAACAATGGTACTCAACACTGCATCGCCCAAAAATTCTAGGCGTTCATTGTTTGCCACCGCATAATCTTTGGACGTAAAAGTGCTTTTATGAAAAAAAGCGAGCTTGAACAACGGCAGATGAAGGGGTGTAAAACCGATCAGTTGTTTCAATCGGCGGGCAAGTTCTTTGTCCGGATGAAAATAATAATTGTAGAATCGTCGGATAAATCGCACGAGATCAGTGTTTTGGCAAACGCTTACACCTGCCGGAAAATAATGGAGGCGTTGTGCCCACCGAAGCCGAATGTATTGCACAAGATAGCCCGAACTTTTTTCTGTTGGGCCTCATTGAATGTGAGGTTGAGTTGCGGATCAATATCAGGATCGTCGGTAAAGTGGTTGATGGTTGGTGGAATAAAGCCGTATTTCATCGCCAACAGACAGGCAATGGATTCCACGGCGCCCGCTGCGCCCAACAAGTGCCCCGTCATACTCTTCGTCGATGAAATATTCAAGTCGGTGGCATAGTCACCGAACACCTTCTTTATCGCTTTTAATTCGGCCACATCTCCCAAGGGGGTACTTGTACCGTGGGTGTTGATATAATCTATGTCAGAAGGCACCATTTTAGCATCTTCCAACACCAGGTTCATCACGTTTATCACGCCAAAGCCTTCTGGGTGTGGCGCGGTAATGTGGTAAGCATCGGCAGTAGCGGCAGCACCCATTACTTCTGCGTAGATGTTGGCGCCACGCCGCTTGGCGTGCTCGTATTCTTCTAAAATCAGGGCCCCGGCGCCTTCTCCCAGCACAAAACCATCGCGGTCTTTGTCGTAAGGGCGGGAAGCGGTGGAAAAATCATCGTTGCGTTCGCTGAGGGCCTTCATGGAGTTGAATCCGCCCACAGCCGTTTTGGTCACAGTGGCCTCCGAACCGCCGGTAACAATGATGTCTGCTTTGCCGAGACGCAGGTAGTCAAAGGCGTTCATCAACGCGTGTGATGAAGAAGCGCAAGCCGATACGGTGGCGTAGTTGATACCCCGAAAGCCATATTGAATGGAAATTTGACCGGCAGCGATGTCTGAAATCATCTTTGGGATCAAAAACGGGTTGTGTTTTGGGGTCCCGTTGCCCATAATGTGCTCCTCCACCTCTTTCTCAAGGGTGTTTAAGCCGCCGATACCGGAGGCCCAAATCACGCCGACGCGGTCTTTGTTGATGGCATCCAAGTTGAGCCCGGAATCAAGGATGGCGTCTGCGGAAGCAACCATCGCGAACTGGGTAAAGCGGTCCAATCGGCGTGCTTCCTTGCGGTCTAGGCGGTCTTCCGCAACAAACCCTTTTACCTCGCAGGCAAATTTTGTTTTGAAGAGGGTGGCATCAAAAAGTGTGATGAGGTTTGCACCACTCAGACCTTTTTCAAGACCGTCTTTAAACTCGGCGATAGAATTTCCGATTGGGGTGATGGTTCCAATCCCGGTTATGACAACACGTTTCATAAGTTGTATGATTCAGTGAGACTCTGGGCAAAAGTAACACTAACTACCAATTGTACTACCATACACGCCAGTGATTTTGTGTGTAAATAGCAAGAGAGGTTCAAAGCCCTACAGCTTTGAACCCCTCGTATTACCTTGCCAATGGTAAGACAATAACAAGTATTACTGTTGGGTGTTGGCCTCAAGATACTCAATCGCCTGGCCAACGGTTTGGATTTTCTCGGCTTGCTCGTCAGGAATTGATACATCGAATTCTTTTTCAAATTCCATGATCAATTCAACGGTGTCGAGAGAGTCAGCACCCAAATCGTTGATAAAGTTTGCCTCGTTAACGACTTCTACTTCGTCGACGCCTAGTTTGTCAACGATGATTTTTTTTACACGTTCGGCTACAGTTGCCATGATTTCCTTAATCTTTAGGTGAAAAAAATTGGTTTTTCAAGGCGCAAAGAAACAGTAGTAATAGGGTTTAAAAAAATTTTTGACGGTAATTTTTGGAATGATTTTGCCACACAAGGTATTGGCCTTTTTATTGAAATCATAATAATGAAACAATAATGTTATATTTATTGAAATAGCAGCTTTTAATTTTAAAATACGCTGTTTTTGTTTTGTAAAGTTCTGTTTTTGATAAGGCTTGGCATAGTTGTTCCCGCTGGTTACTTTTGCACCCTTGCTTTTTTGTTTTGTAACTGGTTGGGTGGCACGCTGTCTGGCCCCCAAAGGCTCATTTACCGCCATACTTCGCCCATTTTTTTGACCGTAGCGCTGCTACGGCCTGCAAAAATCCGCTTCGTTTGGCAAAAAATGGGCACTTTTTTGTCTCAGACGCGACCACGCCAACCAGTTACTGTGTTTTTTACACTTCAATTAATTTAAAACAATATGACGCTCTCGGAAGCTGCTACTTTACTGGAAAGAAATAAATCCTATTTGCGGAAGGATGGCTCTCAAAATACCAAAATTGTGGCCACGGTTGGACCTGCTTGTAATACGTATGAAAAACTGCTTGGGCTGGTGAAAGCGGGCGTGGATGTTTTTCGACTCAATTTCAGCCACGGGACCCACGAGGACCACCTCAAAATTATTCAGTTTATCCAGCGGATCAATGCAGAACACAAGCTCCACATCAGTACCCTGGCTGATCTGCAAGGCCCTAAACTGCGGGTCGGTAAAATCAAAGACAATGCCTTGGTGTTGAAGGCTGGCGACGTCATCACCATCAACAATGATATCCATGCTGATGGAACGATGCACAGCATTTACATGTCTTACGATCAATTCGCCGAAGACTGTGAGTGTGGTGAACGCATCCTCATGGATGATGGCAAGCTTATTTTTGAAGTGGCTGAGACCAATAAAAAAGACACCGTCAAGCTCAAATGCCTGCACGATGGTGTGCTGAGCAGCAACAAAGGGGTTAATCTTCCCGATACGAATGTGAAATTGCCTTCTATGACCACCAAAGACCGGGAAGACTTGGCTTTCATACTCACACAGCCGGTCAGTTGGATTGCCCTCTCTTTTGTGCGCCGCGCATCAGATTTAGACGATTTGAAACAGGCGGTGCTGGACAAAGGGCACTCCGCCAAAATTATGTCGAAAATTGAAAAGCCGGAAGCGGTGAAGAATATCCGCGAAATTATTCGCGCTTCGAACGGCATCATGGTGGCCCGTGGCGACCTCGGTGTGGAAATGCCCATCGAACGACTTCCCATCACCCAGAAAGAAATTGTGCAGATGTGTATGCAGTATGCACGACCCGTTATTGTGGCCACACAGATGATGGACAGCATGATCACCAACCCGTCGCCAACCCGTGCCGAGGTAACCGATGTCGCCAATGCGGTGCTCGACGGAGCCGATGCGGTGATGTTGAGTGGCGAAACTTCCGTCGGGCTTTATCCGGAATTGGTGGTGGAGTATATGACCAAAATTATCGTGCAAGCAGAACAGCATTATTGGCCACAAATTGAGGGCAAACGCCCCCGCGCTGTGGTAAAGTCTTCCATGTTCTATTCGGATGTAATTTGCTTCAACGCTTGCCGAACGGCGGAAGAAATTGGCGCAAAAGGCATCATCGGCATCACACGTTCTGGCTATAGTGCGTTCAAAATCAGCAGCTTCAGACCAAAATCCAATATTTTTATCTTCAGTGACCACTTGGATATGCTCAATACCATGAATCTTTTCTGGGGGGTTCAGTGCTTCTACTACGACCGGTTTACCACCACAGACGAAACCATTCAGGATTGTACGGATATCCTAAAAGAAAGCGGTTTTGTATCCACCGGTGATGTCATTATCAACACAGGCGCCATGCCGCTTCAAAAGCGATCCAGCACCAATATGTTGAAGGTAACCGAAGTAGAATAGCGGTGGACGTAAAGAGAAAGCTAACGGGGCTTTCTCTTTACGGTACATCCAACAGCACGGGTAAAGTCGGGACTGGGGCAGTCGCCCAGCAGCAATGCATTTACGGCGGCTTCCACCCACCTGTTTTTTACCAATGATGGCGACTCCGGGTTGTCGTCGATGGCGCCTATATACCACACGACGCGGTTGGAGTCCAGCAGAAAAACGTGTGGGGTGCGGGTTGCGCCAAATTGTGACATCACGGTTTGCTCCTCATCAAAAAGGTACGCAAAAGGGTATTTTTTCAACCGTGCGCGCTTTTGCATTTCCTCGTAACTGTCTTCCGGAACAATCAGTGGGCTGTTTGGATTGACCGCGATCACAGGCACCCCGAGCGGGGCAAATTTCTTGTGCAGGTCGATGATCCGCTGCTCATAAATTTGAGCGTAGGGACAGTGATTACAGGTAAAAACCACCAAATATCCTTTTGCATCCTTGTAATCTGACAAAGAAACAATTGACCCATCAACATTCTTGAGGGAAAAATCTGCGGCTTTGTCTCCGACAATGTATCCGGCGGGCGCCGACTTCCAACTGAAAAACCAAAAGGCAGCGCTGACAAGGAGAATAATCGTGGGTAGATTAAGACTCTTCATGACTAAAAAAATATTAAAAAAGTGTAATCGTCTGGGACTAGGTACAAGACTTGAAAATATTAAAACATCCACCAACTCACTTTCCCCTACAGGTAACCGGCTTTAAAGGGGTAGTGGTATCCAATAAAAAAGGACTTACAAAAGCATCGAGCTCTTCTAGGGAACTAAATTTCCCCAAGGAGAATTTCCTTCTGTTTCCCCGCACGACAATGGTTGCAGGAATAGCGCCGTCCCAATCTTCATAAATACGTGGGATCCAGGTATTGACATCCTGATCCGCCAACAATGCAACCTCCGACTTGATTTTCTGTGCCCGCAAAAACGGGATAAATTTCTTTTCGACCTGACTTTTAAAGTCGAGGCTTACCAGTAGTATTTGAATATCATACCCGCAATATTGTTCCTTAAGATCGTCAAAACAAGGCAATTCTTCTACACAAGGCTTACACCAAGTTGCCCAGAAATTGATCACCAACGTGGCATCACTTGCTTGGGAGATACGCGCTTCAAGTTGCTGCATGGTGTCATATAGGTGAAATTCCTGCGCAAAAGAGGATGTCCATACGACCATGAATACAACGAAGAGCGTAACTTTAAGGCGAAACCAAAATGTAAAAAAATGTACCATTAAAAGGTATATTAAAAAAAGCAATGCAAGAAACGAAGAACTAATATATCAACAAGAGCTTTAACATTTATTGAACAAATACTTTGTAGCCAGTGGTAAAAAAATTCCCTTTGGAGCATACGCTCTAAAGGGAATTAAACCATAGGGGACATCACAATAACCGTTATTGGGTGATTAAACGCCTTCCAAAATACTTTCTGGCGACGTTATGGTTTGGTCTACTAAGATACGGCCACAGTGCTCGCACGCGATGATGCGTTTGTGCACGCCAATTTCCAACTTTATTTGTGGAGGAACCCTGTTGAAACAGCCACCACAAGAATTGCGCTCAACAGTGGCCACTGCCACGCCATTGCGGTAGGTACGACGTGTTTTGTCGTAGGCTTTTAACAGGCGATCTTCGATGCCGTTGCGCGCGCCATCGCTTTGAGTCCGCAATTTTGCCTCCTCGTGTTCTGTTTTTTCTATGATACCCTGCAACTCTACCTTTTTTGCTTCCAACTCTTTCAACTTGGCCTCATATTTGGCTTCAGCAATGATCATGGTTTCCTTTTTGGAATCCAAACCAGCTTTGGCCTCACGAACGCGTTTTTCGGAGAGCTGAATATCGAGCTTGGCCAACTCGATTTCTTTTTGAAGCGCTTCGTACTCGCGGTTGTTTTTTACTTCCTCGAGTTGCTTCTGGTATCTTTTGATGTTTGCATCAGACTCCTTCGCAGTAGTTTGCATTTTTGCAATATCCTGCTCATTCTCCTTGAGGGAGACTTTGAGTTTTTTGATGCGTGTGTCGAGGCCTGCTACTTCGTCCTCTAGATCAGCAACCTCCATGGGGAGTTCGCCTTTCAGAATTTGTAATTCATCTAATTGAGAATCAATCTGCTGCAAATTCCACAGCATGGTGAGTTTATCGGCAATGGATGCTTCTACGGCCATTCTTATGAGTGAATGAGTGAATGATTGATGGGATGTATTGCGCCAATGATGCGCGAAATCTGGTTTTTCTTACAGATAATACACCGGGTTTGTATTTTTTTTGGTCAAATGGAGAGCAAAGGTAGAGAATTTTTCGCGTAGTATATCACATAAAAGTTCTATGGTAAATTGCTCGCTTTCAAAGTGCCCAATGTCGGCGATTACCAAGCGGTTTTCGGCGTCAAAAAACTCATGGTATTTGAAATCCGCAGTCACAAATGCATCGGCCCCCGCACGCAGCGCCTCGGGCAGCAATACGCTGCCGGCGCCGCCACAGATGGCGACGGTTTGCACAGGCCGACCCCGCAAGGCGGTATGCCTTACACAGGCTGTTTGCATCTGGACTTTGACGTGCCGCAGAAAGGCCGCTTCTTCCATTGGTTGCGACAAATGCCCGAGGAGCCCGGCGCCGACGTCTGACCCGGCTCCTGGCTTGGGCGCCAGAATCCGCGTGTCTAACAGGCCAATTTTTTCTGCAATCCTGCTATTCACGCCATTTTGATGCACATTGTCGAGGTTGGTGTGGACCGCATAAATCGCAACATGGCTCCGAATGGCCTTCATCACGGTGCGCTCAACATAATTGCTGCCATTGAAACGCTTCAGCCCCCGGAACACGATGGGGTGGTGTGCCACAATCAGGTTGCACCCCAATGCGATGGCTTCTTCAACAATGGCCTCGGTAGAATCCAAACAGAACAACACACCGGTTAAGGCCTCCGAGGCATCACCGACGATGAGCCCCGCATTGTCGTATGATTCTTGTAAATGGGGTGGTGCAACGGCTTCAAGGACGGAAATTACGGCTTGTATGGTCATCAATCGTGGTGTTTCTTGTTGTTTGAGCGGCTTATTGCTTTGTGTTCGCTGCCCGTTTCGTGATTGGCATGTACGCCCAGCTGCAAATATCTGCTGTTGTATGCCTATTTCTGCCAATGAAGTTCAAACTGTAGGTTAATTTTAAGCCAAAAAAATTAATTGCTCCTTTGTAGATGTAACTTTGCACATTGCTTTCAGATGGAGGTGATATTTTTGAGAGCCGGCGATTTTGCCGGATTTTTCCACATTCAATTCAACAGTTATGACTGACACACTATTATTTCTCAGCCAGCTGGGCGGTACCGAGATCATCCTCATTTTTCTCGTGGTAGTACTACTGTTTGGCGGCAAAAAAATTCCTGAACTCATGCGCGGCCTTGGTCGTGGTATCCGTGAATTCAACAACGCAAAAAATTCGGTGGAAGATGAGATCCGTCAGGGAATGCGCGACGCGGAAAAGAAAAACATCGACTAACGTACTTTTCCCGTAACTGGTTAGCGTGCCACCTAACCAGTTACCTTTTCCCAAACGTAAATTCCTTTGTTTAAAACAACCCCG
This sequence comes from uncultured Bacteroidota bacterium, assembly GCA_903933805.1. Classification (GTDB taxonomy): domain Bacteria; phylum Bacteroidota; class Bacteroidia; order Chitinophagales; family Saprospiraceae; genus M3007. Next base: position 14,604 of record CAIZLM010000086.1, on the reverse strand, counting down.
CGCGGCAAACACCGCACGGGGTTGTTTCTTTTTCAACGGGCGCCTAAAATGGAATGTCCTCGTCGTTCATCCGCGAGGCCCTGGTAACCACACTGGGCATAAAGGACCCGGCTATGGGCCCATCCAGCCCGGCAAAGGTGGGGTCATCAAGGTTGCTGAATTTCGCAAACGTATCGGTAAACTTGAGCTTAATGGTCTCCAATGCCCCGTGACGGTGCTTGGCAATGATGAATTCCGCCACGCCCTTCAGGCTTTGTCCGCTTTCATCTTGCAGGATTTGGTAGTACTCCGGACGGTAAATAAAGGCAACCATGTCGGCATCTTGTTCAATAGAGCCCGACTCACGTAGATCACTCAATTGTGGGCGCTTGCTTCCCCCCCGCATCTCTACAGCCCTGCTCAACTGCGAAAGCGCAATCACGGGCACCCGAATTTCCTTCGCCAAACTCTTCAATGCCCGCGAAATACTGGCAATTTCTTGCTCCCTGTTCCCATTTTTCCCATCCGACCCTCCCGTCATCAACTGGAGATAGTCTATAATAATCAATTGAATATCATGCTGCTGCTTCAACCGCCGGCATTTTGCCCGCAACTCGAAAATGTTGATCGCCGGGGTGTCATCAATGAAAATCGGCACGGCGTTGAGTCGCTCTACCGTGGTTTGTAACTGCTGCCACTCGTAATCCTCCAGCTTGCCATTGCGCATTTTTGACCCCGCAATTTCTGATTCCATCGAAATAAGGCGCTGAACAAGTTGGGTGCTGGCCATTTCCAATGAAAACAATGCGACCCCTTTGTTGAAATCCCGGGCGGCGTTCAGACAAACTGCCAATACCAACGAGGTTTTACCCATACCGGGCCGCGCGGCTATGATGACCAAGTCGGAAGGTTGCCAACCAGAAGTCAACCGGTCAAGATCGGTAAAGCCGCTGGGTACTCCCGTGAGGCCATCCGGCTTTTCCGACAGTTCTTCAATTTGTTTGAGCACCCGACTACTCAGGGTGCCCATGCTTTCATAGCTCCGGCTCAGGTTGTTCTGCGTGATGGAAAAAAGGCCCTTCTCGGCCTCGTCTAGCAGGGTGAATACGTCCGTGGTGTCCTCATAAGCATCCTTGATGGTCGTCGTACTTACCCGGATAAGCTCGCGCTGTATGTGTTTCTGCGCAATGATGCGGGCGTGGTATTCAATGTTGGCCGCCGATGCAACACGGTGGGTGAGTTCCACCAAATAATAACCGCCACCAACTTTGTCCAATTCGCCGCCCTTTTTCAACTCTTCGGTAACAGTCAGTAAATCAACCGGATTGGATCGCTCAAACAATCGAATGATCGCCTGATAAATGAGCTGATGGGGCTCGGTGTAAAAACTCTCGGACCGCAGTATATCCATGACCAGCGGCAATGCTTCCCGGTCAAGCATCAAGGCGCCCAATACAGCCTCCTCAAGGGGAACAGCCTGGGGTTGTATTTTCCCAAATACGTAATTGGATAAACCATCATTGCCTGGAGACTGACGGCGATTTCCGCGGTCTCCATCCTTTTGGTTCGGTTGGCTCTTGCCTGTTTCTGCCATTGCTTTCGTATTGAGGGTTTAACTGGTTCGGGGGTACGCTGTCTGGCCCAAAAGGCCCATCTGTTGTCTCAGACGCGACCACCGGATCAGTTACGAGGGTTATATCTAAGGGAAAAGTACAAACGTAGCTTTTTGAACCGTAATCTTAATTTTTCAAACAATCCGTATGGGGTTACACTGTGGAAAACCCCCTTGTTTAATGTGTATAACTTCCAATACTTGCAGGTTTACCAACATACAGACACTATTATCAACATGCTTTCACCCATATTTTTTCTGTGTTTAGTTTATTGATAAGCACGAAGTTAGGTTCCTGTCGGTCGTTTTTTAGGCGATTTTTTTGACGGTTTGCAAAGCACTGAAATTTATTTTTCAACAGTGCAAAAGTTTTATGGAGGCCAACAGTAACGTTCAAAGATGACAGTTTTTGTTTGTTCTACACCGATTTTATCTGGCTTTTTTCAAAACTTTTTGATTTTGAAGTACTTGTGATTAAATCGGGCCTCGTACTGTGGCCAGCGGCATTGATGTTGCCCTTGGAGTGCCCAATTTATTCTTGTGCAAAGTCGGAACGAAGGAGGAATGCAGTACAGGTTAACCGACGAGCAACGGTGCGCAATGCAACTACTCCGGTGGCTTTGTGGTGTATTTTCTGGCCGAGTACTGGGGTGCCCTAGCATCCGACATACACATTGGGTGGAGGGTCATTCTAATGGACGGTCTCCGCGGCAGAAATAAATACGACGATACGGTATGAAAACAACAAGAAAAAAAATGCAGCTACCTGATTATCAGATAGCTGCACTTAATTTTTGTTGGGTCACAAGGACTCGAACCCTGAATAACAGAACCAAAATCTGCTGTGTTACCATTACACCATGACCCAATCGCGCTCAAAAGCGGGTGCAAAATTAGACTGATTTTTTATTTTCTCAAACCTGACAGCAAATTTTATTTTTATACGGTATCAAGTGTCACCGAAATACTCAAAAAACCGACCTAAAACAGCTAAAAAGCCTTGTATTTATCTTGTTTTTATTAAAAAAAAAGGTGCCGAAAAGTACAGAGCGATTTTTTTAAAACACATAATGAGTCGTTATTGCTGCCGGATCCAGTATTGTGTCCTATAAACAGGGCCGATATAGCCGCGAACAACCAGCGTATTGGGATCGCCTTCCTTGAGCCAGAGCTTACAGTTGTACCACTTTCCTTTTTCCGGGTCGAGAATACTGCCCGATTGGTAGTAGCCATCTTTTTTGAGCATGTCTGTCAGCAATACCATGCCCAACACGGGTTGGTTGTTGCGCTCCCCAGGACATTTGTCGCAACGCTTGTCGGGTGGCGACTTCAGGAGTTTGACCACTTTGCCGTACAACTTATGGTCGGATTCAAAGAGTTCAATGTGGCTTTTGGCCTCGCCCGTTTCATCGTTGATTGTTTTCCAGATTCCGGTGATTGTTTGTGCATTGGTCGTGTAGGCCAACAGGGAAAATAGCAGGAGGCAGTATAGGTGCTTCATGTTGATTGTTTTGTGTTATGACATAAAAAAAACCTTATTTCGTGGTATTAACACAAAATAAGGCTTTATTGTTTGCGGGCCGAATGAACGGTTATACGCCAGCCTGATTTTTCAAAAGTGTTTTCAACTTTTTGAGTTTCGGGCGGCTTTTGCCGTGGGAGCCACGACGAGTTTTGCCACGCTTTGTCTTGAAATCTCCTTTTCCCATGGTAGGATCTGTAAATTTTATTGGTTAATCTGTAAACAACAGAACGCAAAAGTAATAAAATGTTGGTTCCAACCGAAAGAAAAACGACAAGATGAAAATCTACCGGTTGTTTTATCACCTGAAAGCGGCTATTGCTACTGTTTGTCCATCCTGATTTCCTGGATACTGATGCTGTTGCCACTTACTTTTAGGTAGAGATACACCCGGTAGTCGCCGGTAACAGCCGAAAGATTGCCAATGCAATACTGGTCACTGCTTTCGCGGCTGGTACCTTTGTGCACCTGGCTAAAAGATTTTGGCTTGTTGGCATCAAAGAAAGACCGAAGTACATCAGCCGCTTTTGCTTTGGTGTAAATTTGCTCCTTGTCCTGAATCGAAATTTCAACGTTGTCTGAAAAATATTTTGACAAGGTTTCTACATCGCCGGAATTCAAGGCAGCAGAAATCGCGTCGAGCCCGGTAGCGCCTTGCGCAAAAAGAAAGGCCGGAGAAAATAAGAGAACAAAAATCAGAGTTTTCATGATTGAACCTTTTTGTTGCACCTTCTATATCGAAGGTTTTTTTTGTTGTAACTGGTAAAGGTGGTCGCGTTAGGCCTTTTGTGCCAAGCACGGTGCCGAACACCTGCACGATACGCCATCATACTATGAACGACCAAGGTCATTGCTTTAGTGTAAATGCGACGTTAAAGCAATCCGGTACAAGTGTTTTTTTCAGATGTTTGGTCCGATTATACGTGTCATCAGAAATGTATATCCATTTCGTTGGCAGGGGGCAATACTCCATAGCACCTTCCGTGCCAAATTTACGCTGGTGTACATTCCATGCCGGGCGGCCAATCAAGTGTAGCGGCTTCTTCGGTGCTTACCTTCCAAAGTTGAGCCTTGGTTTTCAACAGTTTTTCGGCTACATCGCGCTGGCGAATCCCCAATTCAATCATGCCCCGATCCCCAAATTCCTGTGCAACAATATCAATGTCTAGTTTTTTCAGACTGTGCATGAGGTCGGGCATGAGCGCATAATCGAAGTGAATGCGAAAATTGTCTTGTACGATTTTTTCCAGCACAGTGGCTTGCCGGAGTGCTTCCGCTGCGGCTTCCCGGTACGCTTGAATGAGCCCGGATGCCCCCAACAGCACACCGCCAAAATACCGAACCACCACCACCACCACGTCGGTGAGTCCTGCAGCATCTATTTGACCGAGGATGGGCCGGCCCGCTGTTCCACTGGGTTCACCGTCGTCGTTGGCACGGAAACGAAGGCCATCTAGGCCCAAGCGCCAGGCAAAACAGTGGTGCCTCGCCTTGAAATGCTCTTTGCGCAGCCCCTCAATATGCGCCAATGCCGCTTCCTCACTGCGGGCTGGCCAAGCATACGCAATGAATTTACTGCCCCGATCTTTGAACTCGCCCGTGCTAAGCTCGGCAATGGTATGGTATGAATCAATCATGTTTTCCAGCAGTTACAAAAAATCAAAGTGCCCGCAGGCCAATGGCGGCCACCATTCTGCCCGTCACGCCTTGCTCCAATCGGTGTGAAAAATAATCAGCATTGTCCAAAACGGTGGAAAACTCAGAGCGCTCTATCTGGTCGTTCGGAATACCAAAGTTAAGACACTGCGCCGCATTGGCTTTTTTCAAGTCAACAAAATAACGCTTACGCGGCGCATCAAAACGTTTGAATGGTTCATCAAAGGCTTCGGCCACCTCGTTGCCCACTTCAAACGAGCACACATCAATACAAGTGCCCACGTAAGCGAAACAATGGGCTCCGCGACTGCCAAACTGCGCTTCCATGAATGCCAGTGTTTTTGCTACCACCCCGGCCACTGTTCCACGCCAACCTGCATGAATGGCAGCTACCGCCTTGTGCTCGGCATCATATACCAAAATTGGTGCGCAATCGGCCACCGAAACAGCCACCAAGATACCGGGAACATTGGTAACAAGGGCATCAAAACCTTCCGCCCCGCCGGGAGCGGTCACCAATCGTACCTGATCGCCGTGTACCTGCTTCGACCAGGCCATTTGCTTTTCATCAAAACCCAGGGCGCTGCAAAAACGCCGCCGGTTCTCCGTGACGTTTTCTGAGGCGTCACCCGTGCTTTGTCCCAAATTGAGCGTTGCCCAAGGGGCCGGGCTTACGCCGCCATGTCGGGTGCTTTGCCCCGCAGAAACAAACTCGAATGGGTCAAACACCGAGGGTTTGTGTACTATTTTGCTGGTATGTTGCATCTTGAAATTAATTTTAAGTCTCCCAAACCTCCCCTTTCATCGAATATTAAAAAGCTTGCTTCTAATTCACGCCCAATGATCGGTCAGGTTCTGGTACATTTGATCCAATTAATTTCGAAGTTGCCACCACCCCGTTTTCTTTTACCATTTAATGACAACCAATTATGCCATTTTCAGAGATACTCAGTATGGCTTTTCAAAATATCCGCGCAAATATGCTGCGAGCGGTGCTCACCTTGCTCATCATTGCGTTTGGAATCATGGCCTTGGTGGGTATTTTGACCGCCATTGATGCCATTGCCTTTTCCCTCAGCAACAATCTTTCTGGGTTGGGCGCCAACTCTTTTAGTATTGAACGAAAATGGGGCGATTTCAAAAGCAACAAAAGGGGCAAGATGGCCAAACAAGCAGAATCGATCACTTTTCGCCAAGCGATGGATTTTAAGGAGCGGTTCAACTTTCCTGCGAAAGTAGCGGTTGGTTGCAATGGTAGTGGTGTTTCGGTCGTGAAATTTGGTGAAATAAAATCCAATCCCAACATACAGTTTCAAGGAGCTGATGAAAATTATATGGATGTAAAGGGGGTTGAAATTGCCCTGGGTCGAAATTTTTCTAAAGCGGAAGCGGAAGATGGCGCACCCATCGCTGTCGTTGGGCCTGAAATTGTTAAAATACTATTTGATGGCAAAAATGATCGGGCAATAGACCAAATCATCCATGTCAACAGCCAGCATTATCGCATCGTCGGCATCATGGCCCCCAAGGGCTCGAGTATGAACGAATCCGGTGACCGCAAGGTTTACGCCCCTTTGGTGAATGTAAAAGCCCTTTATGGAGACCGGGATTACGAACTTCTGGTGGCGGTATCCGACGCAACCACGCTCGAAGCGGCCCAGTCTGAGGCGACGGGCTTGTTTCGACAGGTGCGGGGGCTGCGCCCTGGCGAGGAAGACGATTTTGAGGTATTTGCCAGCAACAGTATTGTGGCTATTTTGAAAGAAAACACCACCACACTCCGACTGGCGGCGGTGGCCATTGGTCTCATGACCCTGTTGGGTGCCGCCATTGGCCTCATGAACATCATGCTGGTGAGCGTCACAGAACGTACCCGAGAAATAGGAATTTACAAGGCCTTGGGCGCTACCAGCCGCAGTATTTTGCTGCAATTTTTGACGGAAGCGATTGTCATTTGCCAAATCGGTGGTTTGGTGGGTATTTTTCTGGGTATTCTCATGGGTAATATCGTAACCCCCATTTTGGGCGGCACCTTCCTGATTCCTTGGGGTTGGATGCTGCTGGGCTTTTCCCTGTGTATGGTGGTCGGCATTGTTTCTGGGTTTTACCCCGCCATGAAGGCCGCAAAACTTGATCCGATTGAGTCGCTTCGGTATGAGTGACCGTTTTCAGGTCTGCGCTGGGATGCCGTACGGTCGTGACAGATGACCAAAAGTACGCCCAAAACACGGATCAGCGCATAAATTTACAACCCAATTTACCGCATCAATCGCCGTCATAAAGGGTGATTGATGCTGGATTCTTTTTGAGTGTGCTACCTTTGTTTTTTGGTAACTGGTTAGCGTGGTCGTGTCTGAGACAAAAAAGTGGCCATTTTTTGCCAGACGAAGCGGATTTTTGCAGGCCGTAGCAGCGCTACGGTCAAAAAAATGGGCGAAGTATGGCGGAAAATGGGCCTTTTTGGGCCAGACAGCGTGCTACCTAACCAGTTACGTTTTTTGGCAACTGGTTAGCGTGGTCGCGTCTGAGACAAAAAAGCGGCCATTTTTGCGCCAGATGCCATGTTACCCAACCCGTTTTGTTTACTAAAGTAAAAAGCATGCTCAACCTTACCCGCTTAAAAAACACCGATTCCGGCAACTTCTTTTTGCTGGCTGGCCCCTGTGCCATTGAAGGCGAACAAATGGCCTTCGATATTGCCGGACAGGTCAATGAAATTTGTCAGCGCCTGCGCATACCGTATATTTTTAAAGGCTCTTATCGAAAAGCGAATCGCAGCAAACGAGATTCTTTTACCGGAATAGGCGACGAAAAAGCCTTGGATATCCTCCGCCGTGTAGGCGAGCATTTTGATATCCCCACCGTGACCGACATCCATGCCGATGCGGAAGCGGCCATGGCAGCTCAATTTGTCGATGTGCTCCAAATCCCTGCTTTTCTCTGCCGCCAAACGAGCCTGCTTGTCGCTGCTGCTCAAACCGGTAAGGTTGTGAACATCAAGAAGGGGCAGTTTGTGAGTCCGGAAGCCATGCGTTTTGCGGTTGAAAAAGTGCAAGAGGAGGGCAACCCCCATGTGATGCTCACCGAGCGAGGCACCATGTTTGGATACCAGGATTTGGTGGTTGATTACCGGGGATTGCCGGTAATGCAGTCGTTTGGGGTGCCGGTTGTGTTGGACTGTACCCATTCACTGCAACAGCCCAACCAAAGTGCGGGCGTCACCGGTGGGCGTCCGGCGCTGATTGAAACCATTGCCCGTGCGGGCATTGCCGTTGGAGCCGATGGGTTGTTCATCGAAACCCACCCGAACCCAGCAGTGGCAAAATCTGATGGCGCCAATATGTTGCCGTTGGAAAAATTGGAGGGCTTGTTGGAACGACTGGTCCGCATTCGCGCAGCCGTTCATTCCAACCAATAGTCCCTCCGGGCAGCGTATCGCAGCGTTGTCCGTTTTTTTTGGGGTAAAATGAGCTGCATACAAGCCACCTAGCAGAATTATCGAAAATAAAATATAGCATATTTTGGCCAAAAAATGCCGTATTTGACCTGTTTATGACGATAAATTGGTCAAATAAAGTGGGGCTCAAAATGATTTTACAAACAGGCTTGGTGGTAATTGTATGTCTTACACTATTTTTACCGCCGAGAAAATTCGCCCTCGATGGGAAACATGCTCTGGATTGTGCTCTAAATTTTTTTTGTGGGTCACACGCCATTTTTCAAACACCCCGCATCTTGCCTTAAAATCGAGTCGGGAAATGGAAAATCCAGTACTGTATGTTGCCCTCCGTGGGAGGTTATTGTCAAACTAAACATTCATTCACTTAAATTTTCAACGCAGCATGACAGCAGCAAAACCTACACAAGCACAACAACAAGGAGGCCTTTCAGCGATTTTTCCTTTTGTTATTATTCCTGTTTTGTACGTAGTCGCTTACCTGATTTTCAGCCAAGTATTCGGTGCCTCCAGCAACTTTGCCGATGGCGACAACACAAAAGACCCGCTTCCAGGTAACTACATGGGTACCGTTTACAAGGGCGGTTTCATCGTGCCAATCTTGATGACTTTGCTCTTTACCGTTATTGTATTTGTTATCGAGCGTTTTATCACCCTGCGTCAGGCCCGTGGCGCTGGTAATATTGATGCGTTTGTTCGCGGTATCAAAGGCTTTTTGGATCGCAACGACCTCCCAGGTGCCACAGCAGCTTGCGACAAGCAGAAAGGTGCCGTAGCCAACGTGGTGCGCGCAGGTTTGGGCAAGTACGCCGAAATGGCCAAAACAACCGGCATGGAAAAAGACGAAAAAGTCATTGCCATCCAGAAAGAAGTGGAAGAGGCAACAACCCTCGAACTGCCAATGTTGGAAAAAAACCTGAACATCCTGGCCACCATTGCTTCTGTTGCGACGCTGCTCGGACTGTTGGGAACCGTTTTGGGTATGATTCGCTCCTTCGCATCGTTGGCCAATGCCGGCGCTCCGGACTCCACAGCCTTGGCTACGGGTATCTCGGAAGCACTGATCAATACCGCCCTCGGTATCGGAACATCTGCCTTGGCCATTATTTTTTACAACTTTTTCACCAGCCGTATCGACGCTATGACCTACCGCATCGACGAAGCCGGATACAGCCTGACACAAACTTTTGCGTCCAAGGGTCACTAATTTAGTGCTAACACTCATAATTTAACTCGATATGCCTAAGCATAAACCGAAACGGAGTGCGCCCACCATTGACATGACGGCCATGTGTGACGTGGCCTTCCTGCTGCTGACTTTTTTCATGCTGACCGCAAAGGCCAAGCCTCAGGAAACGGTGATCGTGGATACGCCTTCGTCTATCTCTGAAACCAAATTGCCCGATGCAGGTACATTAACCATTCTGGTGGGTAAGGACGGAAAAATATTCCTCGATATGGCCGGGTCTCACACCCGTATGAGCCTCATCGACGATATCAACAGCCGATATCAACTGGGATTGAACGACAAGGAAAAATTGGTGTTCGCCAACCTTGGCAGCTTCGGTGTCCCACGCAATCGCCTCAAACAGTATATCGACACCGAACCCACCGAACGTGCCAAGTTCCCCACGGAAGGCATCCCGGTGGATACGGCCGATATCAACAAAAGCGAATTGGCCGACTGGGTGCACAACGCCCGACTCGCACAATTTCGCATGAAAAACGAGGGCAAGGTGAAGGAAGAATACGTGATCGTGGTGAAGGCCGACAAGGATACGCCGTATCCTGCGGTTCAAAGCGTGATCAATACTTTGACGGATATCAACGTCAATAAATTCAACCTGATCACCAGTATGGAAGGCGCCAAAAAAGAAGAAAAATAACAGCGTCGGAAATTTGGCGCAGGAAGACTTCGTACATCGTGCTTCCACGCCACTCATTTTTATCACAATAAAAGCAACAGCGACATGGCTGAAATAGCACAAGACAGTGGTGGCGGTAAGAAAGGTGGTAAGGTCAGGTCCAAAAAAATGTCCACGCGAATCGACTTTACGCCGATGGTGGATTTGGGATTCCTGCTCATTACCTTCTTCATGCTCACAACAACGCTTGCAAAACCGCAAATTCTCGCTTTGGTGATGCCGGAAAAAGATATCAAAAAAGAAGATATCGAACCCGTTAAAGAATCAAAAGTACTCACTTTGCTGCTGGGTGCCGACGATAAGGTTTACTGGTATGAAGGTATTACCGATGCAAAACTCGACTCAACGGACTATTCCGCAGAGGGTGTTCGCGATGTTATCTTGAAAAAGATGGACAAAGTGAAGGAGCAATTTGGTTTGGTTGATTACAAAAAGAAGAACAAAGAGGGGGTGGAAGAAGACCTTCAGGGTTCTTATATCAATGTGATCATCAAACCGATGAAAACAGCTCGCTACAAAAACCTCGTGGATGCACTCGACGAAATGGCCATCTGTAAGGTGCGCTACTACGTAATCCTCGATGTGTCACCACTGGAGGAGGAGTTCATCAAAAATCCCGCCGGCGGCCTGAAATTCAGCGTCGATGAGCAGGTAGAAGCAGCCACGAAATAAAAGAGCACCCACAATTGCATCGTTTTAACATCAAAAAAAATTCTAGCAATGGCAGAAGAAAAAGGTAATGCCTTTAATGGGGATATGCTAGACATCATCTTTGCCGACCGGAACAAAGCGTACGGAGCGTACTTTTTGCGCCGCTCTTATCCCAAATTTCTGGGACGTGCTTTGGGCATTGGTTTGGTGCTGATTTTTCTCTTCTTCGCGCTCCCCTATATTATGAGCGCAGTAAGAGGGCTTATCCCGAAGGACAAACCGGTTGAAGTGATTGCCGAACTCGGCCCTCCTCCGGACATTGACCCCAACAACCCGCCGCCACCGCCGCCGCCACCGCCACCAACACCGCCGCCACCTACGCGTTCGACGGTTAAATTTGTACCCCCCGTCATCAAAAAAGACGAGGAAGTACAAGAGGAGGAGCAAAAAGCAGTGGAGGAACTCATCGAAAAAAAGGAGGATATCGGTACCGAAGACAAAAAAGGTAACGATGAAGCCGCCCCAACCATTGATGAAAATCCTTCTGAACTTCAGGTCATTGAAGAACCTAAAGTCGTGGAGGACAAGACCTTTGAAATGTTTGACATTCAAAAGCCGCCCAGTTTCCCCGGCGGTGAGGCCGAGTTGTTCAAGTTCTTGCAAAAGAATATTGAATACCCTGCCTTGGCAAAAGAAAACAATATCTCAGGTGTGGTGCCACTCACATTCGTGGTCAACAAAGACGGCTCCGTGAGCGATGTCCAAATCCTCCGCGAAATCGGCGGAGGATGCGGCAAAGAAGCGGTACGTGTCGTCAAAGCCATGCCCAAATGGTCGCCAGGTGAAGCAAATGGCCACGCCGTAAAGGTGCGGTACACGCTGCCCGTGCGTTTCAAACTCGAGTAACAGTTTCTTTTTTCCTTTCAAGGGGGGCATTGGCGTTGGCCAATGCCCCCCTTTTTTGGTACAAAATAGCAATCCATCAAAAACTAAAGATATTATTGCTTGCCTTTTATACCTTTGGCAAACAAAAAACGGCCCGACTCCTGTCTATTCAAACTTTAAATTCTTTTCTTTCATGCCTATTTCTCGCCGACAACTTTTAAAAACCCTGGGAGCCGCCACCGGTGTCGCCGTGCTGAGCGGCTTTACCGATGAAACAGACGCGCGCCAGGTCATCCCTGACCTATCCGCCAATCCGCTGCACAAAAAGCCTGAACGCGCCATCACGGTCGTAACCCTCGGCGCCGGTAGCCGCGGCAATGTGTATGGCAATTTTGCCCTTAGTTACCCCGATGAAATGGATGTGATTGGCGTTGCTGAACCCATTCCACTCCGAAATGAACGCTATACCAAAAAACACAACATCGCAGAAGCGAACCGTTTCACCTCTTGGGAACAAGTTTTTGAGCGACCCAAATTCGCCGATGCGGTGCTCATTACCACCCCAGACAACCTGCACTACGGCCCCTGTATGGCGGCACTCAAAGCCGGTTATGATGTGCTGCTCGAAAAACCCATTTCTCCTTCTGAAAAAGAATGTCGCGATATTCTCGCCCTTGCCAAAAAAACCGGGCGTATCGTTGCGGTTTGTCACGTGCTGCGCTATGCACCCTACTTCGTCAAATTGCGAGAAATAATGCACAGCGGCGTGCTGGGGGAAATTGTCAGCATCCAGCACATGGAACCAATTGAGCACATTCACATGAGCCATAGCTATGTACGCGGCAACTGGCACGACCGCAATGTAACCACGCCCATTATCCTCGCAAAAAGTTGCCACGACCTCGACATCATGCGCTGGCTTATCGGAAAGCCCTGCAAACAAATCGTCGCCATGGGAAACCTCAAATGGTTCCGCAAAGAAAATGCGCCAACCGGTAGTACCGACCGATGTATGGATGGATGCGCCGCCGAAAGTACTTGCCCATACTCGGCCATGAAAATATACTACCGGGAACGGGGATGGACCTACGTCTTTGATCTCCCAGAGGAAAAAGAAAAACAGGGCGACTTTATCTTGGAAAAGCTCCGGACAACCAACTATGGCCGTTGTGTGTACAAAATGGACAACAACCAAGAAGACCATTATATTTCCTGTATGGAATTCGAAGGCGGCGTCACCGCCAATTTTTCGATGGAAGCCTTCACGTCTTATGCAGGCCGCCGCACCCGCGTGATGGGCAGCATGGGGGACATTGTCGGCGATATGGAAACCTTTACCGTCAATGATTTTAGGACCAATAAGAGCACCGTGTATGATAACAGCAGCGGCGATGGCCATGGCGGCGGCGACTGGAATCTCGTGCGCGATTGGTTACAAGCCGTCGGCCAACACAATCCGGCCCTGCTTACCTCCACCATTGACGCCTCCATCGAAAGTCACGTAATGGGCTTTATGGCTGAAAAGAGTCGCAAGACCAAAAAAGTGGAAGCGGTGCGGGTGTAATTCGCCAATAATGTGGCACAAATGACCCTCCTTCCTGTCACTATACCTGAATGACAACCAAAACAACTACTTTTGCCGCCATTCTCCACCATGATCGATGCCTTTAAATGGGTTCGGCCATGACGGACAATGGTGGCTCTATTTATTAGTGGTAACTGGTTAGGAGGCACGCTGTCTGGCCCAAAAAGGCCCACTTTTTTGTCTCAGACGCGACCAAGCTAACCAGTTACTATTAGTGTATGTGCTGACCTACATACCTTAACCATTTATTGATCTTGTAACATTATGAAAGGTATTATCCTCGCCGGCGGACTTGGCACCCGGCTTTATCCACTGACACTCGCCGTGAGCAAGCAGCTCATGCCGGTGTACGACAAGCCGATGATTTATTACCCCCTCAGCACCCTGATGTTGGCGGGTATTCGGGAGGTATTGATTATCTCTACACCCCAAGATCTACCCAGTTTTCGCCGGCTTTTGGGCGATGGCTCCGAATTGGGGATGGCCTTTTCTTATGTAGAACAACATGATCCCAATGGCCTTGCCCAAGCTTTTGTGTTGGGAGCGCCTTTTATTGGTGCTGATGCCAGTGCATTAATCTTGGGTGACAATATTTTTTATGGTGCAGGATTGGGGGAGATGTTGCGCTCTTGCGCCAACCCAAGTGGCGGCATCATCTTTGCGTATCAGGTTGCAGATCCGGAACGGTATGGGGTGGTGGAGTTCAACAAAGACAACAAAGCCCGCAGTATTGAGGAAAAACCAGCACACCCAAAAAGTAACTTCGCTGTCCCTGGACTTTATTTTTACGATAACTCTGTGGTAGAAGTGGCAAAAAACCTCCGGCCAAGCCCCAGGGGTGAATATGAAATTACCGATGTCAACCGGTATTATCTCGAAAAAGACATGCTGGAAGTGCGCGCCATGGGCCGTGGTTATGCCTGGCTGGATACCGGTACCCATGAGTCGCTCATGCAGGCCGGACAATTCGTACAGGCCATTGAAGACCGACAGGGACTAAAAATCGGCTGTATTGAAGAAATTGCCTGGGAAATGGGCGCCATCAACGATGAAGCGTTCGAACGACTGGGGCACAAATACCTCAAAAGCGGCTATGGGGAATACTTACTCAATGTGTTGAAAATGAGTAAATAATAGAGGCGGCACGCTGTCTGGCCTAAAATGGCCACTTTATTGTCTCAACCCTGACCACCTAACCAGTTGCTTTGAAAAAATATTTTTTGTAAAAAAGAAAATATTTTTTGTTCAATAAAATCAACAAGAAATATGTATAAATATAATTACAAAAAATTTCTACCCTGTATTTGATCAATCAGCTTCATCTTCATCTTC
>CAIZLM010000085.1 GCA_903933805.1 uncultured Bacteroidota bacterium | reverse complement strand
TTGCTGCCAGCCGAATTGCCGATGATTTCTATAAACCCACGGTGATCTTGACCCGGAGCAACAACCGGGCTGTGGGCTCCGCCCGTTCTGTGCGCGGCTTCGATCTCTATGCTGCCCTACAGCGTTGTGAAGATCTTTTCTATTCTTACGGAGGACACGCCTTTGCCGCTGGCATGCAGATGCCCGTGGAAAATGTGGCTGCTTTTACCGAACGATTTGAGGCCGTGGTGCGCGATGCCATCTTGCCGGAATCGGAGGCGCCATCGGTGGATATTGCCACTAAAATTGTTTTTTCAACAATAACACGCGATTTTTGGGCTCAATTGCGGCGATTTGAACCTTATGGGCCACAGAACCTGAGCCCAGTTTTTTGGGCAGAAAAGGTGGTGGACACAGGGCATAGCCGTATCCTTGACAACAACCACGTACGGCTTTCTGTCTGCCAGGAAAGCGGGAAGCCTGTATTTACCGGCATCGGATTTGGATTGGGGCAAGCTTTTGAAGCCGTGAAAGGGCGTCCATTTGATCTCGCTTTCAGCCTTCGCGAAGAAGTATGGCGGGGCAATCGAAAGGTCGTGTTGTACGTGCGGGATTTGCGATAGTGCCAAGGGAAAGTGGTTGGTTACACAAGCGGGCTGGCCCCAAAAAGGCCTTTTTTGCTTCATACGCGATCACTTAACCAGTTACGGAAGCCATTTTCGTCAGCAATCGGGATCTTTGCCAGGCGCGGCGTGCGTTATTATATTGACATCAACGGATTCATATACCCACTATTCATTGTCATCAAATCCACTATGAACAGATCTTTTTATCTCATGGCTTTGTTCTTGGTCGTTGTTTTATGGATCAACACCAACAGTTTTGTCACGCAGCTCTTGCATTATTCCGCCCAACCGGGCGCGGAAAAACTGGTGGTCGCTGAGCGAACCTTCCTGTATCCTTTCGAATACGATCGCCGTGAAGATCGTTTAGCGATCCAAATGGGCGCCGATACACTCAGCCAGGATAATCTGTTGCCAAAATTGGTGGAACAAATCAATCGTAAACGCGCAGAAATCACAAAAATGGAGCAATCGCTTAAATCCTATAACTTGTTTATCGGTTTTTTTGTCGTGGTACTCACCGGCTTGGCAACGCTGTTTTCATCGTATCAGCAATTCAAACGCCCGCCTGCCGCCGCCCAAAGGTTCGCTATTTGGGTGCTGATTTTGACGTTTATATCAACCGTCGGCAACTCCGCTACCCTCCATCTAACCAACGAGATCGAATCTGTTCATGAAAGAATCAATCAATCATACCAAATCAGAGAAAGCCTGTTCAAAGATTACGCCGATTGTCAGGAAAATAACCGAGACTTCAATATTCTGAGACTTCAATACGAGTCCTATATCTCGGATTTGTAGGCATCGTGTGCTCGTATCTTACCGCGCACCGGCGGAAACTGCCGTGTCAAAAATTTCTCAACGCAAATTAACAACATCGATTAACTTTGATTGTAATTGGTTAGGTGGCACGCTGTCGAGCCCCAAATGGCCACTTTTTCGTCTCAGACGCGACCACGCTAACCAGTTATACTTTTTTTCAAAAAATCGCCCCATTTCATGCAAAATCTCACCGTTCTCAACTTAGCCATTGGCTTGTTTTTTTTGTATTTCTTGTTTAGTGTGATTGCTTCTGCCGTGGTGGAGGGGTTGGCACAAATGCGCGATTTGCGAAGCCGACACTTGCACCAATGGGTCAAGGATACCCTAGGAGACGCCTTAGGAGACGCCTTGCTGCAACACGGCCTCATCAAGGGGCTCACACAGACTTCGCGCAAGGCCGATTATATACCTGCTAAAGTGTTTGCATCGGCCCTGCTTGACCTGGTGTACACCAAGTATCGCGCATCGATGCCGGAGCAGGACGGGGCCTATGTCGCCTACGATTTTTACCGGTTGGAAGCAGCGCTCCTGGATACAGGCAATCCCCTCCCGGAGGATTTGAAGCGTTACCTGATTCAAGCCCTGGAGGAGAGTAAAAGCCTTGGCGGTCAGTTGGAACTCATCAAAAAACGCCTTGAAGCGTGGTATGAAGACGCGATGAATCGGGTAGGAGGAACATACAAGAAAACGGCGCGCTATACGACGTGGATCGTCGCAATCGTTGTCACCCTGGCTGCCAATGCCGATACCATCGCGCTGAGTAGGTACCTGGAGCACAATCCCAACGTCACGTCGCAATTGGTGGATGCCGCTACGCAAGCGGTGCGTGATAGCCTGCTGATACAGCAGGCCACGTTTAACCTCGATAAACTGGTCACGGAAAACTCCGACTCTTCTGCCGTAAAGCGTGACTCGGTATTGCGGGCGGAGATAAAAAATACCTTCGCTGCTTTGAGGGTAAAAAAAGCACTGTCAGATTCGCTTTATGCTGTTGCATACAACATGGGATTGCCCTTGGGTTGGGATCATGCAGTGCCCTCTTATCAGCCGGCTACAGGGGCTTGTGGATGTCATAAATTCTGGTTCTACACCAAGTGGGCCATGTTGAAATTCGTCGGTTTGATGCTGACAGCTTTGGCGCTAACGCTGGGTGCGCCCTTCTGGTTTGACATGATCAATAAGCTGGTGAATATCCGAAGTTCCGGGAATAAACCAGAGGATGAAGCGGCAAAGAAGGCTCGGGTGCTCCCAACTTAAACCAAGGAACACAATAGGGTATGGGGCTTACGGTAACATTCTGAAAAGCCCCGAAGGTGGCCCATCGTGGCCGCCATCAACAGATTTGGGTTCTGTAGTCACTATCCACAGGTTAGGCAGTATTTTTTTACTGACTAACCTGTAAAAATCGAAAAATATACACTATTTGTAACTGGTTAGGTGGCACGCTGTCTGGCCCAAAAAGGTCCATTTTCCGCCATACTTCGCAGATTTTTTTGACCATAGCGCTGCTATGGCCTACAAAAATCCGCTTCGTCTGGCAAAAAATGGCCACTTTTTTGTCTCA
>CAIZLM010000084.1 GCA_903933805.1 uncultured Bacteroidota bacterium | reverse complement strand
GCCACACTTTGCGAGCTAAATGCGTTTTATCTTCGTTTGAAACCTTATCGCTACTTTTTACCTAAATATCGTACTTTTGCCCCCTATGAGAAAAACGACCGTCTGGCTCTTCTTTTCCCTCGCATTGTTTTTGGCTCCCGCATGCAAGAGCAGTTACGAGAAAACCCGTACCAGTGGCGACGCTGAATTGATCCTGTCAAAAGCTTTTGACTACTACGAAAAAAAGCAATACCAACGATCACTCACCCTTTTCGACTTGGTGCTCAACACTTTGCGGGGCGATGCACGGGCAGAAAAAGCCTATTACCAGTACGCCTACTGCCACTACAACACCAAACAATACCTGCTGGCAGCCTATTATTTCAAAACTTTTTCCAACACTTTTTCCAATTCCACGTTGAGGGAAGAAGCTGCTTTTATGTCGGCTTACGCCAATTACCAGTTGTCACCCGTTTACCGCCTGGATCAGGGCAGCACCCAAACCTCCATCGACGAGTTTCAGTTGTTTGTTAATCTTTTCCCAAAATCATCCCGGGTGGAGCAGTGCAACAAACTCATCGATGAACTTCGGCGCAAACTTGAGGAAAAAGCGTTCGGGGAAGGTCAGCTATACTACGATCTACGACAGTACCAGTCCGCCGTTATTTCGTTTGATAACCTTCTGCGCGATTACCCCGAAAGCCCCGATGTGGAACGTGTACGCTACCTCATCGCCAAATCCAGTTTCCTGTTGAGTGAAAATTCTATCATTGAAAAGAAAGTGGACCGATACAACGAAACGGCCAATCGATGCCAGGATTTCTTAGACAAATACCCCAAGGGTAAGTACTCCAAAGAAATCAAACAACTGAAGAAAGACGCTGACCAGGCCCGTAAAAATGTCAAAACAAAATTGAAATCCTGATTGTTTCCGGATTCATACACATACAATTTTAACCATTATGAGCGATATCAAAACCAAAGCACAGGGCCTCGACGCCAATATTCAACCCCGTGACGTGCTGGAACTGGTGGCAAAAACAGGCAATATTTACGAAAGTATAGCCATCATCAGCAAACGTGCTCGCCAGATTTCCAGCGACTTAAAATGGGAAATACAGCGCAAACTCGAAGAGTTTGCCGTAAACTCCGATACCATCGAAGAGGTGCAGGAAAACAAAGAGCAAATCGAAATCTCCAAATTTTACGAACGCCTCCCGAATACCTCCATCATTGCCGCCAATGAATTTCTGAACAACGAAATACAGTGGCGCTTTGTGGATGACAAAGAGCCGGCTTAATTTATTGGTAAGTAACTGGTTGGTTGGTGCGCTGTTTGGCTCCATTTTTTGTCACAGAAGCGACTAACCAACCAATTCCTTAACTTATTGCATCACAAGGCGGAAGGATTATTTCCGATGGCACAGCCGCATTGGTTTCGTGCTGCGTCCAGTGGATGATTTAATAATTGGTGCAGTAGTTTTCTTGATCAAAGCACTTGGATGCTGGTAGGCTTTAACCGACCAACAAAGCTGAAAGGAAAAACTGAAACGCCATATTGTTGGGTTGCATACTGTACACAGCGACATGTTGCCCGTTGGAACCACTCTTGCCCCGTATTCCCCAATGATGAGGGTTATTCTCGCCATTTCAGGCTCCATTGCAGCCTACAAAGCAGCGCATCTTACCCGCTTGCTGATCAAAAAAGGAGCAGAAGTTCAGGTTTTAATGACCGCTTCTGCCAGTGATTTTATTGCCCCATTGACGCTCTCTACCCTCTCGAAACGCCCTGTGATTGCAGACGTTCACTCGGATGCCGGCTGGAACAACCACGTCGAATTGGGGCTTTGGGCCGACGCCATGGTGATCGCTCCAGCTACCGCAAACACCCTTGCCAAATTGGCCAATGGCCTCTGCGACAACGTGGTCAGCGCCGTTTTCCTGTCCGCAAGATGCCCCGTATTCGTCGCTCCAGCCATGGACGTGGATATGTGGCGCCACCCAGCCACGCAATCAAATGTACAGCGACTGCGTGATTTCGGCGTGCACATCATCCCGGTTGAACACGGTGAACTGGCCAGTGGCCTCGTGGGAGAAGGCCGAATGGCAGAACCCGAACACATCGTAGATTTCCTCGAAAGCACCCCCTTAAAGGGCTCCCCCGGAGCATTGGCGGGTAAAAAAGCACTCGTCACCGCCGGACCTACCTTCGAGCCCCTCGACCCTGTGCGTTTTTTGGGCAACCACTCTACCGGAAAAATGGGCGTGGCCCTGGCAGAAGAACTGGCCAACCAAGGTGCAGAAGTTACGCTCGTGTTGGGGCCCGGAGCGGTGAAACCCAAGAACCCCCATATCCGGGTGGTTCCTGTCAGCACCGCCCAAAATATGTACGATGTTTGCGCCAAAATTTTCCCCACAACCCACATCACCGTCCTGGCCGCCGCCGTCGCCGATTACAAACCCACTCTTTTTTCCGAAAAAAAAATAAAAAAACAACCGGATAACTTCTCCCTCGAACTGTCTAAAACCATTGACATCGCGGCGACCCTTGGCAAAACCAAAGCACCCAATCAGATATTGGTTGGTTTCGCCCTCGAAACAGAAGACGGAGAACAAAACGCCCTGCAAAAACTGGAAAAAAAGAACCTGGATTTCATTGTCCTCAATTCCATGCAGGATCAAGGTGCCGGATTCGGACACGATACCAATAAAATTACCATCCTCCGACGAAATGGCAGCCAAACAGCCTTTCCGCTCAAACTAAAAAAAGAAGTCGCCACCGATATTGTGGCAGAAATTATCAGTCCGGCCAACCACCAAGGACAATAATGCGTCAATGCGCCAGTATGTTATCACTCAATGGGTTGACGCTCTACATTATGCCAAAAAAACGCGTGCTTATGTTCAAACACCTCCTATTTTCCGCCTTCCTGTTGGTCGGTAGCACATCGCTTATTGCTCAAGGAGAACTCAATGCCACGGTTCGGGTGAATACCCCACAACTTCAGAAAACCGACCGCAAGGTGTTCGATCAACTAGAAGCATCGCTCCGCGAGTTTATCAACAACACGAAATGGACCAACGATAATTTCGAACAAGATGAAAGGATTAAGTGCAATTTTATCCTCACCATCTCCAAAGAACTGGACAACAACGGTTTTGAAGGCGAATTGGCCGTACAATCTACCCGTCCGGTGTACGGTAGCGGCTACGAAACACCCTTGATATCTTACCTCGACAAAGATGTCGTCTTCTCCTACGAACAAAACCAACCCATTGAATTTATCCGTGATGCCACCGATAATCCCAACCTCCCTGCCCTATTCGCGTTTTATGCCTACCTGATCATCGGTATGGATTACGATTCATACGCCCAGTATGGTGGCGAACCCTACTACTCCACCGCTGAAAAAATAGTGACCAATATCCAGAATTCTAACACCAATTCAACCCCAGGTTGGCGCCCCGCCGATGGCGGGAAAAACCGCAACCGATACTGGATCATCGAAAACCTGCTCAATCCGCGTGTCAAACCTTTCCGATTGGCCATGTACACCTACTACCGCAATGGCTTAGATGTATTCTCCTCCAATCCCGACCAGGCAAAAGCCGCCATTCTGGAGGCCTTGGAAGATGTTGACAAAGTAAGCGTGGCATATTTGAACTCCATGATTATTCAAATGTTCTCTTATGCTAAAAAAGACGAATTGGTCGAACTCTGGAAAATAGCCCCCAAAGTTCAAAAAGACCGCGTTATCCAAATCATGACCCGCATAGACCCTGCCAACAGCCAACGCTACCGCGAAATCGGCCTCTAACACCAATGCAGCCCTAGCGCTTTTATCTCACCCTTTATTCGACCTTTCTTCCTTTACCAATGGATACTATTTCAATTGTTTGTCAGTTTTTCCTGAGTCTTTCTTTGTTGATTGTCCTCCACGAACTGGGGCATTTTGCTCCCGCCAAATGGTTTAAAACACGGGTTGAAAAATTCTACCTTTTCTTCGATTTCGCGCCTTTTAACGCGCTCTGGAAAAAACAAAAAGGAGAAACTGAATATGGCATCGGCTGGTTGCCCCTCGGCGGCTATGTCAAAATATCCGGAATGGTGGATGAAAGCATGGACACCGAACAGCTTAAGCTGCCAGCACAACCCTGGGAATTCCGATCCAAACCAGCCTGGCAACGCCTCATCATCATGATTGGCGGCGTCACCGTCAACCTACTCCTAGGGTTCTTTATCTATGCCATGATGCTGTGGTATTTTGGCAAAGCCTTTGTCCCCACCAGCGAAGTAAAACAATACGGTATGGCCTTTGACTCGGTGCTGATCCACCAGGGGCTACAACAAGGGGATGTGCTGACAAAACTTGGTGACCAAGATTTCAACCGCCTTGATCCCGCTGCTTTTGTGGAAGCCGTCGTACTTGGCAATACCCGCCAAGTGACCGTCCGCCGAAGTGGCGCAGATACCACCATAACCCTGTCTGACGATATTGCCATGCAAATTACCAGCCAGCACATATCAAAAACTTCGCTCATCGCACCGCGAATTCCTTTCTTTATTGCACAACTTGCCCCTGGAAAACCAGCAGAAAAAGCCGGTATCCAAAAAGGTGACCACATCGTTGCTTTCAACGGACAACCCATTCCCTATTTTGATCAGTTCTCGGCACTCGCCAAACAATTCAAAGGCCAAACCGTCGCCCTAGGCATCGTGCGCAACAACGAACCGATGAACGTCAATGTGCCCCTCTCTGAACAAGGCACCATCGGAGTCGTTACCAAAACAGACGGATATTTCAACATCAGCCGCGAAAAATACGCCATCACGGAAGCATTGCCCGGGGGCGTAAAAATGGGCTGGGAATTCCTGACCAACCAAGTCAAAGCATTCGGACAAATGTTCAAGGGAAATATCTCTGTCAAGGACAACCTCGGCAGCGTCATCAGCATCGGAAAATTGTTCAGCCCTGAATGGAACTGGGAAGTTTTCTGGAATGTCACCGCCTCACTCAGCATTATTCTGGCTTTTATGAACCTGCTCCCCATTCCGGCGCTTGATGGCGGCTATGTGGTTTTCCTGATTTGGGAGGTCATCACCGGCAGAAAAGTGAGCGATAAATTCATGGAACGCGCTGTTACAGCCGGATTTTTCCTCCTACTCACGCTCATGGTTTTTGCCCTGGGACTGGATGTATGGCGCCATTTTCTTGAGAAATTGTTTTAGTATTGTAACTGGTTAGCGTGGTCGCTTCTGAGATAAAAAAGTGACCATTTTTTGCCAGAAGAAGCTGATTTTTGCAGGCCGTAGCAGCGCTAAGGCCTGCAAAATGGGCGAAGTATGGCGGAAAATAGGCCTTTTTGGGCCAGGCGCCGTTCCTCCCAACCAATTGCCTTGTTTTACACCTGGTTTTACGGCTCCAAATTCTGTGATGGAAAACATACAAACGCCCAATTATTTTGAATTTTATGGGATTCCGATCGCGTTGGCTGTTGATCCAACAGCGGTACGCCGTATTTTTCTCGAAAACAGCCGCAAGTATCACCCTGATTTCCACACGCTGTCGCCGGATGCTGTCCAGGCCGACGTGCTTGAACTGTCCACACGCAACAACGAAGCGTTCAAGACGCTCTCCGATCCAGACCGCCTGCTGGCCTATGTCTTGAAAATAACCGGAACGCTGACGGGAGATGGCGAACAAGGAAAGCTTCCCCAAGCGTTTTTAATGGAGATGATGGACATCAATGAAAAAATAATGTCCCTCGAATTTGATGCCGAACCAGGTGTGTACCAATCGGTGATGGATACCGTAAATGACCTAAAAAACAACCTAGAAGCGTCTTTAGGCACTTTGTTACAACATTGGACAGCCGAAAACAACCGCGACGGCGACCTCGAAAAAGCCAAAGACTATTTTTATAAAAAAAAGTATTTGTTGCGTATTATAGAAAATATATCTAAATTTGCACCCGCTTTTGGATAGTACATCTAATAGCACCTTGCGGGAATGGCGGAATGGTAGACGCGCTGGTCTCAAACACCTGTGACTTCACGGTCGTGCGAGTTCGAGTCTCGCTTCCCGCACCAAGCGCTTCGGTTTGTCCGAAGCGCTTTTTTTTGTGCCATTCCGCAGCCTATGCGGCTGATTTGGTTGTGCTCAATTTCAAGCTCCATTTTAATTAATTGTAAACACCCAAACTTTCAACCGCGAATGTGGGGATTAGCCCGTCAAAAATGCCACATTTGTCCCGACAAACAAGTTAATTTTCGAGCGTGCCATATTTCGCCGCTATCAAAATATTCAGAACCATGAATACCCTGCCTTATACCAACCGCGATGTTTCTTGGCTTTCCTTCAACTACCGTGTACTTCAGGAGGCCAAAGATCCTGCTGTTCCACTCTTGGAAAGGCTCAAGTTTTTGGCCATCTACTCCTCAAACCTCGATGAATTTTTCAGAATACGGGTAGCCGGTATTCGCAAATTGAAAAAAGTGGGCAAAAAAACCAAGGCCCAACTCGATTTTGATCCCACTGTCTTGCTCAAAGACGTGCACCAAATCGTCAACCAACAACAAGAAGAGTTTTCAGAAATCTTTGAAAAACAAATCGTTCCGGAACTGCGCAGGCACCACGTGTTCATCCTGCGCCGCCTGGAACTTTCAGCACCGCAACAGCAGTTTGTGGAGAATTACTTTGAAGACAACCTGTTGCCGTTTGTCATGCCGGTGCTGCTCGTAAAACACCGCATCAATCCTTTTCTCGCCAATGCCCACCTCTACCTAGCCGTCCACCTGCGCCAAAAAAAAAGACCGCTCTCGGAAAGCGAGTACGCATTGGTGAAAATCCCCTCCGATCAGTTGCCACGCTTCGTCCAACTGCCTTCCACAGGCAATAGACACGATTTAATCATGCTCGACGACATCGTACGCCACTCCGTGACGCGCCTGTTTCCAGGTTATGATATCCAAGATGCCTACTCCATCAAACTAACCCGAGACGGCGACCTGCACATTGATGATGAGTACTCCGGCGACCTCGTGGAAAAAATCAAATCAAGTCTCCAAAAAAGACAGGTGGGCCCTGCGAGCCGATTTGTGTACGATCGGGAAATGCCCGACCACCTGCTGCGGTACTTGCAAGACACGTTCGACTTGCGCAAAAACGATATGCTCCCGGAAGGCCGATACCACAACAATTTTGATTTCTTCAAATTCCCCGATTTCGGACTTACCCACCTGAAATACAAATCACTGCCCCCCCTGCAGCACCCCGAGCTGCACGATGCAGAAAATCCATTCAAAGCCATTCACCAAAAAGACCAACTGCTGCACGTACCCTACCAATCGTTTCAGGCTGTCATCAACCTATTCGAACGAGCCGCTGTGGATCCTGCCGTCACCCACATCAAGGTGATCCAGTACCGGGTCGCCAAACACAGCCGCATCCTGCAAGCCCTGATGGAAGCCGTACAACGCGGCAAACAAGTGTCGGCATTTGTGGAAATAAAGGCGCGATTCGACGAAGCAACCAACCTTGAATGGGGCGAGCGACTGGAAAAAGCCGGTGTCCGTGTACACTATTCTTTTCCAGGCGTGAAAGTTCACTCCAAGCTGGCCCTGTTCAGACGTCTCGAAGGGGGCATACCAAACCTTTATGCCTACCTTGGCACCGGCAACTTCCACGAAGAAACCGCAAAAGTGTACTCCGATTTCGCCATTTTTACGACCGACCAGCGCATCACCAGTGAGGTGAACAACCTGTTCGGGTTTCTGGAAAACGTAAAACCAAACACCAAACCTTTTGAACACCTCATGGTGGGCAAATTTAACCTGCGCTCAAAATTATACGAGCTGATTGACCACGAAATAAGCACCGCAAAAAAAGGCGAAGTGGCCCGTATGACCCTCAAATTCAACAGCCTAGAAGACAAAGAAATCATCCTGAAACTGTACGAAGCATCCACCGCCGGCGTGACCATTCAGCTGATCGTGCGCGGTATCTGCTGCCTGGTGCCTGGCATCCCTGGATTCAGTGACAACATCACCGTGTTCAGCATCGTTGATCGTTTCCTGGAACACGCCCGCGTATTCATCTTCCACCACAGCGGCGAAGAATTGATGTACCTCAGCAGCGCCGACTGGATGGAACGAAACCTGAGCTTCCGCATCGAGACCACCTTCCCGGTCTATGACAACGCTATCCGACAGGAAATACGCACCCTCATCGACCTTCAATTGAACGACAATGTGAAAGCACGCATCATCGACAAAGAGAACCGCAATGAATACCGCCGATCAGGCCTAGACATCCCCGTGCGGGCACAATTGGAAACTTATTTCCACTTTAAACGCAATATTGAGGGCGTTTTTGATCAAAAAAAGCCCTAAAACACGCTGAATTATTTTTTTTAGACTTTTTTTTAGAAAACACTTGTTTGTTAGAAACAAGTTCGCTTATCTTTGCGGCGCTTAAATGCGGAAGTAGCTCAGTTGGTAGAGCGCAACCTTGCCAAGGTTGAGGTCGCGAGTTCGAGTCTCGTTTTCCGCTCCGCTTCAAAAGCCCTGACAATTGTCGGGGCTTTTTCATTTTTACCACGTTTTTATGAAGCACCTCATTGTCATCGGCGGCGCCACAGCCACGGGAAAAACGGCACTGGCAATCCGACTCGCCCAATTGTACCACACAGAAATCCTCTCCGCCGACAGCCGACAGTTTTTTCAAGGCATGGACATTGGTACCGCCAAAGCCTCCGAAGCGGAACTGGCCGCTGTTCCACACCACTTCATTGACCACCTGCCCATAACAGCCGCCTACAGCGTTGGCGACTTCGAACGCGAGGCCCTGGCCGTGCTCCATACGTTATTTCAAAAGCATGACGTTGCTATCTTGGTAGGCGGCTCAGGGTTGTACCTGAAAGCCATTTGTGAGGGCCTAGACACCTTTCCAGACGTAAGTGCAGCTACGATCGCCCACGTCGAAAAAAACGAAGCGGAGGGAGGCCTCCCATGGATGCAGCAAACGCTTGCTACCCTCGACCCAGACTACGCGAAAACAGTTGACCTCCAAAACCCCGCCAGACTGCGCAGGGCACTGGAGGTCTGCCTTGAAACAGGACTACCCTATTCTTCTTTTCGCAAAAACACCCAGGTTCATCGCCCATTTAACCCCATCTACCTGTTGCTCGATTTGCCCCGTCCAACACTCTATGCACGCATAGATGCAAGGGTTGACCTCATGATCGCCCAAGGACTGGAGGCTGAAGCGCGAACACTCCTACCCTACCGCGATAAATCTGCCCTCAAAACGGTCGGATACGAAGAGTTTTTTCAGTACTTTGATGGGGACATTTCCCTGGCGGATACGATTTCAAAAATCAAGCAGCACTCGCGCAATTATGCCAAACGCCAAACTACCTGGTTTAAGAAACACGGCACGTGGACAGTTTTTCACCCGGAAGATTTTAGGAAAATGATGTTTTTTTTAAAGAGCAGCTTAGAATTAAAGTAACTGGTTTTTTAAGTTGCTTTGCTCATGATCAGTGATTGAGAAGCAATGACAACCCCAGCGCCTCCGTGTGCAATAACCTTGCCGAAGGCTTCCAGAACAACAGCGGTGCCATAAAGGTCCACTTTTAGTATCGTTTCCGGCGGTGCTTGGGTTGGGGAAACACCAGCAGCGTGGATGAGTCCCTGAATACTGCCAATAGAAACAGCTGTTTCGACAAGCGCCTGGACTGATGCCCGAATTGAAACATCCACAATGGCCGTACTCACCTCAAAGCCTGCATCACGGAGAACTTTTGCGGCGGCATCGGCGTTGTCTTGGCGGATATCAGCAAGCAGGATATGCTTTCCTGCCCCCACACGCCTTGCAATCGCTTGGCCAATTGAACCAGCGCCAATGACTACAATCGCGTTTGTCAAACCACTGGTGCTTGACTTTTCATCTGTAATATTTGCAATCATAGATCAATCATATTATTTATTGAATCCGTCTGAGGCGAACCATGTGGCTACATAAAACCCAATTGTCGCATCACGGTTGTTCTGTCAAACACTTGACTATGCCCACATACTTTGCCATTGTTGAAATGGTAAATTGTCGCTCCCATGGTCTCGATTGACTTGTTGGTGGGCGGGAAATCTCCTATTTTCCCACTATTAGTCCCTGTCATTGTCCAGGTAATTACAACATAATCCCCATCGGAAATGGCCGTTTGAATGGCAAAATGAATATCCGGAAAAGAGTCGAACGAATGGCGTAACCTAATTTCAAATGCCTGGTGGTTCAAGGTCATTCCTTCCCACGGATCTCCTGTGTCAATGTGAATGGTATAGTCTGGATGTACAAATTCAGCAATGGCATCATTTTTTTTTTCATTCCAGACTTTTTGTATAAAATCTTTTAGTATTAATTCGTTTTTCATCTGCAATGGTTGTTTGTTAATGGTTGGTCGTTAATCGTTGCGCCACCTGACCCTTCACAAATAAATATTTTCCGGTGAACACGCTATTTTACCGCTTTGACGCGTTTCGAGTACCTCATTCAAGGATCTAAAATCACCCTAAACAAATTTAAGATCCACACCATGTCATTTTCCAACAAACGTAAGAAGATTATGTTACACCATGCCACACAATAACCATTCACCATTATCCACGCGCTTCTACTGCGTAATTCCACGTATCTTTGGGACTTTATTTCGCCATTAAATTTACAACATGACGCTGCGTACGCTGCTTTTTGTCGCTTTTACGATGTTTTTTTGGGGGTTGACCGCCCATTCCTTGCAGGCCCAAGACCCCAACCTTGCCAACCAGTATTTTACCGATGGTGAATATGAAAAGGCAGCCACGTTGTACGATCAACTGCTGGAAAAAGACAAGCGAAGCGAGTATTATTTCACGCGCTACGTGGAGTGTATGATGAATCTGGAGCGCTACACGGAGTGTGAAAAGGTGATTAAAAAGCAAATAAAAGAGGCACCTGAGAATACCTCGCTGTATGTTGCTTACGGAAACTTATACGACAAACAAAACAAAACGCAGGAGGCAAATGCACAATACAAACGGGCTCTCGACAAAATGGCGGCTGATTTTGCATCGGTGGAACGGCTGGCCCGTCTTTTTACCAGCCAATCAAAATATGACTTGGCCTTGGAAACGTACGAAAAAGGAGCCTCCCTCACCCGCGATGACCAACGCTTTGCCTTCAACATCGGAGAGCTCTATCGACGCAAGGGCGAAACGGCAAAAATGATTGGGGCCTACCTCAATGCACTCGGATCGGATCCGGGCAAACTTTCCCTCGTGCAAACCAGGTTGGCACAGGTACTTACTACAGACGACTTTACGGAGCTTCAAACGCAACTCTACACGCGCATTCAGGGGAGCGATAACCCTGATTTTGTGGAATTGCTGGCTTGGTCTTTTATCCAACGCAAAGATTTCAAGAGTGCCCTGCGCCAATTCAAGGCCCTGGACAAAAGGCTCGGGGAAAATGGACAACGCATCATGGGACTTTCAGCCAATGCCGCTGAATCAAGTGCTTACGACGCCGCCATTGCCGGTTATGAATACATTATTGAGGAAAAAGGCCCTTCTAGCCCCTTCTTTTTTGAAGCAAAAAAGGAGGCCATGACCTGCCGTAGAAAAAAAATTACGGAAGGATATGCCTATACCAACGACGACCTGAAAATACTGGAAACGGAGTACGAAAATTTTCTGACACAGTTTGGACAATCCGCGCAAACAGCAGAACTCACCTTGCAACTGGCCGACCTGGAAGCCTATTATATGCAAAATCTGCCCAAGGCAATTTTCCTGCTGGAAGGCCTTCAGCAGACGCCCGGACTGAACCGCGAAAGGTTGGCACGCACCAAAATAAACCTTGGCGATTTTTACCTGATCAACGGCGATATTTGGGAAAGCACCCTTTTGTACAGTCAGGTTGACAAGGATTTCAAAGAGGAAACCATCGGACAGGAGGCGCGATTTAAAAATGCCCGACTTGCGTATTTCAATGGCGATTTCCAGTGGTCACAGGCACAATTTGACATCTTAAAAGCTTCGACTTCGAAACTGATTTCCAATGACGCCCTCGAT
This sequence comes from uncultured Bacteroidota bacterium, assembly GCA_903933805.1. GTDB lineage: Bacteria > Bacteroidota > Bacteroidia > Chitinophagales > Saprospiraceae > M3007. The sequence continues at coordinate 13,841 of CAIZLM010000084.1, read as the reverse complement.
TTGTCGGTGTTTATCATGGACAATTTAAACTTGGATACTTCTGCTGCTGCCATTTCGTTGTACGCAGGCGCCGAAATGCTGGTGTTCCAAAACCGTTTTGATGAGGCATTCCAAAAACTCGATACCCTCCACCAAGCCTTTCCGGAACACTCTCTACAGGATGATATCTTCTACCTTGAAGCGCAAATTTGGGAAAAGAAGCGCGACTGGGAAAAAGCAGCAGCCCTCTACAAAGCCGTTGCCGATAAATATCCCGAGGATATCCGCGCCGACAATGCCCTTTTTGCCCTGGCACAGCTGTATGAAAAAAAGCTGAACGATCCGGAAAAAGCCAAAGCGCTGTACGAGCGTATTTTCATGGACTATTCCGGCAGTATTTTCGCCATAGAAGCCAGAAAACAATTCCGGGTTCTGCGCGGCGATAAAGTGCAATAATATTGGTTTGTAACTGGTTAGGTGGCACGCTGTATGGCCCAAGAAGGCCCATTTTTTGTCTCCGCCGCGACCAACCAGTTGCGTTGCTTGACGCGCGCGCCTTTGCCTAAAACAAATAACTGTGCAACAACCCAAATCCCGTTCCCACCAGCCAGCCTAACAGTACCTCGTCCTGTGTATGTCGCCCAAGCACAATTCTTGACCAAGCGATAAGTCCTGAAAACAGCACGCTGGCTAGTCCAAGCCAAGGAGAAATCGGTACGATGATTGTCGATAGATAGATGGCCACCACGGTGTGCATCGATATTTTTTTAACAGCGTTGATGGCGAAACAAACTCCGAGCAATCCGCCCACATAAAGCGTTTCTCCCACAAATGGCTGGTTTGTCAGGTAAAAATAGCCTACCGCCAGCAGCAGCATGACTATTACCGGTAAAAACACATTTGCCGCCCGTTGTTTCTGATCCGACACATCCAGGTCAGTGATGCTTCCCCTTATTTTTCTGATCAGCAAAAAGAGACTGAGGGCTGCAAAAATGGTACAAACAGTGGAAACCATCGGAACAGCTCGCGCCATCCCCAGTTTGCGGATAAATAGGATTGAAATAACCAACGGGAAAAGCAAAACAGGGCTGCCAACACTGGAAATAAACTTTGCGAGTCGTGGGTGCATGGTAATATTCATGTTTGCCGGTTTTTTTATGGCTGCAGAATCAATCCGCCTTGCGAAAGTACAACAAGCGCAACTTGTAACACCATCAAAGCATCAATAAGTACCTTGTGCCAAGGCTCCCATGTTTTTTTACGCAGCAAAAAAGGCAGCCACCAAGCGCCAATCACAAGGGAAATCAGTTGTGCAAACAATTCGGAAATACCCGGAATACCATCTCCTACATGGACCACGGCGCACAAACCGGAAAGAAATAAACTTCTGTTAATCAAGGACAAAGCCCCTTTTTCCCCAAGCCTTCCAGTCCAGGTAACGAGGCCGTGTCGCTGATCGTAGGCCGTGTCAACGAGGTCGTAACCCAGTGCCAGGGCTAAAATAAACAATGCCCTTCCCAACCACAAAAAAAACCAGCTCGCATTGGGCTCAGCAGGAAGTGGCAGTAAAACAGTCACCCAAGCCCACGTCAGCGCAACAACCAGCGGCTTGGCCCTTGGCAGGTTTCTAAAGCCCAACTTTCCGTTTCGCGTAAACCCATAATACCCCAACCAAAACAAAAAAGGCATTGTGCCGGCAAAAAACCAACCCGTCGGATGGGGCGCAGATTTCCAAGCCATCAGGAAACAAATACCGGCAAAAAGGCCGGCCAGAATGGCGGCTGCACGATAATAGCCGTAGGTATGGTTGACGTGGTAGCCAAAAAGCGTTCCGCCAAAGACAAAACCATCGACCCACCCCGAAAGCGGTGGTTCATGGTGCATCGTACGCGTTTGCACGAGCAGGGCCACCGCACAGCAGGGAACCCAGCAAACATGAAAGATTCTATGTGCGATGCGCATGATGGGCGTACAGAGCAGCCATCGGCTGCTGGTCGATCAATTCCGCAAGGGTTTTCCATGTTCCAGCATAAACTGAATCCGCTCCAGCGTTTTTTGTTCTCCACAAAGCGAGAGAAACATTTCCCGCTCGATGTCGAGCAGATACTGCTCGCTCACCTGTTGTTGACTGGTAAGATCACCGCCACAAAGCACGTAGGCCACTTTTTTAGCGATAAGAATATCGTGGTCAGACGCGTAATTGCCGAGTTTCAGCGAATGTGCTGCCACATAAAGTGCCCCCAGACCTGTGCGGCCCAACACGGTAATATCCTTGCGTTGGATGGGCATCACGTAGCCGTCCGACAGTTCAAGTACTTTCTTTTTGGCTTCGCTGATGTTGCGGGCAGCGTTGCGCACGATGCTGTCTTTTTGGGGCAGTAAATAGCCGTATTGGAACGCTTCATCGGCCGAGGTTGCCACCTGTGCTGTGGCGATGCACTTGAATTTTTCGATCAGACGTGGAATCTGAACATCCCCTTCGCGAGACATTTCATCGCTCAGGCGCACCGCAAACTCTTTGGTGCCGCCGCCGCCGGGAATAATGCCCACCCCCACTTCTACCAACCCAATGTAACTTTCTGCAGCAGCCACTACCGCGTCTGCGTGCATGGAAAACTCGCAGCCCCCCCCAAATACATAGCCCTGGGTGGCCATCACCACCGGAATAGCAGAATATCGAATGCGCATGGAGGTCTGCTGGAAAATTTGGACGGCTTGGTTCAATTCGTCCCATTCTTGTTGATAGGCCATCATGGCAATCATCATCAAGTTGGCGCCTACCGTGAAATTTTGGGCATTGTTGCCGATGACAATACCGCGCCATCCGTCCGCTTCCGCAATTTGAATGGCGTCGTTGATGCCGCGCAGTATTCCTTCGCCAATAGCGTTCATTTTGGAATGAAATTCCAAGCAGAGCACCCCATCGCCGATGTCGTGAAGCGTACATTCGGCATTGGTGTAAACAGGTTTGTTGGAACGAAAGCTGTCGAGTAAGACAAAAGACTCGCCTCCCGGCAGGGGAAGATAAGACTTACTCGTTTGGTCGTAATATTTCCGTACGCCACCTGCTGTTTTGTAAAAACTGTCATGGCCGTTTGCGACCATTTCTTTCACCCAATCGGCGATTGTTTCGCCCTGTTTTTCTGCCCATTCAATACCTTCCCTAACCCCAACCATGTCCCAATACTGAAATGGTCCGACCTCCCACGCAAAACCTGCGCGCAAGGCATCATCCACGGCAAACAGCGTATCCGAAATTTCAGGTACCCGGTTAGATACGTACGCAAAGAGCCCCAGAAACGATCGCTGGAGCAGCACAGCGCCGGTATCTTCTCCTTTAAAAACAGCTTTGATGCGGCGTGGCAATTCGTCAATTTGCCGGAGGGTATCCAGTATCGCAAATTTTTCTTTCTGCGGCGCAGTGTATTCCAGCGTTTTAAGATCCAGTGCAAGCACAACCGGACGGCCTTTTGCGTCTTTTTCGCCCGTTTTTTTATAAAATCCCTGTCCTGATTTATTGCCCAGAAACTTATTGTCCACCAGAAAATTCAAAAACGCAGGTATTTCCATGCCTGCAATTTGCTCATCGTCGGGGCAATTTTGTTTCATGCCCCCCATGACGTGCACCGCGGTGTCCATCCCCACCAAGTCGGCCAGACGAAAGGTGCCGGTTTTGGGGCGACCGATGACGGGGCCCGTCAGAGCATCCGCCCCATCAATACCGAGGCCCAGTTCGTGTGTCAGTTGGAATATTTTGGCCATGGCATACACCCCTACCCTATTGGCAATGAAAGCCGGCGTGTCTTTACACAGGACCGTCTGTTTCCCGAGGACAACATCCCCGTAGTGCATAAAAAATGCTGTGATTTCCGGGAGGGTATCACGGGTGGGGATTACCTCGAGCAAACGCATGTAGCGCACCGGATTAAAAAAGTGGGTGCCGCAAAAATGCTGTTTGAAATCGTCACTTCTACCTTCCGCCATCAAGTGGATGGGTATTCCGGAGGTATTAGACGACACCAAAGTGCCTTTTGTGCGGTACAATTCTACCTTGTCATAGATCAGTTTTTTTATATCCAGTCGTTCTACCACAACCTCCACGATCCAGTCACAATCTTTAATTTTGGCAAAGTCGTCGTCAAAATTACCGACATTGATTCGGCCTGCATATTTGTTGTCGTAAAAAGGAGCCGGCTTGGCCTTGGTGGCGTTTGCGAGCGAATCTGCGGCAATTTTGTTGCGATTGCCTGTGGTGGTGGGTAAATCAAGCAGGAGGACCTCCAGTCCACAGCCTGCGAGCTGCGCGGCGATTCCGGTACCCATGAGTCCGGAGCCGAGGACAGCGACTTTTCTGATGCGTTTGTTGATCATAGGGTTGGCGCTAACATTTACAAGCGAAGATACGGTGTATGGCCCACAGCGAAGGTGCCATCAGGTTTTTTGGTGTTTTTTCTTCGCAGCCGGAAATAGGATGTTGTTGAGGATCAACCGGAAGCCGGGAGAATTCGGGTGGAGCGCCAAATCTGTCGGTGGATCTCCGACGTAGTGGCGGTAGTCTTCCGGATCATGCCCGCTGTAGAAGGTCCAGAATCCCATTCCCTGGGCGCCATGGATGTAGCGCGTTTCGCTGGCGGGTTTGTTTTCACCCAAAATCAACACATTCGACTTGATGTATTTTTTTTGAAATGCCGTTGCCTGCCCCATGAAGCCTTTTATGGTGCGGGTGTGGCACTGGTTGAGCATCGTGGGGACGGGATCCCATTTGGCAGAAAAATCAAACAGGGTAAAATAGTCTTGTTCGGGTGAAACGTGTCGGCCACTGACTTCACTGTTGTCGATGGTGGAATGTTCGTAGGTCATGGGGTCTGTAATCACCTGAAAACGCTCGAAGGCGAATGTTTTTGAGTAATCCAGTTTGCTTTGGCAGGCGGGGTCTATGGGGTCACCATCAAATTGAGAGGCACAGATATCCGTACCTGCTGCTGCCAAAGCGATGTCGTAGGTATCGGTAGCGGAACACATGGCAAACATAAAACCACCCCCGAGTACAAAATCCCTGATTTTTTGTGCGACCGCTAATTTGAGCTGACTGACCTTGTCAAAACCGTTTTGTCTGGCGAGGTTTTCCATCATGCGCACATGCTCGCGGTACCAGGGCTGACCGCTGTAATTGGCATAGAATTTACCAAACATGCCCGCAAAATCCTCGTGGTGCAGGTGTACCCAGTCATATTCTGCAAGTTTGCCCTGGAGTACCTCCGTATCATACAAAACATCGTACGGAATCTCTGCATAGGTCAGCACCATGGTCACCGCGTCGTCCCAAGGTTGGATGTCTTGCCCTTTTTCGTCCTTGGCAGGCGTATATACGGCAATTTTGGGCGGCTTTTCCAGTTTAATCTTGTCCATATTGACTTCCGGGTTGAGAATTTCATTCTCAATGGCAGCGAACTGAGCGTCCGCTATTACTTCGTAGCTGACATCCCGGGTTTTACATTCCTTCTCGAAGGCAGGTGTGTACACGAAAGCAAAACTTCCCCCGCGGTAATTCAGGAGCCAGTAAGCCTCCACCCCCTGGGAAAGCACCCAATAGGTAATCCCATAGGCCTTTAAGTGGTTGCGTTGGTGCGTTTCATCCATGGGAAGCAGGATCACTGAAGCCTTTAGCTGGCTGGCAACAATTCCCAAGAACGCGAAAATAATGAGAGAACGGCGCATTTTTTTACGGTTAATAGTGGAAAACAATCAACAGGAGCAGCGTTGTATGGAACGTGAACCCATCACATGGGCACAAAGGTAATACCCACACCGAGGTGATGACCGTTGGGCGGTGTTATTACTTCGTCAAACGAATGAAAAAACGTTTTGTTAGGGTTGCTGGTGACTTTTTAGAAAAAAAATCCAAAAAAACTCCCGGTCCCCTTCATACTCTACGCAGCCAATCACCGCATCGGTTGTGTCTTTTTGACAAATTCCGGGGCAATCAGGTGACAAATTGGCGTCGGATTTTGTAACAAGTTGCCATTATTTCAGTAAAACAGGGTTGGAAACAAATTTGCACAGCCTTTCATGGCACCATTACCCTAACCACACAATACTGGAAATATGACGTACGATAATTTCACCATCAAGGCACAAGAAGCCATCATACAGGCACAGCAAATTGCTGCCGGGCTGGAACAACAAAATGTTGACACCGCGCACCTGATCAAAGGTATGTTGCAAGCGGATGATTCTGTGACAGATTTTATCCTGAAAAAAGCCGGTGCAAGCATGACTCGATTCGAGGAGGACCTCGATAAATTGGTTGCAGAAACACCCAAGGTACAAGGCGCCGACAAACAATACCTCTCCAACGAGGCCAATAAAGCGATCGCTGCAGCCAAAACCATGTTGAAGGATTTCGGCGACGATTATATCTCCCTGGAACTCTTGCTCTTGGGCATCGCCAAAGGAAACGACAAAACTGCACGCTTGCTCCGTGAACACGGTGCAAACCTGGACACCATCACCGCCGCTGTAAAAGAACTCCGCAAAGGCCGAACGGTGACAGACCAAGGTTCAGACAACGTGTACAATGCGTTGAACAAATATGCCATTAACCTGACGGAAATGGCAGAGTTAGGCAAATTAGACCCCGTTATTGGCCGCGACGAAGAAATTCGACGGGTATTGCACATCCTCAGCCGCCGCAAAAAAAACAATCCTGTGATCATCGGCGACCCGGGTGTGGGCAAAACGGCCATTGTAGAGGGTATTGCCTGGCGCATTGTCAAACACGACGTGCCAGAGACCCTGGCCGGCAAGAAAATTTTCTCCCTCGACATGGCCTCGCTCATCGCCGGCGCCAAGTACAAGGGTGAGTTTGAAGAACGCCTAAAAGCAGTCATCAAAGAAGTCGTGGACAGCAACGAACAGGTGATCCTGTTTATTGATGAAATTCACACTTTGGTGGGCGCCGGCGGTGGCCAAGGTGCGATGGATGCTGCCAATATCCTCAAACCGGCCCTTGCACGCGGCGAACTGCGCACCATCGGCGCTACCACCCTCGACGAGTACCAGAAATACTTTGAAAGCGACAAAGCCTTGGAACGCCGCTTCCAATCGGTGTATGTCGATGAACCTAGTTTGGAAGATACCATTTCAATTCTCCGCGGAATCCGCGAAAAATACGAAAACTACCACAAGGTACAGATCCTCGATGAAGCCATCATCGCGTCGGCAGAACTCTCTCACCGGTATATTTCAGAGCGGAAACTCCCCGATAAAGCCATTGACCTGATTGATGAGGCCGGCGCAAAATTGCGCCTAGAGCTTGACTCCGTGCCCGAGGAGGTGGACAAATTGGACCGACAATTGCGCCAATTGGAAATTGAACGCGAAGCCATCAAGCGCGAAAACGACACGCGAAAGCTGGAGTCCATGAACAAGCAAATACAAGATTTGCGCGAAAAACTTGATGGACTCCGCGCCAAGTGGACGTCCGAAAAAGAAATCGTGGAAGCAATCCAACGCTGCAAACAGAAGTTGGAAGATCTGCATATCCAATACCAACGGGCAGAGCGAGAAGGCAACTTGGAATCTGCTTCAAGGATAAAATACCAGGATATTCCGGGGCAGGATGCGATGTTGATGGCCGCTGAGGAAAAATTGTCCCTCATAGCACCCGAAACTCGCATGACCACCCAGGTGGTCACCGCCAACGATATTGCAGAAGTCGTTGCCCGATGGACGGGTATTCCGCTGTCGAAAATGATGAAAGGAGAACGGGAACGGCTGATTCACCTGGAGGCGGAGATGCACAAGCGTGTCATCGGACAAGATGAAGCGGTGGAGGCCGTCAGCGATGCCATCCGACGTAACCGCGCCGGGCTAAGCGATCCCGACAAACCGATTGGGTCCTTTATTTTTTGTGGCCCCACGGGCGTCGGCAAAACCGAACTTGCCAAGGCCCTCGCAGATGTGCTGTTCGACGACGAAAAAGCCATCACGAGGATAGACATGAGCGAGTACCAGGAAAAACACAGCGTTTCAAGGCTCGTGGGCGCGCCTCCTGGATATGTCGGCTACGATGAAGGTGGCCAACTGACGGAAGCCGTGCGCCGGCGCCCCTACTCCATCGTACTCCTCGATGAAATTGAAAAAGCACACCCCGATACGTTCAATATTTTACTACAAGTATTGGACGATGGGCGCCTGACAGACAACAAAGGACGAACGGCAAATTTTAAAAATACCATCGTGATTATGACCTCCAACCTTGCCAGTGACCGCATCATGGAGACGTTTGAAAATTATGATACCTTGCCGGACAGCCGGAAAGGCGAGGTTTTTGAAACCGCCAAAACGGAGGTGATGGAGGCACTTAAGATGAACCTTCGGCCCGAATTTCTCAACCGAATTGACGAAGTGGTGGTCTTCCACCCCTTGCTGCGCAGTCAAATGACTCAAATACTCGACATCTTGATGGCCGATATTCGGGAAATGTTGCACAAACAAGGGTTGAGCCTCGAAATCTCGAAGTCTGCCGGGTTGGTGTTGGTGGAACACGGATTTGACCCGCAATTTGGCGCCCGTCCGCTCAAGCGCACCCTCCAGCGCGAGTTGATCAATGCGTTGGCCAAACACCTCTTGAGCGGCGATTACCAACCAGGCGATACCGTGTTGGTTGATTCAACAGGCGTCGGGCTTACGTTTGGTCGGAAGTCCTTGGTGAACGAAAAAGTGGTCACCACCAAGTTTTAGCCGACACAACCCGACGATGCTGCGGTACAATGGGGAATAAAAATAGGTAATTTTTGCCAATACTTCCTGTGAAAGCGTTTCCGCCAACAAAAAGTTGGCGGAAACGTTGCTACCTTTGCGGCGCCAAACAAAGGTGGATTAACACAAGTCCACCCGTTGGAACACAGCACTACCATGAAGAATATACGCAATTTTTGCATCATAGCGCACATTGACCACGGAAAAAGCACGCTTGCAGACCGTTTATTGGAATACACCAACACCATCAGCAAGCGTGATATGCAGGATCAGGCGCTGGACAACATGGACCTTGAGCGGGAACGCGGTATTACCATCAAGAGCCATGCCATTCAGATGCACTACATCCACCCGGCCAATGGCGAAGAGTATATTTTTAACCTCATTGATACGCCGGGTCACGTGGACTTTTCCTACGAAGTGAGCCGTTCTATTGCGGCCTGTGAGGGTGCGTTGCTGCTGGTGGATGCTTCACAAGGCATTCAGGCACAAACCATTAGCAACCTGTATCTCGCTGTTGACCACAACCTGGAAATCATCCCGATTGTCAACAAGGTGGACATGGAAAGTGCCATGGTGGAAGAAGTACAAGATCAAATTATTGATCTCATCGGCTGCAAGCGCGAAGAAATCATATCTGCCTCTGGCCGTACGGGCATTGGTATTCCGGAGATACTGGCGGCGGTTGTTGACCGCATCCCAGCCCCCAGTGGCGACCCTGAGGCCCCCCTTCAGACCATGATTTTTGACTCCGTATTTAATTCTTACCGGGGAGTTATTGCCTATGTTCGGGTGATGAACGGGAAGATGAAAAAAGGGGACAAACTCAAGTTTTACAACACCGGAAAAGAAGTCATTGCCGAAGAGGTGGGCGTGTTGAAAATGGGCCAATTTGAGGCAACTGAAATCGGCACCGGTGATGTCGGCTATGTGATCACGGGCATCAAGGTGAGTCGGGAAATCAAGGTGGGTGATACCATTACCCACGTGGCAAGGCCTTGTGAAACCGCTGTTCGGGGTTTTGAGGAGGTCAAACCCATGGTGTTTGCGGGTGTTTACCCGATGGATACCGATAATTTTGAGGATTTGCGCGATTCGCTGGAGAAACTTCAACTGAACGATGCCTCCTTGGTATTCGAGCCGGAAACGTCAGCCGCCCTCGGATTTGGCTTTCGCTGTGGCTTTTTGGGGATGTTACACCTGGAAATCGTTCAGGAACGCCTGTATCGGGAGTTTAATCAGGACATCATCACGACCGTTCCAAACGTTCCGTATTTCGCCACCAACATGAAAAACGAACGAAAACTCATCCGTCAGCCCAGTGAATTACCCGAGCCCAACCACCTCCAGGGCGCCGAAGAACCTTATATTTACGCACAGATCATCACCAAGCCCGAATACATTGGGAACATCATGAAACTGTGTATGGACAAACGAGGGCTGCTACAAAAGCAGGTGTACCTCACCCCCACCCGTTTGGAGATGACATTCCACATGCCTTTGGCTGAAATCGTGTTCGACTTTTACGACCAGTTGAAATCGTGCACACGCGGCTATGCCTCTTTCGATTACCACCTGCTCGACTACCGGGAGACCGACTTGGTTAGACTGGACATCAAGTTGAATGGCGAACAAGTGGACGCGTTATCCGCCCTTGTACACCGCTCGAAAGCGGAATCGATGGGCCGCAGAATGTGTGAAAAATTAAAAACTTTGTTGCCCCGTCAGCAATTTCAAATCGCCATCCAGGGCGCCATTGGACAAAAAGTTGTGGCCCGCGAAACGATCTCCGCCCTGCGGAAAGACGTGACCGCCAAGTGTTATGGTGGTGACATCTCCCGCAAGCGGAAACTGTTGGAAAAACAAAAAGAAGGAAAAAAACGGATGAAACAATTTGGCAATGTGGAAGTACCGGCCGAGGCGTTCATCAAAGTTTTGAAACTCAACGATTGATCCGGAACGACCGGGGTCGCGCGCTGTTGTGTTCGTAACTGGTTACTCGCGCTTAATGGTTGCTCCGCCATCCACTTTCACAATGCTGGTGTCATCGCTGAGTACCAATGCCGTATTTTTGACATAAAGCTTAGATTTTGAGCCGTCAGAAGCGGATATTTCTGCATTTTCTGCGCGCCAGTTGCTGGCAATCAGGGTTGCACCGTCGGTCAAATTGGCCCGTAGGTCGCCCCCTTTTCCCGTGATTTCAACCGAGCAGTTGCCGGAAAGCGTGGCGTCGAGGCTGGAAGTTGCGTCGATATAGGCCTTGATTCGGCTCGAACCGCGCGCGCTGATGGCGGCTTCTCCGACCTCAAACCCCCGAATAACCACTTCCCCGGCGCCTTCCACGTGCAGGGAGCTGAATGATGGCGTAACAATGAGCACATGTACGGCGCCGTCTGTTACCTTTCCCTCGGTGGTAAAGGTGATTTTATCGCCAGTTTTGATCATTTTAACGAGATTTTTCAAGTGCTCCGGGCCGTCTATGCGCACATTGAAACTTTCACCCTGTTGGATGTCTGTCTTAAAATCCCCTTCTAGGATAAAATGCTCATAGTTTCGATCGGTTCGAAAATCCTTATCCCCCAATTTAGGGCAATCGGCACAAAGTAAACCGTCTGTTGTCATTTGGAAAAGTTTGTTGGGGCGCCTAGAAATATACTCCTCGTCCTTGTCCTGTGCGTATTCATCGGAATCGGTTTCTACCCGTTGGTAAATCGCGTCGTTGAACGTGATAAATTTTCCTTCCGGGACGCCAATGGTTATTTTTATCGCTTGCGCCTTCCATTTGGTTCCTTTTGGGATAGCCAATCGACTCGGGATCAGCAGTGTGTTGTCCGCTGTAGTAACATTAAATGTCGTCTGATTGGCATTTTCCAAGGCATCTTCGTAAGAATTCCCCCTGGCCGTTGTGGTTTGTAGGCATTCAAAGCGACCTGATTTACTTTTTTTGATTCGAATTTCGATCAGGCCATTCATTTCCAGGCTCGTGTGATTGAGCCGAATATCGTCGTTGTTGAAATCCCAGAACTGCGCGTTGTCGTTGCTGCCCATGCTGATACCCTCTACACGCAAGGTATCCGATTGGATGTTTGAAAGATTGACGGCATGGGAGATGCTGGCACTTTGGCGGAACTCCTTAACGCCTAAACTCGTCAACAAAATGACTGAAATCAAATTGAGGGTCCAAAAAAGCCATAAACCACCGTGAAACCACTTGGCAAGTCGAATTTTGAACAGCAGCCGCACAAAAAACAGGGCGAGGGAGATGATTGGAATCCCCAAAAAGAAAAACAAATTGGCAAAAGCCAGCCAGGTTGAAGTGCAAGAAAGTGGGCTCACATAATCAACCAAAGGCGCCGCGGTAATCAAGGTCCAAATACCGGCAATCCAGGCGCCACCAAAACTCAAAAAGAGTACAATCGCAATCAACAGCGCGATAAACGAGGCAAATTTTGTGACAAAGCGCACCGCAAATGCAAAAAACTGACCAATCGCTCTAACGCCGGTGTTGAGCGCGTTTTTTACACCGGATGTACCGGTTTTCGAGGTTGCTGATCCAAATTCGTTCACTTTTGTCCCCAATCGATCAAAACCCTCTTCAATCTCGCGGGCAATATTATCGACATTGACCGGTTCGCCACGCATGGCCAAACGGTCGGCCGTACTCCTGGCCGGCTGCACCAGAATCCACATCAATAGGTAAGCCGGCACCCAGAATCCGAAGGACAAGAAAGCGACGAGGACAAAAGCCAAGCGCATCCAAACAGGGTCGTGGAAACCGAAATAGGCTGTAAGACCCGAACAAACGCCACCCACAACGGCATCATCTTCGTCTCGAAACAACCGTTTCCCCGTGCGTATGGGGGGCACAAACGTTGACTTGTTGCGTCCACCGCCTGTTTTAGTAGATTCCGCAGCGTCACTGCTGCCAAAATCTTCGGGCTTTCCCATCAACGTGGTTGCCGATTCAACATCGGGCAGCATTACGATGGAACGACTGCCCATGCCTTGCGTGATGATTTCCCCGAGGCGTGTTTCAATATCGCCCAAGATTTCGTCTCGGCCCTCGCTTTCGCTGAATCGCTGGCGGATACTATCCAGGTATGCCTGAAGATCATCATAGGCATCTTCATCTATCGTCAGGGCGTATCCACCCAGGTTTATATTCAGAATTTTGTTCATTGTTAATAGGATCGTTGATGGTGAATCGTTGTGGTAACTATGGGCTCAAAACCATTTCGGAAGAAGTAGATGGTCGTTATCCGGGCTTTGAACCAGGTTGGATTGTCAGAGTTTGTGCGACGGATTGGACCAACTGATTCCAACTGGTGGTCAGCGCTTCCAGAAACTGGCGGCCTACCTCCGTAATTTTAAAGTACTTCCGGGGCGGGCCTGCGTTGCTCTCCCGCCAACTGTAGTCCAGTAACCCGTCGTTTTTTAGCCGCGTGAGGAGGGGGTAGAGCGTCCCTTCCACCACAATTAGGTTGTTGGCTTTCAAACGGGCGATGATGTCACTCGGATAAACTTCTTCTTCCTCGATGATGGCCAGAATACAGAGCTCCAAAACGCCCTTCCGCATCTGCGCTTTTGCATTTTCAATATCCATGTTGTGTTGGCATATAGCAATGGTGAATGGTAACTAATGAGGTTGCACGATGGGTTCTGAAAAACCGGAAAAATACCAGATCCTCAGAAAAGTTGAATCCCCCGTGTAGCCTGAGATTTGGCTCGATTGTTGGGCGGTTTTAGCGGGTTTTTGGCGCAAAACAGTGTCCAATGGCTGTATAATTTTGGGGTGACCCAGTTTGGGGGTAATGCTGATGATGCTGGGTATAAAGACAGACACATCAACAATGGCAATGGAGGGCTTTTGTGCTTTTGCGGTATCCGTGGCGTACAGCAACATCAAAGCGGAGGCCAGGAAGATTAAAAAGAACAACGAGTTGAATTTTGTTTGCATGACAAATTTGAGACATTAAGTATTCTGCGAAACAAAGATAAGGGTTTAGTCATGTTCTTTGCAATGCATAGTACTAAAATAAATTAAAACTATTTTTGTTTAATGTATAAATAACTGAAATACAATTATTTTTATATTTTAT
>CAIZLM010000083.1 GCA_903933805.1 uncultured Bacteroidota bacterium | reverse complement strand
GCTGATGTCTGGCGCCATGTCGTCGGAGGCGTACTGGCGCACCACTTGTCCTTTTGAGTCTAGGATTTCGAGGCTGATTTGGCGGGTATCGCCGTTCAACACATAGTCAATCATCGCGCCGTCGGGTGGGTTTTGGCCAGCGGGCTCTTCCTGTGGCAAAGGGGTGTCGGTGTTCATATTCCAACGAACACGAATGGCATCCTGGGGCTTGAACAGCCTGGTCTCGGCTACAGCCGTGTTGGCATTTCGATCAGCCGCTGTTTGCCGCAGCGGGGTAATATTGTCCAAAATCCAAAAAGAACGGCCATGGGTACCCACCACAATGTCATCGTTTTTGACGACAAGATCGCGGATGCTGGTAGCGGGCATATTCAGTCGGAGTGATTGCCAGTGGTCACCATCATCGAAAGAGACATAGACAGCATTTTCGGATCCGGCGAAGAGGAGACCTTTTTGGTAGGGGTCTTCCCGAACGGTGTTGATGGGTTCGTTTGCGGGTAAGCCATCGGTTATTTTTTGCCAAGATTTGCCGCCATCGTGGGTTCTGAAAATTAGGGGTCGCAGGTCGTCGAGTCTGATTCGGTTGATCGCTGCGTAGCAGGTGTTGTTGTCGAAGTGGCCTGCATCGAGTTGGGATACTTTGCTCCAATCCGTGACAGCTGGCGGGGTGATATTGGTCCATTTTTTTCCACCGTTGCGGGTGATGTGGATCAAACCATCGTCGGTGCCTGCCCAAATAGTGTTGGTATCTTGCTGGGAGGGTGCAACGGCGTAAATCACGCCCCTTTTTCGGTTTGTTTTTTCTGCTTCAGGACTGAATATACCAACGCATGCGGGTATTTCCCATACCTGGCGGGTGAGGTCTGGTGAAATGACATCCCAAGAGTTTCCGCCGTTTTTGGTTTTAAACAATACATTTCCGGCAAAATAGAGGGTCTGTGGGTCCACGGGAGAGAATAGGACGGGGGCGGTCCGGATAAATCGGTACTGCCCGGACCGGATGGCTTCGGGTTTGATGTTTTGGGTTTGACCGGTGCGTTTGTCGTGCCGGGTTATTCTGCCGCCGTAAACAATGTTTGGGTCCAGAGGATCCGGTGCGATGTATCCATATTCATCCACACCCACGGCATGCCATTCTCGGAAGGTAATTTGTCCGTCGTTTCCCCGACTACTGATACACACAGAGCCACTTTCCTGTTGGCCGCCGTACACATTGTAAGGGAAGGCATTGTCGGTACTGACATGGTAGAACTGTGCAGTGGGCTGGTTGTACCAGCTGCTGAACGTTTGTCCGCCATTGACCGTAACAATAGCGCCCTGGTCGCTGGCGATCAGGATAATATTGGGGTCTTTTGGGTTGATCCACAGGCGGTGGTAGTCGTCACCGCCGGGAGCGCCGCGAAAAGGCTGCCAGGTATTGCCGCCGTCGGTGCTTTTCCAGGCCACGACGTTGGCGGAATACAGCACATCGGGGTTGATGGGATCTGCTTTTATTTCGGCGAAGTCGTCGCCGCGTCCCCACAGGCGTGGGTCGGCGTTGGTGCGGTACCAGGTTGTTCCCGCGTCGTCGGAGCGGTAAATGCCGCCGTATTGGCCGGTAAATTCAGGGTCTTCAACACAGTCCACGGTGGCGTATAACCGCGAGGGGAGCGATGGGCAAATGCAGAATCCTATGCGTCCGAGGCCTTGTGCGGGGGTCGGCAGTCCCTTGGTGAGGGGCGCCCAAGTGTTGCCGCCATCGGTACTTTTCCAGAGTCCACTGCCAGCGCCTTGCCACTTACCGTTTTCCCAGGGCGCCAGTCGGCTGGCATAAAAGTCGGCATACACGATTTGGGGGTTTTGCGGATCAATGGCGACTTGGATGGCGCCTGAATTTTGGTCAATAAATTTGACTTTTTCCCAGGTTTTGCCGCCGTTTTTGGTTCTGAACACGCCTCTTTCAGTATTTGGGCCATAGGGGTGGCCCAGCACAGCGGCAAAGACGCGGTCCGGATCGGTGGGGTCGATGGCCAAACCTCCAATTTGCAAGCCATTGCTTAGGCCGGTGTTTACCCAACTTTTCCCGCCGTCTGCGGAACGGTACACGCCGTTTCCGACACTCAGGTCGGGTCGTTGAATGCCCTCTCCACTGGCCACATACAGGATGTTGGGGTCGCTGGGTGCTACCGCTACATCTCCAATACTTCCGGTGGGTTGGTCGTCGAAGATGGGGCTCCAAATACGGCCATAATCAGTGCTTTTCCACACGCCACCATTGTTTACGCCGATGTAAAACGTGCCCGGCTGTTGAGGAACACCCACCGCACCCACCGTGCGCCCACCCCGGTGCGGCCCGATGCAACGCCATTCTAATGCCGAAAAAATAGCGGGTTGTATAGCAGCGATTTCGGTTTGCTGGGCTTCTGTGCGCGTAAAAACCAGCAACAGCAGGCTGATAAAGAGGGTACTTCGTGTGTGCATCTGATGCAGATTTAGGGGGACAATATCGTGAGATTTTGATAATTGTCTGTGAGTGGGCTCTGATTAAAGTGATTTTGATGATTTGATTGATTGCAATCACACTTGATTCACAACCACTTTGTGTTGACTATCGTAAAGTAACTGTTTAAGTGGCACGCTGTCTGGCCCAAAAAGGCTTATTTTCCGCCATACGGAACAGTTTTTTTGCAAAAATCGGTACTATTGCCTAAAAAATCAGTTTTTCTGGCTATAAATGGCCACTTTTTTGTTTCAGGCGCGACCAGCTAAGTTTGTACTGCTGTTGGGAAATGATGCTGGAAAAATCGAAAGTTTCCAAAAATCTTGTGTTAATCATCCGTTGTTTAAAAAACAAGTATTTTATCCCACAATTGACACCAGGCTGACATATTATTAATGGTACAACGGGCGCAAATTTCCGGTAGTCTGTATCTTGCTCCCAGTTAATTTGTGTTAAAATTGTTCGTTAATCCAATATTTTCGGCTACGTAGCCGAAAGTGCATCCTTTTTTCTCACCCAATAATAGATTTTATGCGATTATCATCCTTTTTACCGATTTTCTTGCTCTTTTTGCTGGTAAGTCCTCTGGTCGCCCAGCAAAATTGCGACATCTCCAATCTTACGGTTGACGTCGGGGTATGTCATCCCAATGTCGGCACCTACGACCTAACGGTGAATTTTGTCGTGACCAATCCGGGCAATGGCCTTTTTCACTTGACAACAGGCAATGGCGCCGTTCTTGGGATTTTTGCCATCGACTCTTTGCCTGTTCTCGTCAATCATTTTCCGTGGGACGGCGGGTTGCTCGACACCCTCGTTGTTTGCATGGACAATCAGGCAAACTGCTGCGAAACCATCGTATTTACGGCGCCCAATTGCGTCCAGCAGTGCAGTATTGTTGACCTCCAAGTGACTCCTGGGGATTGCGCCAGTGACAGTACGTACCAGGCGATCGTTGATTTTCACCTCCTCAGTGGGGTTGCCATTCCGGATTCCTTCCGTCTGTATTTGGATGATTCCTTGCGTGGTGTTTTTTCGCTGGGCCAGTTGCCGCTGCCTGTTTTTTTTGAAACCAACGACAGTGCACATGCGGTGGTGAAAGTCTGTGTCAACCTGCCATCGGGCGCCCCATGTTGCCTGGAACAAACGATTGAGGTGCCGGCGTGCCCGCCCCCCTGTACGCTTCAAAACGTCCAGATTCAAACGGACTCCTGTACTTCAGACAGCACCTTTGGGGTTTGGGTGAATTTCCAGGTAGCCGATTCTACTGCGGTGGATTCTTTTTCAGTATGGGGCAATGGCGGCCATCCCCTAGGGCATTTTGGTCTGAACCAACTGCCGTTGTACATCAGCAACTATGCTTGGAATGGCTTGATTTTTAACCAGATACGCGTATGCACCGGCAATGCAGCCGGTTGCTGTAAAGAAGTGCAATTCCTCGCGCCGGGTTGCCTACCATTTGATTCTTGTGCCGTAACCCAGGTTACTGTTCAAACAGGCGCATGTACATCTGACAGTATCTACAAGCTGAGCCTGAACTTCAATGCCACCAATCCCGGCAATGGAACCTTTATTGTTTGGGCCAATGGCATAGTCCTAGATACCTTTAACCTGACACAAGCGCCCTTGACCATTCCAAATTTTCCATGGAATGGCGGGGCCAATGATGTCGTGACCGTCTGTATCGGCAGCGATAGCATACCGGCAATCGGATGCTGTAAAACGGTGGAATTTGCCGTTCCTGCTTGCCTGCACGTTCCATTGCCCTGCGACATCACCGATCTGGTGGTGCACACCGGCGACTGCACGGGCGACAGCACCTACACGGTGACGTTTAATTTTCAAGTAGCCAATGCGCCGGACAGTCTGTTCAATGTATGGGCGAACGGCCATCTTTTTGGCCAATATCTCTTGGACCAATTGCCGGTGACCATTCCGAATTTTCCGTGGAATGGCGGCGCCAACGACGTGTTGCGGGTGTGTTTCGACAGTACATCCAACAATACCAACGCCCTCTGCTGTGAAACGGTGGAATTTGCCGTACCCAATTGTTTGTTTCCCTGTGAAATTGTCAATTTGCAGGTGGAAACGGGCGATTGCAAT
>CAIZLM010000082.1 GCA_903933805.1 uncultured Bacteroidota bacterium | reverse complement strand
CGACGTTGTGCAAATTCGCGGGCAGCCACTCGCCGCTGCCAACGCGGTACTTGACGAATACCCACGCAGCGTCCCAGTTGGAGATGCCGCTGCTCAACCGCCAGGAGTTCTCCCAGCTCAGGTCGAAGGTGACGAAGCCATAGCCGTCTGCAGCGCTACCGTTCGTGAGGGTTTGGTTGCTGATCGTGATGTTGTTGGCGAACATCGGTAAGCAAAAGCCTGTCATTAAGAAAATAATATAGAATTTCTTCATCATGCGTTAAATTTTTTAATTTTGACGGTTCTAATTGGTGACATTGCAAGGGCCTATCAGGAGGGAGAACATGCGCTGATTT
This sequence comes from uncultured Bacteroidota bacterium, assembly GCA_903933805.1. GTDB lineage: Bacteria > Bacteroidota > Bacteroidia > Chitinophagales > Saprospiraceae > M3007. Next base: position 6,562 of record CAIZLM010000082.1, on the reverse strand, counting down.
TCCAGTTGCGATATTGTTCTTGAAAAGTAACTGGTTGGGTGGCACGCTGTCTGGCCCAAAAAGGCCCACTTTTTTGTCTCCGACGCGACCACGCTAACCAGTTGCCTTGAAAAAGTATCATAAACTCCACCCAGCATCAGTGTCATCACAGTACAGCGAATAACTTTTCTGTAAAAACTGCGCAAAATTAGCGGCTCGACATCCTGTAAGGACTGCGATGGAGGGGTACAAAAAGGGTACAAATCCTAAAATATAGGGGTACAAAAAGGGTACAAAACAATTTTAATGACACAGCCCCCCGGATCCTTGATCCGGGGGGCTGTGTCATGGTGCAAAAGGAAGTTGCTTAACAACGCAACAACGCAGGTGGACTACTCAGATACTTGTGCCTGAATAGCAGTAAGAAGATCCGTCAAACCCTTATCTGAGTGGGTGAGTTGTAGCTTTTTACGAAGTCGGTTGCGTGCCACTTTAATGCTGTTCAGGGATTGCGCAGTAATAGCAGAAATTTCTTTGGAGGTCATATCCAAGCTCAAAAAAGCACAGAGACGGCGCTCATTGGCCGTCAAATCAGGATACAGTTTGTTAAGTTTTTCGTAGAATTTAGCATTCACCTGTTTAAACCTGATTTCAAATTCGTTCCATATCTCATGGTCCAGGGATTCCTTCAATTTAACAATGGCCTCTCCAATTAAATCCTCCCCTTCTTTTGGGATATTTTTACGGTTTGTCAGTTTTTTTATCACGCCCTCCACCATTTCATTTTTTTGGATTTTGTAGAGGACTTCCGTTGCCATCACTTTGTCTTTGACTTCGATCTCTGCTTCTAGAAATTGATTTTCGAGTTGCAGTTTTTGGGCATTGTGTTCGACATTTATTTTTTCTAAAAGCGTGAAACGCTGTTTTTTTCTAATGTGCAAAAAAGCAAGTATAGCCATACCTGCCAGTACCATCATTATGCCCAAGAGGGTAAAAAAACCCAATGATTCGGATGTTTGTTTGGACATCATGGCCATTTCCAAATCCCTGAAATGGGCTGTAATCTCTGCTTGCTGCACCTTCGCATTTGCTTCTGAGAGTCTGATCGTTTTTTTATAACCATTGGAAAGTTGTAGATAATAAAGCGCAGATTTGGAATTGCCTGCCTCCTGATATGCCTCGGACAACTTTTCTGACAATTTGCCGGCCAGTTCATGGACGCCAATTTTCGCTGCAATATGGTAGCCTTTATCGAAATAAGCGATCGCTTTATCGTTACTATTGTTGATATCATACCATATACCCAAGCTGTAGAGGACATTGGCCTCCATCGAAGGAATCTTACTGCTGGTACTGATGTCCAATGCTTCCTCTAATACGATGAGTGCTTCTTGCTCCTTATTTGCCTTTCCGAGTACTTCTGCGTATCCGATCAACAAGCGGATTAGATTGGGATCATCGGCGCTTCCTTGTTTAATCAGTTGAATTCCCTGGAGGTAGTAGCTTTCCGCCGCCTTGAAATCACCTTTTTGAATAAAAATTCGCCCTAAATTGTTGTATAATCCTGCCAATTCAACAGGCGCCAAGGTTTTGCCTTGGTCAGCAGCGTCTTCTTGGAAGAGTCGAAGGGCATCTTTCAGGTATTTTTCTGCTGTGGAATCGTACTCGTTTTTGGCCAGTTTAATGCCGACAATGTTGTTGTAGGCAGTACCGAGTTCACGTTTTGTACCCGATACTTTTACGATTTCAAGGTATTCACCGAAATACTTTGCGGCCTCCTCCAACAAGCCGGAATAATAACAAGCCACGCCGACACTTTTTATACAAGCCTTGATAATAGGTTCTCCGGATGGTGTTGATTTGGCTAAGTACAAGGCTTTCAGGGAAGATTCAACGGCCATGCTGGGCTCTACCAACATTTTTTCTTTCGATAACTGAAGCAAATACCTGATTTTTATGGTGTCGCTTTCCATTGATTCGAGGCGTTGGGCCAAGGTGTCAATTGGTTCGTGATTTTGACCTAGTAAACAAGCGGAAAACCAGCCCCATGAGCACAAAAGGGCTACAAGTATGCTTCTTTTGTGTAATGTTATTTTATAATTTCCCGACAAGAAGCAATATATGGGATGCCTAGACATCATGGCTTAAAGTGTTTTTATTGCAACATACACTTTTTTTAGTCAACCGCAGTATATTTTTGAACGCAATTCTTTATATAGTAGAAAAACCAGTTATTAAACGATTTCTCGGCCCAAAAAGTGGGTTTTTAGGGCCGGAGAACTCGCCAAACAACTGGTTTCAATATCGTAACTGGTTGGGTGGCATGCTGTATGTCAAATTTGCCACTTTTTTTGGCTTCGACAGCATGCAACCCAACCGATTACACAATATTTCACAAGCGCTTAAAGCCGTTCAAAATCTTTAAAAAGTGCGTATTGAATGGCTTCTACCTTGGCTCTATAGTTATTCCAGGGAGCCTCTAGCAGCGTATTGATGTTGTTGATGAGTGTATCTGAGGCTGTTTTTGCCGTGGCCATGGCCGTTTTCGTGGTGCTGTTGGGGGCACCCATATTTCCTCCGATGTACCCAAGTGCGTTGTACAGCTTAGCGTTCAAGTTGTCGGCGCCACGTTTAATGCCTTTTTCCTCTTTGTGTTGAAAAAATTGATCTTTGAGGTTGGCGATGGAATCTTTCAGCGCAGCGCCCAACTTCAGGGCTTCTTTTTTGGTACTGTCTGGCACATTGACAAACTGACTTTCGACCAATGACAGGGTCTTTTCAGCCTCTTTCAGCCGGTTGTAGGCCTTGGTGCTCCTTTCTACCACTTGGTAAACTTCACGCAGGGCGGCATTTTTTGCATTTCGATCAGCGCTGGAGATATGCAAGCGAGGGTCGTCCAATACTTGAACCAGCATAGAATCGGTCCATTGCAAGTATTTGACTTTGACCCAATAATCGCCGGGCAGCACCTGTGGACCTCCTCCCGGTTCCTCCTGATCTGGTGACGGATCGCCTTTTCTTGGAAAAAGCACCCCTTTCGTATCCATTCCCCAACCAATTTTCGAATTAAAAGCTGAGTCCAGTTCAGTTTTAAAGGTGCGGAGTGTATCGCCCTTCACCGACAATACAACAACGGATGCTTTTTCTTTTTTCTTGCCATCCTTTGAGTCTTTGCCCTTGCCGTTGCCTTTTTCCTTGGTGGCTGCATCTTTCGTGGCTGTGTCTTTCGTGGCTGTTTTTTGCAACCCCGGTTTCACCCAAACGGGAATTTGAACAGAGGTGCCCTTATTTTCTCCTTCATAAGTCGCATCTACGGCGAATCGTGGGCCGTCAAAGGAGCGGTATTCCGCCAAAACACCCGGTTGTGCGGGAAATAGTTTGAACGGCTGCTCCAAAATTGATCCACGACCACGCGCCAATTCTCGCAACACAGAAAGGTTGTCGAGGATCCACATGGCGCGGCCAAAAGTAGCCAGCACCAAGTCGCCATCGCGCTGTTGTATTTTCAGGTCGTACACCGGGACAGATGGGAAAGTCTCGCCTGGCCATTTCACCCAAGTTTCGCCATAATCAATGGATACATAAAGGCCCTGATCGGTTCCGAGAAACAACAGCGCGGGCACTTCGGCATCCTGTACCATTGAAAGGCAGAAATTGCCACCGCCGTCAGCACTGGAGGAGGGCAGGTTTTTAGGGGAGACGAGTCGCTTCCATTTTTTTCCGTAATCTAGTGTGTGGTATAGATACGGTTCAAAGTCGTTTTGGCGGTAATTGTTCATGACCACAAAAACTTCTCCTGGGTTTGTGGGCGATGCTTCGAGGGCAGGAATCCAGGCATTTTTGGGTGCATTGGGAAGTTTGGCGCCGAAATTTTCCCAGGTTTTTCCGCCATCGCGGGTAAGTTGTACCTGTCCATCGTCGGTACCGGCCCAAACCACACCGGATTCTACCGGGGAGGGGTTGATGGCGATGATCGTGCAATGATTTTCAGCATTGGTCGCATCATAGGTCAAACCACCGGAGATGTCTTGGTGCATTTTAGACGTATCATTGGTGGTGAGGTCGGGGCTTATTATTTGCCAATTTTGGCCCAAATCATTGGAATAATGGACAAATTGAGACCCTAGATAAATTCCATGCGGGTTGAAAGGATCCTGTGCGAGCGCCGTATTCCAATTAAACCGCAAGTCTGTTTTGCCATCCGGGTGTAGGGGTTTTATGAAGTGGCTTTCGCCGGTTTTTCGGTCGGTTAGGCTTAGCTCTCCGCCTTGGGATTCTGAAAAAACGTACCGTGGGTCATCTTTTTGGGGCAAAGTTTCAAAACCGTCTCCAAAATTGACCTCCTGCCAGTCGGAATTTCGGATGCCGCCGGACCGCCACACCGCGGATGGGCCGGCCCAAGAGCCATTGTCCTGCAATCCACCATACACATTGTAAGGCCATTCCTGGTCTGCTTCCACGTGGTAAAACTGGCCGACAGGGATATTTTCGGCATAACGCCAGGTTTTTCCACCATCCAAAGTAATGTTGAGCCCTCCGTCATTTCCATTGATGATGTAATTTGGATTGGTGGGACTGATCCAAAACGCGTGGTGATCGGGGTGGATGTGCCAGCCTGCCCAAGTCTCAAAATTCTTTCCTCCGTCTTCGCTCTTTGAAATAAAGGTAAAAATGGAATACACCCGATTTTCATTGCTTGGGTCAACGTAAATATCAGAGTAATAGAAAGGTCGATCTCCCATGCCTTTTGTGGCCATTTTTTGCCAATTTATGCCGCCATTGGTGCTTTTATAGAGTGCATTTTCCTTTGCCTCGACGAGTGCATACACCACATCAGGGTTACTTTTAGCGACCGCCAATCCGATTCGACCGAGTTCACCCTCGGGGAGACCGTCTTTTTCGGTCCGTTTTACCCAGGTTTCCCCGGCATCATAGCTGACGAAGAGCCCGGAACCCTTTCCCCCGGATTTGAAAAACCAGGGCCAACGGCGATACTCCCACATGGCCGCAAACAGCTTGTTGGAGTTTTGAGGATCCGCCACCAAATCAGCACAACCCGTTAAATCATTCACAAACAGGGTCTTTTTCCAGGTTTTTCCGCCGTCGATGCTTTTGAAAACACCCCTATCCTCGGTGGGTCCATAGCTGGAACCCAAAGATGCCGCGAACACGATATCGGGGTTGTCGCGGTGCAACACGATGCGGTGGATGGTGCGGGTTTGTTGTAAGCCCATGCACACCCAGTCTTTCCCGCCATTGATGGTTTTAAATATTCCAACGCCAAAATTTTGGGAATTGCGGGGATTCCCCTCGCCCGTGCCCACCCAGATTTCGTCGGGGTTGCGCGGATTCACAGCAATAGAACCGACACTTTGGGTTGGCGCTTTATCGAATATCGGCTGCCAGTTTGTGCCACCACTCGTACTGCGCCAAACCCCGCCGGAGGCGGCTCCCGCATACATGACCTCAGGATGCGTTGGATCCACTGCAATAGCGGTGATTCGGCCCGACATGGCGCCTGGGCCAATGTTGCGAATACCCGTACTCTTCAGGAGGTCAGCAGAGAAAGAAATCTTGTTGTCTTGGGCAGAGAGGGCTGAAGCAAAAAAGGCGCCGATTAGGAAAAAGTAAAGACGTTTCATCAAGCATACATTGTTTATGAACCACAAATATGAACATTCATGTTAAGTTACGCGTAGCTACTGACCATATTTTTTGTCTCAGACGCGACCACGCTAACCAGTTACTACTTAAAAAGTTAACTTTCGCTACGTCTCCAACCAATAATCCTGTTGTTCGTACTGGAAAATAGCGGCAAATTCAGTTCGTTGGGGTAAATCCAGGTATGGATACACTATTTTCGACAAATATAGCCCCTGTGGATGGGCGCCCGTAATAATCCGTGGAGTTTCTTTGTTCCTCAAATGGTGTTCAAAATCCTCTACACGCATCCTTCCAGCGCCAATTTCCAACAACCGCCCCACAATAATACGGATCATTCCAGTGAGAAAACGATTGGATGTCACTTGAAACCGCAATCTTTCACCACTTTTATCGACCCACAAATGGGCAGCCGTAACCCGGCAAATGGTGTGCACAAAACTGGCCGGCGATTTACAAAACGCGTAATAATCATCGTATTTTGTCAACAACTGTACCGCAGCTTTCATACTGCTCAGATCAAGCTGTCGATCAGCATACAAGGCGCTGAGGCCATTCAAGAATGGATCTTTTTTCGTATGAATAAAATAATCATACGTGCGCTGAACGGCATCAAAGCGTGCATGGGCCTTGTCGTTTACCGGAATAATGTCAAAAATTGCAATATCGGGAGGCAAGGTACGGTTGAGGCGAAACAACAGTTCGGGATGCATAGGTTCGGGCAAATCTGCGTGAAAAACAAACTGACTTGCGTGCACCTGCGCATCTGTGCGACCGCATCCATTGATGCCAACCGGAATTTTTAAAACCTTTTTGAACACCGCTTCTACTACTTCCTGCACCCCCACAGCGGAAACCTGCCGCTGCCAGCCATGATAGTCAAGCCCATTGAAGGCGATGTGGAAGAAAAAGCGTTTACTGT
>CAIZLM010000081.1 GCA_903933805.1 uncultured Bacteroidota bacterium | reverse complement strand
TACAACTCCATTCGGCTATTTGTGGAGCGATGGTCAAACCGACGAAATCGCTTCGGGATTGGCAGCCGGCGCCTACTCTGCGACTGTAACCGACAGCAATGGCTGCTCCGCCAACAATTCCGTGACGATCACAGAACCAAACATATTGAGTATTTCGGTGCTTAGCATGAACAACGTATCTATTCAGGGTGGATCCGAAGGGTCAATCCATGTTGAGGGCAACGGCGGTACGAGCTCCTACACCTATATTTGGTCCAATGGAGGAAGTGCCGCCGAGATAAATGGTCTCACCGCAGGCACCTACCATGTGACGACGACAGACAGCAACGGATGTACGGCGAACAGTTCAGTCACCATCACCAGTCCCCCCGAAACAGTAACGGTTTCGTTGATTGAATTGTTCAACGTCACTTGCCACAGTGGGACAAATGGAATGATAACAGTAGGTGGATATGGGGGCGCAAGCCCATTCAGCTACTTATGGTCCAATGGAGAGACCACTGCTGCCATCAACGGACTCGGGGCGGCTACCTACAGCGTAACTGTGACCGATAACAACGGTTTCACCGTTACAAGTGCTGTGACAATTACTGAACCTACTGCCTTAACCCTCTCCGTGATAGAGGTCATTGATGTCTCTTGCCAATTTGGTTCAAATGGTATGATCCAGGTAGGCGTTGCGGGCGGCACTGGTCCATACGCCTATCTTTGGTCTAATGGCCAAACCAGCACGGCCATCAGCGGTCAGGCTGCCGGTACCTACACCGTGACAGCAACGGATTATCGTGGATGCACGACCGTCCTTACCGAGAATATTCAAGAGCCATCCCAAGCGGTGACCACGGTTTCCGTCGTAGAGACCGACAACTCCTGTACGCCCAATGATGCTACCCTTTTGGTGCAGGATCAATCTACCTTGACCGCTGTTCCAAACGGATTATCCCCCTTCACCTATGCCTGGTCAAACAGCGGCGGATCTGCTATCTCGGCCCAGTACTCCAACAGTACCGTTGGAAGTTACACCTACACGGTAACCGTAACCAGCGCAGATGGCTGCACAGCGACAGGGACTAAGTCTGTTGCAGTGGTCAGTTTGCCATTGCTATCTTCCAACCCGCTTCAGGTAAGTTGTTACGGATTGAGCACCGGTGCCATAGATTTGACGGTTTCCTCAAATTATTCACCATTCAATTATCTTTGGAGTAACGGGCAATCTATCCAAGATATTAGCAGTTTGGTCATTGGAACCTATACTGTGACGGTGACTGACGCAAATGGTTGTACCCGGAGTACCTCTGAAACACTGACACAGCCAACCCTGCTTTCAAGTGGAGTTGTAGGTTTTCTAGCTTCTTGTACCGCAACCAATGGCACCACCAATCTTTCGGTTGCAGGTGGATTGACGCCCTATACGTATAATTGGAGCAACAGCACAACGACCGAAGATTTGAATGGGTTGGGATTTGGGACTTACACGGTGACGGTGACAGACAACAATAGTTGCACCACCACATCGTCCATCACATTGGGGGCCACCTGTAGAAGATTTACGGGTAAATTAAAGTGGTTCACGGATCTCACGCAGGGCGTAGGAGCCACCACCGTGGCTTTGAGTGGAAACACCGTTGCATCGCTTGTAACGGTACCGGATGGGTTGTTTAATATGATCGGAGATGGGTTTAATTTTGCGATCACACCGACCAAGACAACCGGAAAATTCAATGGCCTAACGGCCTTGGATGCTGCTCGACTGGCACAGATGGTCAGCGGTACAGGTCCATTTACCAGTCCATACCAGTTTATTGCCGGGGATGTTGACAACAACAACCAACTCAATACGCTAGATGTAGCATACATCAAACAAGCACTGTTGAACAATCCAATTGCTTTGTTGCAATTTAAGAAATCTTGGCGATTTGTACCCGCAGCGCACACCTTTCCAACACCTTATGGCACGGGAGTTTTTTGGAGTTTTCCTGAAAAAATCAACTATGTAAATATCACGACCAGTCAGACCGACCAGGATTTTGTGGGTATTAAAATAGGAGATTTGGTTGTGCCGAATACCAATCCGGCTTTGAAGCCTGCGCCACCGGTTCCTGTGGTGTTTCAGGTGCCCGACTTGGAGCTTTTAGAAGATAGTATTGTTCAAATTCCTTTTCGCTGCTTGCATTTTGAAGATTTGGTGGCGCTACAGGCTTCTTTTTGGTTCAATCCGAACGTGCTATCTTTTGTTTCCGTTACTCCGATTGCCGGAATGCCATTTCAATTGGACAATTTTGGCACGTGGAATTTGATGCAAGGGCATTTACGGCTGGTTTGGGCAGCAGGACAGGCACTGACGGTGGCTGGACAGCCATTGGTCTTTACTGTGCGTTTTAGGGTTTTGGCAGGAGGTTTTATGTCCCACCAGGTGTTGTCAGTAAGCGAGAAAGATCTAGATCCTTTGGCGTGGCATACTGATTATCGTCCGGAACCTGTTAAAATGACGTATGTTACAGCGTTAGAGGTGCAGGAGCAGAACGGGCTCCCGGTAGCGCTTAAGACGGGAACCACGGGGATAGACTTCGTATTGTACCAAAACAAGCCAAATCCTTGTGTTGACAAAACAGAGATTGGTTTTATACTTCCGGAAGCAACCGTTGCTACCTTGACGGTATTTGATGAGACTGGTCGTTTTATCTATACACAGAAGGGTTACTATCATCAAGGTTACAATACCATATTATTCGATTGTGCTTTGGTCAATCAAACCGGTAGTATTTATTATACCTTAGAAACTGACAAATTTTTTGCTACTAAACAGATGATGAGGGTTAAATAGACCCTTCTAGCGGTTCAAAGAGATCAGCACATAAAAGGGCAAAGACTGCGAGAAATGAAGGAAATAGACCAATATAAAAGCGTTTTTTTTCCCCCGACCAACCATGTTATCTTTGAAGCTCATATTTGAAACGCCTTTGTTGTTTTAAATTTAAAAAATTAGTAACTGGTTAGCGTGGTCGCGTCTGAGACAAAAAAGTG
>CAIZLM010000080.1 GCA_903933805.1 uncultured Bacteroidota bacterium | reverse complement strand
GCCGCAATGTTGAGGCTTCCTTGGTATTGTCGTACTTGCCCCATGAGAAAATTCGCCTTGGCAAATATGGTATCGTCCACAGGGCCGTTTTGCGATAACTGGGTCAGTAGTTTCACCGTCACCGAATCTGCTTTTTCCAGCGCATCGGGTAGATAAGCAGCAGCCTCTTTGATCAAGGCATTGTATTCGGCTTGGGCTTGGAGCGCGGGGGTTAAGAAGAGCGCTTGCCCGACAATAAGGGCAAATACAAGCAATATTTTCATGCTATTTGTTTTAAAAGGTAGTGTAAAATCAGTATTGTGCTATTCATTGGCCCTAAACTTCGGCACACCAATAAAGGTCAAATATATAGCGTTGCCCTTTATCCGAGTTAAGGGTTTTCTATAAGTAACTGTTAGTTGGCACGCTGTCTGGCCCAAAAAGGCCCATTTTCCGTCATACTTCGCAGATTTTGTAGGCCGTAGCGCTGCTAAAGCCTAAAAAAATCCGCTTCATACGGCAAAAAATAGCCACTTTTTTGTCTCAGACGCGACCACGCTAACCAGTTACCCGAATTATATTTACCGAGCTTCATTTGGCCAATTTTGCCTTTTTTTAGTCCTGTTTTTGGCAATATGGCTTGAAAAAAATCTTTGCATGTACCCCCATCGTCATTTTTTGAAATAGATGTTGCGCTGTTTTTACAACCACCATTCCAAAATACCAAGAACGCGTGTTGTCCTGAGCCCTTAGTTTGGTGTGGCACTTTGGTTTCGAAAAGGGGCAAGACAACAATTGACCGTCCATAGGTCATGGATATAAAAAGAGCCTCTGTCCATCAAAACGACGAACAGAGGCCCACATGACACCAATGAAAATTGGTATATATTAGGCTTTACCAGCCCTTGCTTTCTCAATAACAGCCTTGGCTACGCTTTCCGGAGGAGGCGCATAGTGGCTGAACTCCATGGTAGAAGAAGCGCGACCTGAAGTAAGGGTACGGAGTTGCGTCACATAACCGAACATTTCAGAAAGTGGCACCTCTGCTTGGATGGCAATGGCGCCACCCATGCGGGTTTCCTGGCCTTTCGGCATACCACGGCGACGGTTTAAGTCACCAATAACAGGCCCGACATATTCTTCCGGTGTGATCACCTCAAGTTTCATGATTGGCTCCATGATATTGGGTTTGGTGGCTGGTGCTGCTGCGCGGAAACCCTCTTTCGCACACAATTCGAAAGCGATAGGCTTGGAATCCACGGCGTGCATGCTACCATCAACGACCCGTACTTTCATGGAATCAATGTTGTAACCTGCCAGAATACCGTTGTTCATCATCTGGGTGAAACCATCGGCGATGGGCTTCTGATAGTTTTTATCAATGGAACCACCGACAATACCCCACTCGAACTGAAGTTTTTTCTTGCCGCTTTTGAAATCGTCACTGTTGAGGAAATCCTCATCGGCAGGGCCGAGTGTAAATTCCATGTCGGCAAAAAGACCCGATCCACCCGTTTGCTTTTTCAAGCGTTCGCGGTGCGAGGTTGTTTTGGTCAGGGCCTCCTTGTAGTTTACCTGAGGAGCCCCTTGGTTACATTCTACTTTAAATTCGCGGCGCAAGCGATCCACGATGATTTCCAAGTGCAACTCACCCATCCCGGAAATAACGGTTTGGTTGGTTTCGTCGTCGTAGCGAACACGGAAGGTTGGATCTTCTTCGGCCAGTTTGTTGAGTGCCATACCCATTTTGTCCAAGTCTTTCTGCGTTTTAGGCTCCACCGCCAAACCGATAACCGGTTCTGGGAAAACCATGGTCTCCAGAACGATCGGGTGGGCAACATCACACAGGGTATCACCGGTACGGATGTCTTTGAAACCTACTGCTGCTGCAATATCACCCGCTTCAACCGCGTCAATCGGGTTCTGCTTGTTGGCATGCATTTGGTACAGACGGCTGATACGCTCTTTGTCGCCCGTACGGGTATTCAACACGTAAGAACCTGCATCCAGTTTACCGGAATATACGCGTATAAAGCAAAGACGACCCACGAAAGGATCGGTGGCGATCTTAAACGCCAATGCAGTGAAAGGCTCCTTAATATCGGGCTTACGGTACACCTCCGTGTCGTTTCTTGGGTCAATACCTTTTACCGGAGGAATGTCCGTTGGTGCTGGCAAGTAGTAGCAAGCCGCATCCAGACAAGCTTGAACACCTTTGTTCTTGAAAGCTGAACCGCACATAACCGGCGTCATTTTCAAATCACAAACGGCAGCACGGACGGCAGCGCGCATTTCTTCAACGGTGATGCTGTTGGGGTCTTCAAAAAACTTTTCCAGCAGGGTATCATCATAGCCGGCGACCTCTTCAATGAGCAACTGGCGTTGTTCGGCCACTACTTCTTTCAGGTCTTCCGGAATGTCAATGACTTTAAAAGTCATGCCCATATCGAGCTCGTTCCACTCCACAGCTTGGTTGGTGACCAAGTCAACAACGCCCCTAAAATTGTGTTCGGCACCGATGGGAACCTGCAATGGAATAGCATTGGCGCCCAATTTGGCTTTCATGTCTTTCACACACATCATAAAATCCGAACCAGCGCGGTCCATTTTATTGATGAATGCGATGCGTGGTACGCGGTAGTTGTCTGCCAAACGCCAGTTGGTTTCCGACTGTGGTTCAACACCATCCACCGCCGAAAAAAGAAAAATCAGTCCGTCCAATACACGAAGGGAGCGGTTTACTTCCACCGTAAAGTCAACGTGACCGGGGGTGTCAATGATGTTCATATCAAATTGTTGGCCTTCAACTGACCACGGGGCCTTGGTAGCGGCAGAGGTGATGGTAATACCACGCTCTTGCTCTTGCTCCATCCAGTCCATGGTGGCTGCGCCTTCGTGCACTTCGCCAATTTTGTGGGTGACGCCTGTGTAGTAGAGCGTGCGCTCTGTGAAGGTCGTTTTGCCCGCATCAATGTGGGCGGCAATACCGATGTTACGGGTGAACCGGAGGTCGTTTGCCATGACTTGTTTTATAAGTTAAGATGAATGATGAGTAAATGTTCCAATAATTCTGTGAAAAGCAAGATAATCGACTTTTGCTAAAACGATATTTTGCGCAATTGAATTTTGCATTTTAAAAGTTTTGTAAAACAAAAATAATGTTTGTTTTGTACAACCCTTTAAAAACGCCAATACCGCCTAAAATTGACCCTGCATCTTTAAGAAGCGCGGGGTCAATTCTGGCGGTAAGCGTGGCTGTAAGCCAAATTATGCCCTGAAATGGGCGAAAGCGCGGTTGGCTTCCGCCATTTTGTGCGTGTCTTCGCGCTTTTTCACAGCATTGCCCTCTCCTTTAGAGGCTGCTATTACTTCAGCGGCGAGCTTTTCAGCCATACCCTTGCCGCTGCGGGCTCGGGCGTATTTGATCATCCACTTCATTCCGATGGATATTTTCCGGTTGGCCGGCAATTCGGTCGGAATTTGGAACGTTGCGCCGCCAATACGGCGACTACGAACTTCCACTTGAGGCATGACGTTGTTGAGTGCTTTTTTCCACACTTGCAACTCGTCCTCGTTGGTGCGGCCTTTGACGATGTCAAGTGCATCGTAAAAAAGACCAAATGCAACGCTCTTCTTGCCCTCCCACATCAGGTTATTGACGAAACGTGTTACCATCGTGTCGTTATAACGCGGATCGGCGGCCAATACTCGAGGTTTCGGTTTGTGCTTACGCATTGCTTAATTTGATAAAGGTGAATGTGATAATTATTTTTTCGGACGCTTGGTGCCGTACTTAGAACGGCTTTTATTGCGCTTCTGTACACCCGCTGTATCGAGTGCACCACGAACGATGGTGTAGCGTACACCCGGAAGATCTTTTACACGACCTCCGCGTACAAGCACAATGGAGTGCTCTTGAAGATTGTGACCCTCTCCCGGAATGTAACAGATTACCTCAATGCCGTTTACAAGACGCACTTTTGCGACCTTGCGAAGAGCAGAGTTAGGCTTTTTCGGAGTGGTGGTATACACACGGGTGCAAACGCCACGCTTCTGCGGGCTTGCGCTCAAAGCGCGGCTCTTACTCGTGTACTCCACTTTCTCGCGGCTGTTGCGCACCAATTGATTGATAGTTGGCATACCGTTCTTTTTGCTAAAATTTATTGTAACTCGTTCAAAATCAATGGGAAAATGATAGCACTATACATGCCTTTCCCAAAAGCGAACGCAAAGGTAACCCAACAATGGATAATTTACCAAGAAACCACAAAAAAAAGTGCTTTTCATTTTGAATTATTGCAACATATTTTTAAATCATCCCGGCTAGACGCTGCATCAGCGCTTCCGAAGGGCCTTGGCTTTCTCAAAACTGGCGTTGCCCTGCTCGGTATTTCCTACTTGTAAATATAAATATCCAAGATTGGTGTACGCGTCTGCATTGTCTGGCTGCAACTTTAAACAACTGTTTAAAGCACTGATCGCCTCCGGTATGCGCCCTTTGATGGCGTATGCCGTTCCAAGATACTGCCAACCTGTCGGGTCGGTGTTCTGCTTAAACTGAAAAACATAGCGCTCTAGGTATTCTATTGACTTATCTGGATTGTTAAAATATTTTCCGTAAATTTTTCCCAAAAGCAGGGTAGTACCTATATGGGTCGGCTTTAAGGCCAAAACCTGGGTACAACAATCCAGCGAATTTTTGCCATCGCCTTTCATATCATACAACTTGGCCAGCGCGTAAATCGCCAAGTGAAATTTGGGATTCAGGGATACAGCCCTTGTTAACTCCGGCAAGGCCTTGTCTAAGATTCGGTTGTCTCCGCCATTGATGACACTGTTCAGCAAATCGCTGCCATAATAATAATGTATTTTGGCACTGTTGGGGCTGTTCTTCACATCCTCTCCAAATAAGGTCAGGTTGTCGTGCCAAAATGGGTTTCTATTCACTGCTTTCAGCGAAAAAATAACGGCAATCACCACAACAATTGCCCACAATATTTTTTTTTGCGCTGACAATACCCGTGTCAAAAGCAATACTGCCATCAACAAAAACCCGAGAGAGGGTACGTACAAAAATCGCTCGCCCATCGGTGCGCCAATGTTAAAGGGCAAGTTTGACACCAATAAAAGTGGCAGCAAAAACATCAACCAACCCAATGCTATCACACTTTTTCGCAACACATGCACCAATGACCAACCCGTCGCTCCAATAACGGCAACCCAAGTAAGTAAGCTCAGTGGATTGGCCAACCCTACAAAGGGTATCTGGGGGTAAGAATAATCGCAAGACAAGGTTATGGGAAAAACCATCAAGCCCAAATAACGAAACAATATCAGTCCGATGGTACCCAATTTTTCAGAAACAGTAGCGCTGACAAATGGGTTCTCCATGATATCTGGGTTGGTCTCCGATCCTCCTACACCCCCAACCATCGCATATCGAAGTGTAAAATAGGCCAACGCAGCGACAAAATAGGGAAGGCTCTTCCTCAAGGCGGCGCCAAGACGGTTGCTCAAGACAGCGCCCTCTTTTTCATCAAACACGAGATATACCATTGGTATCAATGGCGCATACATAAAGGATGTTTCCTTGGCCAACAACGACATGAAAAAGGCAACCGAACCCCATATCGCCCATATTGCTTTCTTTTGCTGTACACTGTAAAGGGCTGACAACAACAACAATAAACACATGATCTCATCGCGACTTTTGATGTTGGCGACAACTTCGGTGTGTACCGGATGTACCACAAACAACAAAACGGTCGCATAGGGAACCATCGAACCCCGACCAAACCAGCGCGTTAATACCCCCAACATCACCCAAGCGGTCAACATGTAGAAAAAGACATTCAACAAATGGCCTACCATTGGCGTGTTGGGAAAAAATTGCCACTCAATGGCAAACATCATCAATGACAAAGGCCGGTAACGACCGCCGGTAAGTTCCATGCCCTGCGGGCCATAAATTCCTTCAAAAAAATCACGGGTGAACAGTTCATACAAACCCCCGAAACCTCTTTTGGTAAAGGCATTCTCCACAATTACGATGGAATCATCAAAGGTGTACTGATGGCCCAATGTGTTGACGTACAATACGGCGGCAAGTACCGCCAAGCCTATCTGCCACCAGCGGTACCAGTTTTTATCCGATTGAATACCGAAGTCTTTAGCAGTAGATACTACGCCCGATGGTATTGATGTCGATTTAGCCTTCGCTTGTTTCTTTGTTTTCATATAGCTTTTGTATCAGTAAATGGTTAGCGTGGTCGCGTCAGAGAAAAAAAAGAGGCCGTTTTTTGCCAGACAAAGCGGGTTTTTGTAGGCCGCAGCAGCGCTACGGTCAAAAAAATCCGCGAAGCATGGCGGAAAATAGGCGGTTTTGGGCCAGACAGCGCGCCGCCTAACCAGTTACTTGTATCAATACCTTATTTTGTAGTAGCTTGCGTGGCCCGCTGTCTGGCAAAAAATAGCCCCTTTTTGCCTTAGACGCAACCACCCAACGCATTGCCGATATTTTTATATTATATGGGCAAAAGTAGCAAGAAAGCCGATACAAAGTTAACAATCAAGACACAAAATCATGCTTGCTCGAACCTACCTTTGCCGTTGGGAGTACCATATCTTCCTGCCCCATTACACCTTTCCAACATTTATATGAACGCCAAACGTATTCGCCTCATCATCGGTCTTATGTCGCTCGCCCTGATCGGGATCATCAGTTTACAGGTGTACTGGATTGGCTGGAATATCCGACTCAACGAAGGACAATTTGACAAAAATGTGTTCGAGGCGCTCAATAAGGTCGCCAGCAGATTGCAATATTATGAAGAAATGAAGGTGCAGGAGGCCCTCAATGCCTCTCGAATTCAAAGCAACAACGTGGCGAACCGCAACATCAGACAGGCAGCCAAATACTTGCAAAATGGTTACGCTACCCGGCGTATCGAACAAAAAGACAGCTTCCCCAATCCCGTAGGGAAAGGGGAATCATTTGAAGACAATATCAATCGCTGGGAGTACATGAAGGTGCTCCAACTGGTGGACGCCAAACCCCTCGCTGAAAGGGTTCTCCTAGACCTGCTCAACAGTTCCGTCCGGGAGGAAATCGAAAGTCGCGGTATCCGGGCCGCGTACCAATACGGCGTGTATTCCAAAGCTCGCAACAGCTTTGTGATCGTGAACGACCACTTCGTGGTAGAAGACAATGGCCCTCAAGTAGCCCATGGCGGAGCCCCAACGCTGTTTAATTCTCCCTACAAAGTTGCCCTGTTTACCCAAGACATCGAATCGCCAGGGTACCTCTCCCTCTATTTCCCAAACCGAACCCGTCTCGTGCTGGAATCGGTCTTCGGCACCCTGGCGCTGTCTATCATCTTTACAGGCATCATTCTTTTCTGCTTTTGGTACACCATTCAGGTCATCTACCGCCAAAAACAACTGTCCGAGATAAAAACGGATTTTATCAACAACATGACCCACGAATTTAAAACGCCCATCGCAACTATTTCCCTCGCCGCTGATAGCATCAGTAGCCCAATGGTGGTCAACAACCCGGAAAAAATTAAACGCTTCTTGGACATTATCCGCCAAGAAAACAGGCGTATGAACAGTCAGGTGGAACGCGTGCTGCAAATGGCCCTGATCGATAAAAAAGATTTTGACCTGAAAATAAGCGCGCTGAACATGCACGATGTCATTCAACAAGCAGTGGACAATTTCAGCCTTCAGGTGGAAAAAAGAGACGGTACACTGACCGTTGAACTGCTGGCCGAAAATCCAATGATAGAAGGTGATGCTACCCACATTGCCAGTATCATCCACAACCTACTAGACAATGCGAACAAATACAGCCCCGACAAACCTATCATCAATATCAGTACGCGCAATGTACCATTGGGTTTGGAAATCACCGTGCAAGACCATGGCCTGGGCATCAGCAAGGAAGCAAGAAAACATATTTTTGATAAATTCTACCGCGTACACACGGGCAATATCCACGATGTCAAAGGTTTTGGCCTGGGACTGAGTTATGTAAAAGCCATCATGACGGCCCACAAAGGGCTGTTGGATGTAAAAAGTGAACCCGGGAAAGGCAGTGCTTTTGTGCTCGTGTTCCCCAGACAAGTCAATACCTAACGGTTTTCCGTTGAGCGCATGTCGATGATTTTTCTAGGCCAAACAACTTACACCCAACATGTCAACCCTTTTTGAACTGAACGAACACCTCCGACGCATCGTTGCGCTCAACTTCCCCCAGCCGTTGTGGATCACCGCAGAGGTATCCAAAATCAATGAATCACGCGGGCATTTCTACCTCGAACTGGTACAAAAAGGCGAAAACAACGATATCTTGGCGCAAGCGCAGGCGGTCATTTGGTCTGGCGAATACCGCCAGTTGCTCTACAAACACGGCTTGGGCCTCAACAGTGTTCTGCGGGAGGGCGTGGGGCTAAAAATTCAGGTGCGGCCGGATTTTCACGAGCGATATGGCCTGAAGCTTCAGATCGTTGACCTAGACCCTGCCTTCACCTTGGGGCAACTCGACTTGCAGCGGCGCCAAACGATACAAACCCTGCGGGATCAGGGGTTGTTCGACAAAAACAGATCAATCCCACTGCCCATGGTGCTCCAACGCATCGCCGTGATCAGTTCTGAAACAGCGGCAGGACTACAGGATTTCAAGCGGCAACTGGAAGACAACAATATGTCCTATTCCTTTGAGCTGCATTTGTTTGCTGCCATGGTACAAGGGAAGAATTCTGAGCAGGAGGTCGTGGCTGCCTTGTCCTTGATTGCCCAAAAAAAAGACGCATTCGACTGTGTGGTCATCGTGCGGGGCGGCGGCTCGAGACTTGATCTTTCTTCCTTCGATGGGCTGGAACTGTGCAGGGCTGTGGCAAACCTACCCTTGCCTGTGCTGTCGGGCATCGGCCACGATGTGGATGAAACGGTGCTGGACCTGGTGGCGCACCGCGCACTGAAAACGCCCACCGCAGTGGCCGAATTTATCCTGCAACACAACCTGCTTTTTGAATCCGATGTTTTGGAAGCCACAAACCAAGTTCGTGTTTTTGCTTTCAATTTTGTGAAGTACTGTGCCTTGAAACTCGAGCAAACCATCGGAGATGCCCGGTGGGGGGCACGAGCCTGCCTGCAATCGGCTGGTTTTCAACTGGAGACAATCGCCCAAGACATCCCCCTGCGCACCCAACAGTTGCTCCAAAATCAACACCGTGCCATCCAACAGGCAGAGGCATACTGTGCCGCATTGCACCCGGAAAATGTGCTGAAACGCGGCTTTAGCCTAACCACAATAAACGGAAAATATGTTTGCGCCACATCGGAAGTCAATACCGGCGATACGCTGGAAACGCGGGTGCGAACAGGCACCATTGTGTCGCAGGTGTCCGCTGTACAAGAAGTTACAAAAAGGGCGCCCGTCGAGAATACGCCATGACCAACGCGCAATCAGGGAATAGACTGTAGCTTTTCAACGCCGTGATCTTCCGAATTGAGCGCATCATGCGTACGGTAAGGCACTTCGTTGAGGCGTTTTACCAATTCATTGCGCACTACTTTGAAGGATTCAAACAAGGCGCCGGTTATCGGCTGCGGCTGTGGAAGATTCAAACGAAGGTGATCAACCTCGACGCCATTTTTCCAAAAACGGAAACAACAGTGGGGCCCGGTGGCCAAACCCGTGGAGCCTACGTAGCCAATCGTTTGGCCTTGTGCCACCCGAACGCCTGGCCGCATGCCCTTCGCGTAGCTGCTCATGTGGAGGTATTGGGTGGCGTACACCGCATCGTGGCGAATTTTTACAAAAATACCGTTTCCGCCCCGCCGACCGGCTTCCAGCACGGTTCCCTCCGCCACTGCCATGATCGGCGTACCGGTGGGTGCAGCATAATCCGTGCCTTTGTGGGCCTTGTGATAGCCCAAGATGGGGTGTAATCGATTGAGGTTGTATCGACTCGAAATTCGACTGAATTTGACCGGTGATTTCAGGAACGCTGTGCGCGCCGGACGACCATCAAAATCAAAGTATGTGGTCTTTTCACCTTCTTTTTCATAGTTAAATGCGTACGATTCTTTGCCGTCGCGCTCATACACTGCTGCGATGATCTTTCCCGTACCAACGGGCTTCCCCTCCACATAGTGTTGCTCAAAAACTACCTTGAACCGATCACCTTGTTTTTGGTGGTAAAAATCCACGGAAGACGCCAGCAGATCAATCATGCCATCTGCCAGTTCGTCGTTGAGTCCGTTGTCTGTCAATGCCTGCCAAAAATTGGTCTCCAAAACGCCGGATGCCGCCACAACTTCGGTTGTTACTTCCCGTTTGACGACGTCCACATTGTAAGGAGCCTGGAGATTGAATACAGCGTATTCATAAGGAGAAGCCTCATACACCATATACTGAGGAGCAGGGCTGATACCTTTTTTCAAAAAATTGAGGCTGTTGCCAATGCGAAAAGAGTTGATGTTGAACTTGCCCTTGCATTGCTCCACCAATTGGTGCACCTGGGGATAAGTAAGCCCGTGTTTTAACAGTATTTCACCCAAAACGTCTCCGGCATGGAGCGCCGATTCGCTGAGCTGGAATTCCTCCAATGAAAAACCCCAACGCATTTCCTGGGGCAACATGGAAAATGCCAAACCTTGATGGGAGGAAAGGTCCGTAAGGTCGGAATCATCACGCTTCGAGCGCTGGGAAAGGATGGTCAATATGCCTGCGGAAGCCAACACCATGCCGACAAACAAATTTCTGTTTTGGGAAACGAAAACCCTAACCTGTCGAAGCCGTAGCTCCAACGTTCTGCTGTTTATTTTCACAAGAATGCTTCGATTAGAATGGCTGAAACTGTTTGTTTTCTGCTTTGGGCCGGGGCAAAAATAGAATGGGATTTGACTTTTTAGACAATTTGAGCAATTATTTAATTGGAAGTTCCTCAAAAATTGTGAACAAAAGGATACCATAATTTTTTTTATGCTCCTTGCAAAAAGGCTAAAAAGTGACTTTTTGCCGTATTTTCGTAAATTTACCCTACGTTTGCGGCCTGAAATTACCCATACTCACTACACACGCCGGCTTTTACATCAACTTCAGCACTCGATATTTTCCATGAAAAAAGTTTTTCAATTTTTCCTTGCGGTGGGGCTCTTCATCCCTTTTTGTGGCTTTTCTCAATCGTCTATCGTCCCATTTCCCTATACCTTCCAAAAAGAGATCACCTGCGATAGCGCCGTGGTCGTAACCGCACACCCGCTCGCCACAAAAGTAGGGCTCGATGTACTCCAAAAAGGTGGCAATGCCGTGGATGCAGCCATCGCCGTGCAGTTTGCGCTGGCCGTCGTGTATCCTCAAGCCGGCAACATCGGTGGTGGCGGTTTTATGCTGTACCGAGACAAACTGGGCAATAGTTATTGCCTCGATTTTCGTGAAAAAGCGCCAAATGCCGCAACAGAAAAAATGTACCAAGACTCCTTGGGAAATGTACTCGCCAAAAAAAGTCAGTTTGGTGCGCTCGCTTGCGGGGTCCCAGGCACGGTCGATGGTATGTGGGAAGCTCATAAAAAATATGGCAAACTGAAATGGGGTGAATTGGTGATGCCAGCTGTCGAACTGGCTTACCGAGGCTACCAAATCACAGCAGCAGAAGCGCAGGACCTGAATGAAGAACGAATCCTACTGGCAAAAAATTCCAGCCTTACCCCTGCGTTGGTTAAAATGGACGACTGGAAATCAGGGGAATGGCTCATCCAGAAAGACCTCGCCGAAACCCTGCGCCGAATAGCCGGAAACGGCCGGGATGGCTTCTACAGCGGCGCAACCGTAACGCTCATCCTGCGCGAAATGGACAGAAAAGGTGGCCTCATTACCGCAGAAGACCTGAGCAACTACCACAGCGTATGGCGAAAACCCCTGGAATTTGATTGGAAAGATTTGCACGTCGTCACCATGCCTCCTCCCAGCAGCGGTGGGATTATCCTCCGTCAACTGCTGGCCATGATCGGTGAATACCCCCTGAAATCTTACGGAATCCACAGCGCCGAAGCGGTACACGTGATGGTAGAAGCCGAACGCCGTGCCTTCGCAGATCGTGCTGTTTTCATGGCAGACCCCGATTTCTTTAAGGTGCCCGTGAAAAAACTTACCGACCTCGACTATATCAACAAACGTATGGCATCCTTCAAGCCTGATTCAGCATCTCAAAGCATCGGACTAACAGCAGGCGCCATCAAAGAAAGCGAAGAAACAACCCACTTCTCCATCGTGGATGCCGAAGGCAACGCCGTTTCTATCACAACAACGCTCAACGATAGCTACGGATGCCGAACTGTCGTGGGCGGCGCAGGATTTCTACTGAACAATGAAATGGATGACTTCAGTGTAAAACCAGGAACGGCCAACTTGTATGGGGCCATCGGCGGCAAAGCCAATGCCATCTCACCCAACAAACGACCACTCAGCAGTATGACGCCAACCATCATCAGTAAAGCGGGTAAAACGGTGATGGTGCTCGGTACCCCAGGGGGAACGACTATTCCAACCACTACATTCCAAATTTTGGTGAATGTGGTCGAGTTTGGACTTACGCTACCCGAAGCCGTCCAAGCCAAAAGGTTCCACCACCAATGGAAACCCGACGTAATCTCCTTCGAAGACGGTTGCCTTTCCCCTGAAGCCCAAATTTCCCTAGAAAAAAAAGGACACGTACTCAATCCCCGCGGCCCCATCGGACGGATGGAAGCCATTATTCGGCTCCCCAACGGAAAATGGCAAGGAGTAGCCGACAACCGGGGCGATGACGCTGCCGCCGGTTATTGATCCCTTGTCCTAAGCCCTTTTCACCACCATTATCCGCACAAAAACAACGATTTTACCTAACCACACCATGAAAGACGTATTTATTGTAGCCGCTGTTAGAACCCCCATCGGGAGTTTTGGTGGCGTATTAGCCGGATTTTCAGCAACCCAACTCGGGGCCATCGCCATCAAAGGTGCGCTGGAAAAAGCAGGCGTTCTTGCCGAACATGTAAACGAGGTGCTGATGGGCAATGTCGTCAGCGCAAACCTTGGACAAGCCCCCGCGAGACAAGCCGCACGGTTCGCAGGGCTCCCCGACACCGTACCTTGTACGACCATCAACAAAGTATGTGCATCCGGGATGAAAGCCATTACGCTCGGCGCTCAATCCATTATGTTGGGTATCAATGATGTCGTAGTAGCGGGCGGTATGGAAAATATGTCGCAAATCCCATACTACTTGCCCAATGCCCGCTGGGGATACAAATATGGCAACAGTGAACTGGTAGACGGTCTGGCAAAAGATGGCCTCACCGATGCCTACAACCAAAAATCAATGGGGGTGTGCGCCGATGCAACAGCCCTGAAATATGCCCTAAGCCGTGAAGCGCAGGATGCTTTTGCCATTGAATCCTACAAACGAACTGCCGCAGCAACCGAAGCTGGTTATTTTAAAGCTGAAATCGTCCCCGTACTGGTACCTCAAAAAAAAGGCGACGCCATCCCAATCACCGAAGACGAGGAATATAAAAAGGTGATGTTTGACAAAATTCCCAGCCTTCGCCCGGCTTTTTCACCCGATGGTACCGTCACTGCCGCCAATGCCAGCACCATCAACGACGGCGCAACAGCCCTGATTCTCTGCAGTGAAGCGGCTGTTAAACGACTCGGACTAACCCCCATCGCCAAGATTCGCGGTTTTGCAGATGCAGAGCAGGAGCCTGAGTGGTTCACCACTTCTCCGACCATCGCAGCCCCAAAAGCACTGAAAATGGCGGGACTGTCGATCAGCGACATCGATTTCTTTGAAGTAAACGAGGCCTTCGCCGTGGTTACAATGGCTTTCGAAAAACTGATGCAGGTAAGCCACGAAAAAACGAATGTGTTCGGTGGCGCCGTATCCCTGGGCCACCCGCTGGGGGCATCCGGCGCACGCATCGTTACAACGTTGTGCCACCTGCTCCAACAAAAAAATGGCTCCCTAGGCTTGGCAACCATCTGCAACGGCGGCGGCGGCGCTACTGCCGTGGTCATCGAAAGGGTATAAACACGATATGAACAACCAAAAACACATTCTACTCCTAGGCTCTGGCGGCCGTGAACACGCCTTCGCTTGGAAACTTTCGCGGAGCCCTCGCTGCGCCAAACTGTTCATCGCACCCGGTAATACCGGCACTGCACTGTGTGGTCAAAATGTGCCGTTAAACCCACTGGATTTTTCAGCAATTGAGCACTTCGTCCTCGAAAATCAAATCAATATGGTCGTCGTCGGACCAGAAGAACCGCTCGTGAACGGTATCTGGGATTACTTTCAAGAACGCGAACAACTGAAAGAGATCCCGGTCATCGGCCCCTCCAAAGCAGGCGCCCAAATGGAAGGTAGTAAGGCCTGGAGTAAAAAATTCATGCAACGCCACCTGATACCAACCGCAAATTACCGCGAGTTCACCAGCGATAACCTCGAAGAGGGCGTTCAATACCTCCTGCACCACTCGCTGCCAATTGTACTGAAAGCCGATGGATTGGCCGCCGGAAAGGGCGTGGTCATCTGCCAAACTCACGCAGAGGCTATTCAGGAATTTCGCGAAATGTTGGGCGGAAAATTCGGCACTTCCGGCCACCGTGTGGTCGTCGAAGAATTCCTGTCCGGTATTGAATTCAGCGTTTTTGTACTAACCGATGGCAAAACGTATAAAATTTTACCGGAAGCAAAAGACTACAAACGAATCGGGGAAGGCGATACCGGACCAAACACCGGCGGTATGGGCGCTATCAGCCCCGTTCCATTCGTGGATGACACCTTGTGGCAAAAAGTGGAAACACGCATCATTCAACCTACCGTGGCTGGCCTACGCAAAGAAAAAATAGTGTACAAGGGCTTCATTTTCATCGGCCTTATCCGTGTAAACGGTGAACCCTTCGTCATCGAATACAACTGCCGTATGGGCGACCCGGAAACTGAAGTGGTGCTGCCACGACTGAAAAACGACCTCGTCATGTTGCTCGATAATTGTGCCCGAGGAACCCTCGGAAGGGTGAATATCCGCGCCGACCAACGCGCCGCAGCCACCATCTTTCTGGTCAGCGGTGGCTACCCAGGTCCCTATGAAAAAGGTAAAATCATCCGCGGATGGGAAAACATTGTAGGAAGTACGGTTTTTCACGCCGGTACTACCACCAATGAACTAGGCCAACTGGTCACCGCAGGCGGAAGGGTAATGGCCCTGACAAGCCTGGGCAAAGACATTCCTTCAGCGGTACGCCAATCAAAGCAGAATGCTCATGTGATCGATTATGAGGGGAAAAACTACAGAAAAGATATTGGCGAAGACCTGTTCGCTTAAAACATCTTCCCATGAACGATACCTTTACCATAAAAATACCCGTCTTCGAAGGGCCTTTCGACCTCCTCTTGTTCTTTATAGAGCGGGATGAACTGGATATTTACAACATTCCCATTGCAACCATAACCGACGATTTTCTGGCGTACTTGCGACAACTGGAATCTCTCAATGTGGACATGGCCGCAGAATTCATTGTCGTGGCGGCCACCTTGATGCGCATTAAAGCCAAAATGCTGCTGCCCCGCAAACAAATGGACGAGGAGGGCCACGAAGTGGACCCAAGGCAAGAATTGGTGGAACGGCTCCTGGAATACAAACGCTACAAAAGCGTTCTGGAAGAACTCCGCCGACTCGAAGAAGTGAGGGCCTTCATGAACCCACGCGGTTATGCCAATACTGAATTGAAAAAACTCGCAGAACACGCCCTCGCCGACGCAGAAATGGAATCCGTGACGCTCTACAAGCTACTGCGTGTGTTTGAACGGCTTGTTTCAAGGTTTGAGGAAGAAAAAAAGGCGAAACGCGTTCACACGGTGTACAATTTTAAGTACACCATACAAGAACAACGGGCGTTTATTGTAAGCCAACTGGAAGGTGGTGGAAAAAAGGATTTTGACGTGATCTTTCTTTCCTTGGAAAACCGTATCCACGCCGTCATCACCTTCCTTGCCTTACTGGAGCTACTCAACGCACAAGAAGTATCGCTGATCCAAGGAGACGGTATCAACAATTTTTGGCTGGCACTCCCGGAAATTGACCCACAAAACGAAACCATGGCAGTAATGGCCTGAAGCCCAAATGCTGCGCATGGTAAACAGCACAAAACGACGGGGAAATTATTGCGTACTGTTCGGCGCAATTGCGCTTCCTTGCGCTTGCTCCATTTTTCCAACATAGTCTGGCAGGTGTAAATAACCCTCCGCGCGTATCACCGCTTCAATTCCAAATTGAACAGCCACATCCGCCACGTCTTTGGCCTCCATGCTGCCTTTTTTGTTGAGTTCTCGCGAAAGTTGACACAAAAAATCGCGGTGCTGCATGAGCAGGCTACGGGTTTCTTTCACCAAGCCCGAAACCATGGTTTCGACATCTTTGTCGGTGCTGAATTTATCCAGCGCATGGGCATAATCCAACGCGTAATTGGCTTGATAACGTTGGTCAAAACCATACCTTCGTATGAAGTCAATCGCAAGTATCGATGCCTGTTCACGGTCATTGAGACGACCAACGGTGGCATAATCCTCCCCAAAAACAATGTCCTCTGCTATTCCTCCAGCCAAAAATACCGTGATTTTTTTTAAGATATTTTCCTTCGTTTCGTAGATTTCATGCGGAAACGTAAACCCAGCGGCATAACTGCTTGCTACCTTCGATTTAAGCTGGAGCGGCGCCAATCCGAACAACACCACATAGGCTACCGCATGGCCCGCTTCGTGTACACTCACATTGGCCACAACCTCGGCTATATTGCCCTGGCGGATTTTGTCAATACGGCCTATAAATGGAATTTCAATGGTGCGATTTCCAACAACAGCGATTATCTTTTGAGCGTCATTGTCGTAATCTATGGACAAACTATAGCAATCACTCGTCAAGGCCTCAAAGATAAACTTGCTTAAATTGGTTTCCAGGATATCTGTAACACTGCTGAAAACAGGTCTAACACCCTGCACCGGAAAAACACCGTTCCGGTAAATTAAACTGAAAACGGAATCACTGACAGCGACGTCAACGGAAAAACTGGCTTCAGCGCGGGCGACG